>NZ_JBGUBC010000028.1:0-28731 GCF_041821145.1 Halopenitus sp. H-Gu1 | reverse complement strand
GAGTTACAACCATTAGTTGGAATAGACATAACTAACCCAGAATCCGACCGAGGGAATTCACGTGCAAATCCACACGAAGCAGAAGTCGTTGTTGCACAAGTTCAAAAGTCACTGAACGCCGGGGTTGATGCAAATGACATTGGAGTGATCACGCCTTACACTGGTCAGAGAGACCTCGTAGAGAGTGAGCTGGTTTCTGAATTTGATGCAGACAAAGCAGAGAGCATCAAGGTACAAACCATTGACTCCTTCCAAGGAGGTCAACGGGAGGTAATCATCGTGTCCTTCACGGTGAGTAATGACCGGAACAACTCCGGATTCCTGGCGTTCCCTAATGAGGGGCCTCGTCGATTGAACGTCGCACTCACTCGTGCAAAGAAGCGACTCGTTTTGATTGGTAATTGGGAAACATTCTCGTCGGTTGCCTCCCACCGAGATTCCTCTACAAGTTGCGCTGATCTCTATCGTCGCCTCCAAGAGTATATCGATAAACAAGGAAGGATGGTCGGATAACAAACTATCCGGTGAGGATTGGTCCCAGCTGGCATTTATTTGAGCTCCTCAATCTGGAGACTCGTCGTAATCTAGATAACACCGCTGATGACGAGTAGCCCGACGACAACTAGCAGCGTCGCAACCACACTCCCGCCAGCTAAGAGTTTGTTCTCCATCGCCTTCTCATGGATCGGCATATCGGTGTACTCCTCACGGAAGGCCTCGAGATTGTCTTCGTCGTAGAAGTACTTCGTCTTCAACGCGAACCGCTCAGTTACGGCACAGCCCGTACAGACCGGTTCCTGCTTTAGCCGTTCGGTCTTGGTGTGGCTGTCGCAGGCGATCGCTCCACAGTTGGGACAGTAGGTGTACGTCTCGTCGACGCCGTTCGTCTCGCAGTGGACGCAGCGATGGATTCCGTCCTCGGCGGTCACTCTTGACGGGCCCGTCGCGTAGTATTCGTAGGGATAGGTGTACTCTTTGAGGTCGATGGTGTGCCGAACCTCGGGAAGGTACACCGGTTTGATCGACTGGACGGAGATATCCGAGCGGTTCGGCTCGCAGGTCTTGTTGTACGTGACGTTGTTGTCGCCGGTATAGGTGACCGTCGTCGTGTGGTGCTGCTGGAGTCGCTCAACGGCCCACTCCTTGTACTCGGTCTGCGTCTGGCCAAACCGGCGCTCCTTGACCTCGTCGAATACCTCGCCGAATCGATCGGTGTCCAGGTCGACCGTCGCGTGCAGGTTTTCGGTGACCAGCGTCGCGACGTCGTCGTCAGCTACCTGGGGATGTCCGCGGTCAGCGTGAACGACAAACCGCGTCCGTTCGTTGATTCGGTGGATGACGCCGACTGATGTCTCGAAGACCGCGTTGGTGTCAGCGGTGACTGCCACGACCGGCCGAAATGTCGTCTCCGAGCGTGGCGCCGGCAGGTCGGTGGCCTCAATGTTCTCAATGTCGCGGAACGCTTCCTTGACCGGTGCGTCGACGTCGGCCGCGGGATCGTAGGGACGGAGTGTTTCGTCACAGAGGATTTCGATTCGACCGTTGTAGAGGTCGAGGCCGATCTCATCGGCGATCTCCCGGAGGTCCTCGCCGTCGAGCAGCTCGATAGGATGGGGATCGACGTTCTGCTGGAGCCGTTCTGCGTACTCCTGGGCCGGGTTCGTGAACCGGCCGGTTGTGACGACCATCCCCTGCTTTGGCCCCTTGAAGTCGAACGTCGCGATGGCCGAATGTAATTTCTGCACGACCGGCCGTCCGACTGTATCCGTGTGCTTGCACTCGACGATGATTGCGCGCCGTTGTCCGTCGACGACCTCCTCCATGATGACGTCCCGGCCCTCGTCGGCGGTTCGATCGGCCTGGCGGACGTTCTCGTAGCCGAGATTTCGGAAGACGTCTTCCATCACGTCCTCGAACTCGAATCCGGAGAGGTCGTCCAGTACAGCCATTCCGTTCCAAGTGGAGTATAAGTTGCTACTACTATATACGTTGTCGAGGCAGACGGTGAAAACACGGCGACGTGACAACGGATATTGTTCACTCCTCTCACAGAGCCCCGGCGCCGTCTGGTGGAAGTTGAGACTACAGCGGGTTTAGCAGGACTGTGATGCGTGGTTTCGGGCGAATTTTCGAGGCGAAGCTGCTTCGGATCTACTCTCGATAGTCTTCTCGTGTCGTACTACCAACTAGACCGGTGAATTTCCAAGATTCCCGACAGTGTTGCCACTCAGGAATCCGGATTGTCCCGGACAGAGTATCTCTCTATCCGATTCCGGTCTCCTTCTTCAGCAGCGTGAGCGTATTGTCGGCTGTCACAATGGGTGAGTGCTCGTACTCACTAGTCAACGCGACCTGTACGAGCAAATCGACCGCTCGCCAAATCGAGTACAAGAGACACGCAAATGCGAAGTAGAAGAATCGGAGCCCGAAATTCTTCGACGTCGTCGCCGCCATAAACCGCTTTATCGACCTGTAGCCGCTCTCGATCTCCCACCGAAACCCGTACTCTGTGAGGTGACCGCTCCCGCAATTCGTCATAAACACCGAGTACTGCCGGTGGTTGTCGTGCTCAGAGTCTTCTTTCCGACGGTAGATCAGCGTCGTCTCGTGCCATTCGTTCTTGCCGAGGTGGAGCTTCCGGTCGGTCTCGTAGCGGTCTTGATCACGTCGAAGCAATCGCTTGGCCTGGGCTTTCTCGCTGGTCTGCATCCGCTTGGGAACGACGTAGGAGAGCCCGCGCTGGCTGATCATCTCCAAGATGTGCTGGCTATCGAACTCCCGATCCATCAGCACGTTATCGACGTGGACGAGGTCCTCAGCCAAATCCAGCAAGTCCTCGACGATTTCCAATCGTGTCTCCCCCTTTCGGACGGGGCGCGCGTCCAGCACAATCGGGACGGCATTCCCGACCAACTGGACCGTCGCCCACTGATAGGCGTACTCGTCGGTCTGCTCCTTTGTCCCGATGATCTCGTCTTTGTGGCCCGTTCTATCGCCGGTGAACGGGTCAGCTTCGGTAATATCGATCGCGACGATTCCAGCTCGAAAGAACTCCTCTGTTTCCGCAACTTCGTTCAGGAGCCGAGTGATGGCCTGCCGGTACATCTCCCGCACTTGGTCAATCGAGAGGTCCCGAATTTGCTCCCGATGGGCGTGGCCTAGCGGTGTCCGATCCCGAGTGGATTCATGTACGAAACTGCGAGCCCCTTCGTTCGCAGCCAGTCTCTCACGGAGTCCGAGATACGTCTGTAAGTCCCAGTAGGCGTTCTCGTGGATCTCACAGCTCTCGCCACGGTCCAGCGAGAACGCCGGAAAGACGACACGGCTGACGTGGTCAGTGAGCTTCGCTGTTTCTTCCAAAACAGTCTGTTCGTCCGGATCGGTCGCACTAGACTCGTCGTTGTGGTACTGGAGCTTCGGTTCCGGGTCACGAGGAATCGCAACACCGGCATTCTGTGCGTTGCTGAGAATCGTCCGCGCCGTCCTCTCGACCGCCCCACGGAGGTCAGCACTGAAGCGCTGGTTCCAACTGCGCCAGAGTGTCGACTGGTCGGGGACGGAGTCGAACCCGAGCGAGTGACGGGGTCCTGGGTGCTGCCGGAGATACTCGACAAGCGCGGTTTCGTGGCTCCAGCCGTGTATCTCTTTCAGCACGAACGCCCTGAAGAGCTGTGGCATCTCGTATCGAGTCGGACCAGAGTACTGGTCGTGGGAATTGAACTCCACGTAGGATAGTGGATACTGACAGACGAACCCCTCAACCGAGTTGTGAGCGCTGTGTTCGAACCAGATCCCCGAGACGGTCCGGATATCCTCTGTGAGCGCTGTCAGTGAACTTTGGTCGTACAGTGGCGTCGAGTCGTAGGCCGGCCAATCGACGTGTGGGCGTTGAGCGATTCGTCGAAAGACATCACGGCGGGAAGTGTTACTCGGGACCACTAGAACTCCATACCCCTGACTCGTGTACGGACTCATCTCCATCGAAAGATGTGTGGCACTGTCCGAAACGGGCCAATTCCAACTTTGCTGCCAGTCCTCTACTATCAGGCTGAGTCGAGACCACGAGAAGGTCAGTCACCGATTGCAGTGATAATGTGGAGGACGAGGACGATAGCAGTGACAACAGTCAGCAAGACGTGTACTCGTCGCCATCGTGAAAAGAGAGTCTCTTTGGTGACGGTCAGCACACGGCCAACGACTGACGGTGTCTCATCTCCTCGTCCAAGCCGGACGACGTGCCGATGTAGATATCGACCGTACAGGCCACTCGCCACCTCTACGCCGAGTAAGACAGCAACTGCGAGACCGAGGCCTTCCCACTCTTCGACAGCAATGAAGTGTGGCAGCGTTAGTGCTGTCCCGATGAGAACGACCCACTGGTGTGTTTGTAACTGATACCGACGGTATTGCACTGGCAGCAATCGCTTTCGCTTTACAATACTGTACCCAAGGACACCGAGGACGAGAAAGACAACGCCAGCTTCAACCACACCAATGTACGGAGCCTCATTCACTTCGCCACCAAGGCCCCACCAATCTCCAATCAGACTAGCGCCTGTCTCATCTTCGTCCGAATCCTCTGCATCTTCACCTTCCTCTTCCTTACCATCCAATTCATCCACGTCCGCAACAGGAGGGAGTGACTGTTCTGTTGCGTCGAGATTTTCCACAACTGCATGATCACCATTTACTGGTGATGCCCCCGCTTGAACAGTGCCGACTCCACTAACGACTAGCAGGAGTACAACGACCAGACTTGCTCGCTGTAAACGAGTCTGCATAGAAATACGTAGATACAACGCCGAAAAGTTCGTTCGCGTCCATCTATCGAATCCTCGTACAACCGCCGAATCATTCCGTACGCAGAGCAAACAGGGGATCACCAGTAGTGGCAGCTGCTCAATAACGAAGTCACAGACATACTCAGAATCCACCTCGCGCTCTGAACCGATTCGATAGCTGTACGAAAATTCGATGGTTGGACGCGAACGCCTTACTAAGGCTGTTTCAACCCTCTATCTGCAATGGCAGAACGCAACGACCGACACGTCGAAGATAGTGGTTCTGAACCGAGGGGTAGATAATCATGCGCGTTCCCGTCCCGAAAAACAAACTCGTCGCCTTCACGCTCGTCGGTGCGCTCCTCACAGCTGGTGTCGCCGGGGCCCTCGCGCTACCCGGTGGCGGTCTCGCGCAGGCTGGCGAGCAACCTAACTCACCAGATACGCCCGCGTCAGAATCCTTACAACAGGTTACTGCGGATGCGCCGACGCCGAATCAGGAGTTCACCCCAGCAGTCCAGACACAGTCCGGATACGAGGACGAAGAACACGAGGAGTATGAAGAAGACGACGAGGATGAAGACGACGAGGAACACGAGGACGAAGAACACGAAGAGGACGAGTGACCGAGATGATGGGATCGCTCGCATCGGTGTACGAACGATTCGGGGACACCCACCGCGAGTTCGAGTGTTGCGACACGACGTTTCGGATTCAGGCGACGGGCGTTCGGGCCAAGGCTGGGGCAACTGCGGCCCGAAAAACGGCTGAATCACTCGAAGCCCAGCTGAACGCCTTCGATGCGGCGAGTGCCGTCAGCCAGCTCAATCGTGAAGGGGAGGTAATGAACGAACACGTCGCCCGTATCGTCCGCCGTGGGCTGGAATACAACGACCGGACCGAGGGGGTGTTCGATATTCATCAGGGCCGCGTCGAACACGACCTCAAAACGTTCTTGCGTGGTGACAATGAAACGCTACCAACAGAGTTTGATGCCGGAACTGTCCAAATCAGCGGATCTCACATCACGACCGATGTCGAACTCGACCTGAATGGCCTTGCCAAAGGGTACATCGTTGATCGGGCCAGCGAAGCACTCGACGGCGTCGGCCGACGTGGGTTCGTCAGTGGTGGCGGTGACATGTCCCCACCGACGGGACCGGTCGCCATCGAGAGCCCGTACGGTGACAACACACCGCTGAAGGTCCTCGACACGGACTGGTACGTCGCAACATCCGGCGGATACCGACGGTCGCGAAACGGCACTGACCACGTCTACGATCCGACCACCGAATCGCTCGGCTCTCGCCATGAATCGGTCACCGTCGTGGCGCGCCGAGACTGTATGGAAGCCGACGCCCTGGCGACGACCCTCGCGGCACTTCCACTTGCCAAGGCACGCGAATTAGCATCAGAGTGGGAGGGTCTGGAGGCGCTCATCATCCACGATGGCGTCTTTCATACGACAGAGGGCTTTGAGACACATGTCCTGGACACATAAGCAACGAATCACCGTCGTGGCGATGGTCGTCTTAGTGGTGGCTGTCCCGGCTCTTTGGCAGATCGGTGACGTGCGTGCCGCCCAAGCGACCGAACAAAAACAAAGCGACCTCGTCGATCAGACCGTTTCGACGCGACAGGCCCCAGCCGATTACGATGGAGATGGCATCAACGACTCCGCTGACAAGTGTCCGACACGACCGGAAACGAAAAATGGGTTCCAGGACACGGACGGCTGTCCCGATGTCGTCGAAACGACAGGGGCATCGTAATGTCACAACTCGTCTGGCTCCTCGACCGAGGTGCCGCACTCGTGACGTATCCGGCGTTGTATCTGGCAGTTCTCACGGGAATCCTCTACAACACGGATTCGTTTGGAATGCTCCACGAGGCCGCTCAACGAATCCATATCGAATTATCCGTGTTCGCGATAATCGTCACGTTGCTACACGCGGGACTCGGTGTCCTTGATGCGTGGTTCGTCGTCACCGGACAGGTTCCAGCGCCGGCATACTCGATGCCGTACTTTCTCGGCGGCATCGCCGTAGGTGCGGGGGCACTGCTCATGCTTGTCGTCGCGGTGCTTGGCTTTACTGACGCAAAACGCTTCCAGCGCCCTTGGGGCCCACGCGTCGTCCACTCATTCGCGTATGCTGGGTTCGCCTTCGGGACAATTCACGCGGCCGCAATCGGGACTGATCTGACGGGACTCATCCGTCCTCTGCTGGGACCCTCAGTGGCGTTTCTCGTGTACGTGCTGCTGTTGCGTCTGTTAGTGCTTCGAGGGATTCCGTCAAACTCGACCCCGAGTTAGTAGCTGTCCCAGAGCCCCAGAATCCGGTCGACGACTTTGTCAGTGAACGAGCGCTGGTGAACCGTATAGAGGTATCTGACTTGGTCAGGATCGCTGACCTCGTAGACCACACTTCGGCCGTCGCGTTCTTTCGTGACGAGGTCAGCCTCGGCGAGCTTCGAAAGATGCCACGAGACGGTCGATTGTGCCTTGTCGAGGCGGTCGCTGAGTTCGGTTGTCGAAAGCGGACCGTCCGTGAGAAGATGTGCGAGGATGCGGCGACTGTATTCCCGGCGCAGCGCGTTCATCACTATTCGATCGGCTTCGTCGAACTCGGCAGCCGGATAGTACCGCGTGTACTTTCCGTCGTCCGAGACGTCGATCAGGTCCTTATCGGCGAGCCACCTGAGCTGGTACTGGAGCGTCCCTTGTGCGTACTCAAGATCGTCGAGGAGCGCGCGAAAGTGAATCCCGGGCGTATCGGCTATCCGCTGGTAGATCTCCCGCCGAGAGGCCAGTTCGAGATCCGGGTCCGACATTGCTCACTCCCGCGTCAAAGCGACGAAAAACGCTAAGAGGCCACCGAGGATCAGGATTGCACTCCCGTGTTCGAGCAGTTCGAGCGTGGTGTACGGGAAATACGGGAGCAGTGGATACTCGAGAAACACGATGAGTCCGTAGACGGCGAACATCGCGTACCCGACCGTGACAATCCGCATACGAACATCACGTTCCCGTCGCCATGCGAGGAAACTGAGGACGCTGAGCCCTGCAGCGAGAACGAAGATACCGAGACTGACGTATTGTTCGAGGAGTTGAGCGAGTGGCATACGTTGTATCTGTACACACAGCCGGAGCGACGTGCTCGGCGATCGATACAATTCAATCGAAGGGGGTAGCGGGGAAAACGATTGGCGTTCAACCGTCGAATCCAATCTTATGCATTGAGACGGCCAGTCTCAACTACTATAGAGAGTCGAAAGTTGAGACTACACCGGGTTTAGCGGGCCTGTGATGCGTGAATATGACCGATTCGGTCAGCGAAAACTGCCTCAGATGTCTCTCCAAGCGACCACTCTTGGTATACTGACAGTCATATGCACGAATTTTCGAGACTTCCAGCAGTGTAGCCACTCAGACGGTAGACTTACCCAAATAGATCACCTCACTACCCGATTCCCGTCTCCTTCTTCAGCAGCGTCAGCGTATCGGCGTTCGTCACGATTGGCGAGTGCTCATACTTGCCGGTCAACTCGACCTGCACGAGCAAATCGACGGCTCGCCAGATCGAGCACAGCCGACACGCGAACGCGAAATAGAAGAATCGCAGCCCGAAATTCTTCGATGTCGTGGTAGCCATGAAACGCTTGATAGACCTGTAGCCACTCTCGAACTCCCATCGGTAGCCATATTCCGTAAGGTGTCCACTCCCTCTATTCGCCATGAACACCGAATACTGCCGGTGATCGTCGTGCTCTGAGTCTTCTTTCCGGCGGTCGATGAGCGTCGTTTCGTGCCATTCGTTCTTACCGAGGTGGAGCCTGCGGTCGGTCTCGTACCGGTCCTGATCACGTCGGAGCAACCGCTTTGCCTGCGCTTTTTCGCTGGTTTGCATTCGCTTCGGTACGACATACGACAGCCCGCGCTGGCTGATCATCTCCAGAACGTGCTGGCTATCGAACTCCCGGTCCATCAGCACGTTATCGACGTGTACCATCTCCTCGGCAGAGTTGAGTAGGTCTTTGACGATCGCCTTCCGTGACTCGCCTCGTCGGACTGGCCGAGCGTCGAGCACAATTGGAACCGAGTTGCCGACCAGCTGGACTGTCGCCCACTGGTAGGCGTACTCGTCGGTCTTCTCTTTCGTCCCAATGATTTCGTCCTCGTGGCCCGTTCGATCACCCGTAAACGGGTCAGCTTCAGTGATATCAATCGCGACGATTCCCGCTCGGAAGAACTCCTCCGTCTCCGCGACTTCATCCAGTAACCGTTTCACAGCGTGGCGGTACATCTTGCGAATCTCTGCGATCGAGAGCTCTCGAAGATGCTCACGATGAGCGTGACCGAGTGGTGTCCGGTCACGTGTTGACTCGTAGATGAAGCTCCGAGCCCCCTCGTTGGCAGCCAAGTTCTCGCGAAGGCCGAGATAGGTCTGTAAATCCCAGTAGGCGTTCTCGTGAATCTCACAGCCTTCACCACGATCCAACGAGAACGCCGGGAAAACGACGTGCTTGACGTGGACAGTGATCTCCTCCGCCTGTTCCAGTACAGCCAGACCGTCTAAGTTGGACTCATCGGCGTCGTCCCCTCGCTGGGGGAGCGTCCGGTCCGGGCCACGCGGAACGCTCACACCTGCGTTCTGGGCATTTATCAGGATTGTCCGAGCGGCTGTCTCGACTGTCTCACGCAACTCAGCTGTGAAGCGCTCGTGCCAACTGCGCCAGAGCGTCGACTGAGTCGGAATGCTCTCAAGTCCGAGTTGCTCGCGAAGTCCGGGATGACAATCAAGGAATTCGACGAGTACTGTCTCATGGTCACATCCGTGGAGTTCCTTCAGTACGAACACTCGAAAGAGGGTGTCCATTTCGTAGCTCGTCGACTCCGTGTATCGGTCGTGTGGCTCGAACTCGAAATACGCGAGTGGAAGGCGACAGACGAAGTCGGTGAGCGAGTCGTGTGCATTGTGCTTGAACTAGACGCTCGCTACCGTCTGAATATCTTCCTCAACTGCACTTAGAGAGCTGCGGTCGTAGAGTGGCGTCGAATCGTACGTCGGCCAATCATGGTGGAGGTGTTGTGCGATGTACCGGAAGACAGTCTGCTGTGATCCGCGCGTCGCCGTCACTACTCAACACTAGTTGCCTCGCCCTGATGAGTACAGTTCTTCGTTGAGCTACCCACGGCTTCAGCCGTGGGATTCAGCGTGGACTCCCGTTCTGGCCGATGTCTCGGCAGGAGAATAGCCTCCGTTCACCTTCAGCGCCCCGCTGTTCAAGCGCACGCCCAAGGGTGCGCCTCCGTCGCCCCCTGTTTGGTTGCGACGGAGATACCGCAAGCCGATGTTTTTCGCGGCGTTGTAGTCGGCGTGATTCTCGTACCCGCACTTCAGACACTCGAACTCCTCGTCGTCGCGGTTATCGGGATGGGTAAACCCACAGTGTGAGCAACGCCGACTCGTGTTCTCAGGGTCAACCTGCTCCACGGAGATGCCGTATTCTTCGGCCTTGTACTCAACGTACTCGTAGAGTCGGTCAAACGCCCACTTATGACCCCACGACGCACCAGTCCGCTCACGAATATCGGTCAAATCCTCGAACGCAATCACAGAACACTCGTTCTCTCGGGCTTCTGCAACGAGTTCGTTGCTGATGCGGTGGAGCGTCTGTGTGAACCGACCTTCTTCCTTCCGTCCAACGGATTGGATGTTCTCGTGTGCCCACCGCGTCCCGCACTGTTGGAGCGAGCCACGTCGATTCTCGTACTCTCTGCGCCAGTGGTCGAACTCGTTGCCCGTCCAGAACGTGCCCGTGCTGGTGACGGCGAGGTTGTTCACGCCGAGGTCAACCCCAAGAACCGTTCCGTTCCCAGTAGCTGCCTTCTCCGACGTGCCTGACTCCACTTCCTTCTTGCAGTGGACGTGAAGCACCCAGCCGCCGTCGTGGTAGTGCAGTTCCGCACCCGTGATTTCGTATTCGTCTGAAAACCGGTACTCTGAGTGCGGCGTGTCACTATCCTCGTCGGGCAGTACGTAGTCGGCTTCGATGCGACCGTCTGTGGTGGCGAGAGACACGTAGTTGTCGTGGAATGTGGCGGTTCGGTGGTCGTAGACGATGTGTGGACTGGTAAACGTCGGCTTCGAAGCTTTCTTGCCGTTTTTCCAGCGTGCGACGACGCTTTTGCAGGCTTCAGCGGCCTTGTTCCGAGCGGCTTGTACCAGTCCACCGTTGAATCCGTCCGTTTTCTCACGCACGTCGTCGTAGGTTTCGTCGTCCAGCGTGGTTTTGCTGGTGGTGACGTACTCGCCTTGGAAAGCGTGGTCTACGACGTACTGTGCCGACCAGAGGAAGGTGTCTACGGTCTCTTCGAGGAGTGCGGCGTCGTCGCTGTCCACGTCGAGTGCAACGGGGACGGTACGCCGCACCTCCATATCTTATATGTAGTACTGATGTTTCTTAAACGTTGGAGAGTCGGGCTGCTACTGTAGCGTGGTTTGAGTCCCAGTTGTCGGCTTCATCCCACGGCTAAACAGTAGTTGCTGATTCGGCTGCGAGAACTGCTGAAGAGGAGTTGCGTTCTCGGCTCTGTTCAAGATCGACGTTACCATCTGGGGAGAGCGGTGCTGACTGCCGGCCCAGAACCTCTGACGAGGACTGTTCTGACAGTCTCGCCAGTAGCCAGCGGCGTCCTGACTCGGGCCGGCACGCCCGAGTCAGCCGCCGAGTGAGACGCTACCCGTCTGGAATTGGACCGAGAAACTGCTGAAACAGGGCGGTCGGGAGGACGGGAGTGCTCCCGACCGCCCGGTCTGGTGTGAGTAGCAGGTTCGTTAACACCCACAGATTGTAGAGCGCCACAGCAAACAGAAAGTAGAACAACCGGACAGAGAACGTCGGTGAGGACGTTCTCGGGAGAAACTCCGTGACCTTTCGGTAGGATGTTTCGATACCCCACCGCCGACGGTAGGCTTCTGCCAGCGGTTGGGCGAGGTCACGCGTGACCTCGCGGTTGGTGACCAGGCAGAAGTGATCGTCCTCACGGGAGCGATGCGGGACAACGACGAGCCGGACTGTCGTCCGGCCTGTCGGTGGGTTCGACCGCGCCATTTCGTACTCCGCGACGAACGTATCTTCGTCGTGGTCGGCGATGAATCGCTGTACCTTCCGCGTCTGTGGCGCACGCATGACGAACTCGACGCCTAGCTCTTCCAGCGCCAACGCGAGATGGACGCGATAGAAGCCACGGTCGAGGTAGACACGATTGATATCGACGTATTCTCTGGCCTGAGAGATGAGCTGGTAGAGCGCGTCCGCCAACTCGTCGGTATCCTCACCGTCCAGCGCTACCCAGCCCAGCGTGAATCGGACGCTCGGATCAACGATACAGATGGTGGCGAACTTGTAGGCGCAGTCTGTTCCTCGATCGGGATCAGTCCGGGAGACATGCGGTGTCTCGCTGTCACCGTAGTACAGCCAGTCATGAACGTCGATCGCAACGTCGACGGGCCGTGTGAACAGACGGTTGCGAGCAGCTTCGTCGAGCACGGCATCACGGACGCGGTCGAACTGATTGGTGACCGCGTCCGCGGGAAGGCCGCGAAGATGGTACAAAAGTGCTCTGGCCAGTGGATTCCGTGACTGGGCTCCGACGTCTACATCCTCACCACGAGCGAGTTGGTAGGCTTTCGCACCAGCGTTCGCAAACTCGTTGTCGAAGGCGATCCGAGCGAGAACTCGTTGGAAGTCTTCGCCCGGATACGTGCTGTTAGCTGCGACATCAAAGTCAAGCTCCGAAAACAGCAGCGATGACGCTGCTCGACTCACCTGGTTCGCCTCGGCTGTCTCGACCATATCGAAACAACGACCGCGACGATAATCGACTCTCTCCTGCTTCAGCAACTACTGTAAAGCCGTGGGTTTTCGCCTCGCACTTTCTATAATAGCTGTCAAAACATTCGATTTCTGTCCGAGCAATACGCAGGTCTACCTAACGGCTATTCTACTACAGATACTGGCTAACTAATGGGGATTCTACAGAGCCACATAGCTCGATACTGTGCTATAGTGGGAGACACCAAAACACTCCCTGACGGTTGATCCGATGCTCTTCATTTAGAATCCAAGTCAGCTGGTCGTGGTGAGCAGTTGGTCACAGTTCTGATCACCGAATGTGTTGGTTGAGAAAGCCGCGGCCGTACTGTGTTACCGCTCGCAGCAGGGGTCGTGCAGAGATGCGTCGAAGTATCGAGTTGTCTGGCGGCGTACTGCCGGCGAGGGAGGTCTCCCAGCCGGTACGCGTCTGGAGGCGTTCTCGCTCCCGCGTTGCGGCTGCGCGAACCTTCTCGACATCCATTGATTCGACTGACCGTTCCTCCATCAGAATCTCACCGTTGACGACGACTGTCTCCACGTCGCCTGCGGTGACGGTGTTCATCAGTACTGAGGGGAGATTGCTGTACGGTTGGTGGCGCGGGGTATCTACGTCGATGACGACGAGGTCGGCACGCTTTCCCGGTTCGAGACTCCCGATCTGGTCGTCGAGGCCGAGTGCGCGTGCGGCCTTGATGGTGAGCATTTTGAGGAGGTCGTACGAGGACCATTGCTGTGCTCCATACTCGAAGTTCGCTAGTAACCGGGCGTGTTTGGCTTCCTGAATGAGATCCCAGGAGTCGAACCAGAACGGATCGTCAAGGCCGATGACGACGTTCGTGTCGAACTCTTGGAGCGCCGGGAGCGGGAACCAGGTTTGTCTCCCAGCTTGGAAGTAACTGTACACGGTTGGACAGTGAAGCACGTGCGCGCCGGCATCAGCGATCCGTCGTGCATCGTCCCGATCCGCGTGAAGCAAATGGGTTAGCAGCGTTCGCTCATCGAGGAGATCGAACTGGTCAAGCAAGTCCAGCGGGTCGTCAGCACCACTGCCCGCCGCCATCGTATTTGCTTCAGCGGAGTCGTACAGGTGAGTATGGAGCCGCAAGTCGGGATAGTCGGCCCGAAGTTCAGCTACACCTTCCCAGAGTTCCCGCGAACAACCCGCTTCACCACCCGGTGCGATACTCGCGGTGACTCGCCCGTCGTAGGTATCGTGACACGTTTCGATGAATCGCCGGGCCTCTACGAGTTGCTCATCAGCGGACGCGGGGTCAAGAAAATCTGCGAGTTCCGGCCCGATCATACCACGTAATCCGCTCTCGCCGATGGCTTCTGCTCCGAGCTCTGGCGTGAAATCCATCGCGTTGACGGTCGTGACGCCGTGCGTGAGTTGACGCAGGCAGGCGAGTTGCCACGCGGCGTCGAAGAACGATTCGCCAAAGGTCGGTTCAGCGGTGTGGTACAACGCGAAAGCTTCTTTGAGTAGTTCAGTGGCGTCGAGGTCGCTGAACAAGCCTTGGACGAGCGTGAAATCGGTGTGGCGGTGGGCGTCAATAAGCCCGGGAATCACGACCTTGCCGCTAGCATCGATCACGTGCTCCGCAGTCGAGTCCCGGTCTCCAGGCTCAGTTGTTTCGACGGCCGAAATGGCTCCGTCGGCCACCCGAATGGTGCCGTTTTGGAGAATTTGATTCTCTGAGTTTACCGTGACGACGATTGCGTCGTGGATCAGCAGATCAGTCATTATGCGATGAGCAGGAGTCAAACCGGGAAAGCAATTCGGGGGGATGACGCCACGGTGCGCGAACAGCATATCCATCCGGCCGTCGGGAAGTTATCACCATCGTGTTAGGCTGCCTGTGGTGACCACGTGTTCAATCGGTAGATCATTCGTAGCATGTCCAGTACAATCACGATTCCAACTAGGACGTCGAGATACGACGGGGGGTTCATCACGGATATGAGGACGCCGACCACGAGAGCGGCGATACTGACGCGGAGAACGGTGTTCCCTGCTATGTCCTGTACCACGTTGTCTGGGACGGAAGAAGATTCGTCGTAGCCTGCGAGGAGAAACAGCCACCCGCGGAACTTGATCAGGACACCTAGGATCAGTAGGAGGATTCCGGCGGCGAGCCATGGCAACGCGCCAGAGGAGAACTCGATCATTGTTCGACACCTTGGTCAGGAGTTATCTCGAAGGTAGTGATCACACCGAACAGTCCCGTTGTCGTTTCCTTGACTGAGAGTCCTGCCGATTCGACAACTTCGCGTGGTTCTTGCGTCCAGCGGCAGCCGCTCTGCGCATAGTGAGCATCGGCACGCCAATCTTGAAATCGAGCAATCGCCCCCACGTCACTCCGGCCGTGTTCGACGAGGTGGATCGTCCCGTCCGGCTTGCAGACTCGGTTCATTTCCCGTAGTGCAGCAATCGGGTCGGGGAACGTGCACGTAGACAGCGCGGAGATTACTGTATCGAAACTGTTGTCGGGGAATTCCAGATCCTGTGCGTTCATCTCTCGAAGGGTTCCTTCCATGCCTAACTTGGTGAGGCGCTTCTCAGCGTTTGCCAGCATCTCCGGGCTGATGTCGATCCCGACGATCTCGACTGTCTCGGGCAGATACCGGAAGTTCGTACCGATACCGCATGCGACATCTAATACTTTTCCGTCAACGTCGCCGAATTGTGCTTGCCGGTAGCGGCCGATGAAGAGACGGTCGAGCCATTCAAACCGATGCATTCGGTCGGCGTACTCGGCGTACGATTCCTCTATCTCCGAGACCGACATCGGTCGGTTCGATGCGGGGTCGGTATCGTTTCGGTGAGGTTGGTGATTGGAAGTCATCTATTTCAATTTCTCAACTGGGATTAGTGTTGTCGGCTGTCAGTTCGCAGTACTGTCTGAGGAACGTTTTGCGGTCGGTTCGGCCGGCGTTGGCCGCCATAAGGGTTTCCTCCAGCCCGTCCCGGTTCTGGTGACAGCAATCCTGGTAACAGGGCTTACAGAGGTACTCGAACTCCTTTCCTTCGCGGCTCCAGCGGTCACCGCATTTGTCGTACTCACGGGCGTCCTCGCGGGCGACTGTCTCGCCGCAGGCAATGCAGGTCACCTGTTGGTGGGCGTCGGTCCCCAACAGTATCGAGGCAGTCATGGTCACCGGTCCACCTCCCCCATGATGGTGTCGAGACTCCCGAGAGTCGCAACAAGGTCAGCAACGAACTCGCCGTTCGCCATCGGTGGAAGCGCCGACAGGTTCGAGAACGACGGCCCGCGAATCTTGAACCGTGCGGGAGTTTCGGTGCCGTCGGCGCGGATGTAGATACCGAGCTCCCCCTTGGCTCCCTCAACGGCTCTGTAGCACTCGCCGGACGGCTTCAGTGTCCGCGGAACGTTAGCTTGACACGTACGTTCTTCTCTTGGCCAGTCTTCGAGAAGGTCGACGCACTGTTCGACGATGGACGCCGATTCTTCGATCTCCCGCAGCCGGACGAGTACGCGAGCAAAGTTGTCACACCCGTCCTCAGTGACGACGTCCCACTCTAGCCGGTCGTAGTAGCCGTAAGAGTCGTCTCGTCTGAGATCGTAGTCGATGCCGGAGCCGCGAGCGACCGGGCCCGTGCAACCGTATTGCTTTGCAACCTCCGGCAGTAACTTACCGGTGTCGACACAACGGACCTGGAGGACTTCATTGCTCGTCAGCAGGTCGTGATACTCGTCGAGCTTCTGCGGAAGATCGTCAATGAAAGAGCGCACATTATCAAAGAACTCCTCGCGGGGTTCGGGGATGTCCCAGACGACGCCGCCGACCCGGAAGTAGTTGAACATCATCCGTTGGCCGGTGAGATCCTCTAAGAAGTCCTGAACGATTTCCCGGTCCCGGAAACCGTACATGAAGGTAGCGTTGAACTCGCCACTGACGTCTAATGCATACATCGCAGTGAATAGCAAGTGCGAGAGGATGCGTGACAGCTCGGCGCTCATCGTCCGGATGACCTGCGCATACTCGGGGACTTCGATACCGGCTAGGTCCTCGATGACGCGGGCGTAGGCCCACTCGTTGAGCAGGCCCGCCCCACCCCAATCCCATCGGTCGGGGTACGGCATAATCTGGTGGCGGTAGGTTCCCTGCTGGCACATCTGTTCCTCACACCGATGAATATACCCGATATCCGGCTCGACATCGGCCACCTGTTCGCCGTCGAGAACCACCTCAAGGTGAAGCACGCCGTGGGTCGACGGATGGTGGGGCCCGATGTTGAGGAACATCGTGTCTCCCTGCTGAGTATCATCTTGAAGAGGGTTGGCGTGCTCGCGCAGCGTCACGATCTGCGACTGGGTCTGATCGTAGTCGTTCTGGAGCGGGTGTCCTTGCCACGTCTGCGGGAGCAGAATGCGCCGGAGATCGGGATGGTCTTCGTACTCGATACCCACGAGGTCGTAGGCCTCCCGTTCGTGCCACTCCGCTGTCCGGTAGACAGGTGCAGCTGACTCGCTGATCGGGTTGTCCTTCGTCGTCGGAACGATGACCGATAACTCACGCGTCCGGTCATCGTAGCTGGTAAGATGATACACTGTCTCGAAGCGGTCGTCGTACTCTTGGGCGGTTACACACGAGCAGTGGTCAAATCCGACTTCCGAGCGAAGCGTCGAGAGTGCCTTCTGGACGTGATCGGCTCGAATCACGAGCGCGGGGGCGTTCTGGTGTGAGTCACAGCTGACGATGACATCGTCGGGGAGGGCTGTGACCGCCTCGTCCACGAGTCGGTTGGCGGTCGAGGACTGTTGCTGTTGCATCGTCCTTCGGCTGTCAGTTCTCAGTATAGTTCCGTAGCCACGCTGCCTCACCAGTGGTGTGATTTAAACCTCGATCACCGAGGTATTTTACTGCGCGCAGTTTTGGTTGACGCTATGCGATACCTCACTACGTTAGTCAAACCAGATGGAGGGGCGGCATTCCATCCACTCGGAGAGGAACTGACGGATGACCCGTCGATCAGGCGGCGGGCTATCCATCATCTTGAGCTTCTTGATGATGAGACTGTCCTCCTGTTTGCCGAGGCAAGCGGCAGTAAGGAGCGGTACAAACAGATTATGGAGGACTCGTCTTATGTCATCAGTTACCTCACCGCGGGCAAAGATCGGTGGATGGCTGTGAGCCAATTCGAACCGACAGAATCGGTTCGCCAGTCGCTTAAGTTGCAACAGGAATCACTGCTGGTTATCGAGACCCCGATTCACTTCACGTCCGATAATCATCTTAAAATCACTTACCTGGGAACTGACGAAACGTTCAGTCAATTATACGAATACGCCGAGGAGATGGATCAACTCACGTTCGAAGTCCTTGAGATGGGTGATTATGATTCCGACAAATCATCGCTCAATAGGATGATTACACCGAGGCAGGAAGAAGTGCTTGAGACAGCAGTTGATCTAGGATATTATCGTGAACCCCGCCAAGCGTCACTCGAAGACATCAGCGAGATTGTCGGGATTTCTCCCGGAACAGTCGGTGAGCACCTTCGGAAAGCTGAAGAACGCGTGTTCAGCGAGCTCGTTCACTAATTTTGGTCTTCTCTCACTAATCGTAGCGTCGGTGAGATTCCCACCGTACAGTAGGCAGAAGCTTCGGGATATATAAGCAGCCACACCGATGCGGCAGTCCTCGTATTCAGCTTTGTCGCGTATTTCCCTCCACGGGAACACGATGTCGACGACGAAACCCAGAGCCATAACCACAGAGGCGGTTACAAAGACTGATGCATCGTTGCTCAGTGGGCACGATGTCGAATCGACCTATCGTAACATCAACGGCGTACAGTTACACGTCGTCACTGCCGGTGATTCCGACGCACCTCTAGTTGTCCTTCTGCACGGACATCCCGATTTCTGGTACGGCTGGCGTGATCAGATCCGTCCGCTCGTTGAGACCGGCTTTCGTGTGGTTGTTCCGGATCAGCGAGGCTGTAATCTGAGCGACGCACCTGATGAGGTTGATGCCTATCGACAATCGAAATTAGTCGCTGACGTGCGCGAATTGATCCACAGCGAGGGACGCGACTCGGCCCACGTAGTCGGACACGATTTCGGCGGGTTCGTCGCTTGGAACGTGGCACTCCGCCATCCATCTGTCGTTGACCATCTTTCAATTCTAAACGTACCACACCCAACGGTGTATCGAGAGACCTTACGGTCTAGCCTCGAACAAATCGTCCGGAGCTGGTACGTCTGGTTCTATCAGGTACCGAAACTCCCCGAGTGGATGCTGCGTCGGAACGATATGGCCAATATGGTAGACTCGCTTGAAATAACTTCGAACGAAGGAACATTCGACGAAGAAACGATTAACCGCTACAAAGCGGCTTGGCAGCATTCAGGCATTGAGCCGAGGATTAACTGGTACCGTGGATTCCGTCGGTCGGAACGCTCATCACGCGACACCGTTACCCAGCCGATGCTGATTTGTTGGGGAGAAGATGACATCGCACTTCGCCCCTCGATGGCGGAAAAAAGCCTTGACTACTGTGAAGACGGTCAGTTAGAGATGTTTCCTGACGCATCACATTGGGTACACCATGAGCGTGAAGAGGTTACTGATGCGCTAGTCCGTCATCTCACGGGGAACAACAGACTCGAATCAACCGAGTCGGTGAAACCGCACTATTAGTCTCCGACGGGAGCGACAATCGCTCTGTTGGCGAAGTCGTTCTCGATTACAAAGCAATTTGAGAACCGTATGCATTGAAACGACCAGCCTCAACTTTGCACGTTTTCGGGATGTAGAGGCGCTACAAACGAATATCGGTCGAATGAGGCAGAATCTGAGCAATAGAGGAGGACGTTGTATGTGTCAATCTCTAGCTGGTGGAACAAGACAGTTCGGGCGGGGGACAACAGCCGATAACACGGTCAGCACGCGAGTCCTGCGGCTTGCCGCAGGCGAGCGCGAGGAATGACTGCCCGTGATTAGCCACCCTCTCGGAGCGAGCGGCCGACCGCCCGGACGAACGTCCTGGCGGTCACGACCGGTGGCGATCGGATCTCACGGTCCATGCCGACTTTCACCAGAAAGTCGGTGAGTCGCCAGAGGTTGTACAACAACGCCGCGAACGTGAAGTTGAACAACCGAATGCGGTAATCCCTTGAGGAGGTCTTTGGCAGGTACGACTGCACCGACTTGTACTGGTTTTCGATGTCCCAGCGACGGCTGTAGCTATTCGTCACGTGCACGATCTCGTCGGGACCGACGTGATCGCGATTCGTGACGAACACGGCGTAGTTCCCTTCAGCGTCGTCACTGGTCGCTGGCACGTACAGGTACTCGGCGGTGTGATCGACGTCGCCGTCGATCCCGACGGGGACATCGTGATTGACAGCGGCGTCAACCCCCTCTTTGCTCTTGATCTGCTTGATCGCCCGGTAATCTGGCTCGTACTTCGGCACTGGCATCGTGTACAGCAAGCCACGACCGTCGATCTCGGCCCGAACATGCCTCGTGTAGAAGCCACGATCCAGCAGCACTTCGTCGAGATCGACGTACTGCTGGGCTCTCGAAAGCAGACGCCCAACGACGTCTGCTTTCGAGTCAGCTGGGGCGTCGGCTGGTTCCCACTCGGAGTGTTCCTTGACGCCCTCGATCCCCAGGATGATCGGGACGTCGTTCCCGACGATCGTGATCGTCGCGAACGTGTAGCCGTGCTTCAATTCACCGTCGTCCATGTACCCGCTGACCATCGGTGGATACGCCGCCTTCGGAATCTCTTCGTCCTTATCGATCCACGGCCAGACGTGGTACGGAACGTGCGTGAAATCGACGGCCGCCACGACGTGGCGGTCGTCGAATGGATCTTCGTAGCGGATCGTCTGGAGGATGTTCTCGGTTGCTGTATCGAACGCGTCCATGAGGGACTCGCGGAACACCTCTGTGAACGCCACGATGTCTTCAATCTGTAGCTCTTGGAGTGAAACGGGCACCTCTTGATCAGCCGGCATTGCGAACTGCTTGATCACTCGCAGGAACGTCGAGTCGTCACAGACATCGTTCTCGTCGAGAAACCACCCAGCTTCCCCCTCTGAATGCGCACTGCCTTGCGTGAGACAGGCCGAGGCGAACAGATCGAGGATCTGTTCGTCCTCGTAGACTCTGTTGGCGGCTCTGTGGGAGTCGAACTCGCCGAAGGCGTGCCGCCTGGCGAGTTCGACGACCTTGCTGCCGTGTTCACGGACGTGGTCGCGCATTGCTGTCGGTTCGTCCCCATCCTCGTCACTGTCGTCTTGGTCGGAAACGATCGGCACGCGTGCTTCCATGATAACGCCATGGTCAACGGCCTCCCGTGCGATACCCGTCGCTGCGGCGTCTAGCGTCAGTGTGGTCTGCTCGCTGAACTGCTCCCACGCGTAGGAAATGGTTTGTTGGGACGGTATCGTCTCCAAGTCTAGCTCTTTTAGGAGTGCTGGACGTTCCTCCAATCGATCTGCGACCTCGCTCTGGGCGAGGTCGTAGATCGTCTGATAGAGGTAGACACGCGCCATCGGTTCAGTGCCGTTGGCGACTTGCGCCTGCTGGCGGGCGTCGGTCAGACCGTCCGTTGGGATCGAGACGCGACCGAGGACCCGCCAGAGGTGATCAGCAGTCTCACAGACCGCTCCGGCATGCTGGACGATCGCCCCCGCCAGGGCGGGGGCGTCGTCATCCACCGTCGGGGTGGTTTCTGTTTCCATTGCAATCCGGGGGACGTGACGGCGAGAGCTATCAGTGTGTCACATTAGTCACGACAACGACCGATTCTACCCACGCAGTAAATTGAGTGTAACACTGCACCAGCGCAGAAAACCTGCCCAATATATCATGGAGCTAGTGGTTTGTAGCTATCGAGATCCCGAAAACGTGACTTTGGCCGTCTGGATTTAGATATAGCGACATACGATTTATTCCTGCCGTGTATTATTTTGGGAGTTTTTGTCCGGTTACCGTTTTCTCGTGTGGAAAACAGTAGAGGACAACCTATAAATAAATCGAACAAAACACTCTATCCACCGAAACCACCAGACTTAGAATCGCTACCGCACGGAGTACGTCCGCTCCTGCTGGCGATTTCACTCACGCTCACACTCGAGTCTCTCACCGACCGCGACGACTACACGAACACTATGACCGAAACGACCGACACTCCACGCTACAGCACGATGGACCTCGAGGACGCCGAGGCCTTCTACCACGACGAGATCACGCCACAGATGCGCGCCGAGGGACTCGCTCCTGACCACGAAACCCCCACCTATTCGTGGCTCGAATCGCACTTTCCAGGGTTCATCAAACATCTCTCGCGGCGATTCGACCTCTCACCGGGTGACTTCTACGAGAAGATCGACGTTCCGGTTGAGTCCAAGCCGGAGGAGCGACCGTTTGACTTCGTCGACGACGAAGAGACGCGTGCAGCCCTCGAGGACTACCTCGTCGAGCTGCGCGATCGGCAGGGACGGGCGGAGTCGACGGTCGCCACACGCCGCTCTGCGCTCCGTCTGTACGTCCGGACATACAAGGACGTCAATGCCACCGATGATCTGCTCAGACCGCTACACGACGACGCTGCGCGGGCCGACGAGATGGATCGCGTCGCGGATACGTTCGACGTTCTACGTCGCCGCGAGGATACGCTGACAACGCACGCGTCGCGACGGAAGTACGTCCAGGAGGTTCGGCAGTTCTACACCTATCAGGTGACGTTCAAAGGCGCACGTCACAACCCGACCGACCAGCTGGAACGTCGCTTTGGGTGGGATTCGACGCCTGAGTGGGACAATCAGGCTCTTGAGGCTGATCAGATACGAACACTCTATCAGACAGCCACCGATCCGGTCGACCGTCTCATCGTGATTGGGGTCTGCGGATGGGGGCTTCGACCGAGCGAGGTTGCGTCGCTACGCGTTGATCAGCTAGTTCTCGACCCACCAGAAGACGACACGGAGGCTGGGCCGTACATCGAATTCGGGAGTGAGCGGAAGAACGGACCCGGGACGGTCGCACTCCTCACGGGTGTTGAAGATGCAACCGCACGGATCGACACCGTCGTTGAGGAGGCGGGCGACGACTGGATGGGCGCTGTGTTCCCGTCTTCATCTGCGGAGAGCGGGCACCTATCGACGTCGACGGTTCGACGTCGATTCAAGAACCTCGCAGAACGCGCTGGAGTGACTGTCGATGGGGAGGTCCCAACGCCAAAGATGGGGCGACGATATTGGTACACGGCGTACGGAGAGGCGGTGCGTCGTGTGGCCGAGCGGTTTGCAGATGTCGCTGAGGAGCAGGGGTCGAAGTCAGCGGAGGTCGTGTTGGATAACTACCTCTCAGAAGCGGAGAAGCGTCGGCATCGCCGTGAGGAGATCCGAGAGGATCTTGAGGGCTTATTCGGAGAAGAACCCGGTGTCCAGTGACGTAGGGTTCGGATACGCTAAGACCTGAAACAGAGGAATACGAGCTCCTTCTCTCGATTTTTGGGGAATAAATCCGACGAGAGCAGTCAGTCGATCTCGAGTTCTTCTTTCAGCTGAGGGCTCTGAAGCCCAGCCCGAAAGACGGCGTTGAAGAAGTCCTTGTTCTTCGAGAGATCTTCACCGTGTGCGGCGAAATACTCGGTATCGAGTTCCTTGTACTTCACACGCATCTCCTGATAGACGCTCTCGTAGAGGTAGACGTTCACGTTGTGAAGGTCGCGAACAACAAGGCCCTTCGCGTCTGCGTCGAGTGCCATCCGCCGGACGGTCTCTCCGTCGGCTTCAACAGCGGTGTCGTCGATCTCATCTGACGTGTCTGGTGTATCTGACGTATCTGCTGTGTCTTCGTCGCTACCGCTATCGGACGTAGTGGACGCGGGTTCGTCACCAGATATATCTGAGGTGTCTCCCGTTTCTGAGGCATCTGAGATATCTGCGGGTTCTGCGGTGTCGGACGTAGTGGATGCCGATTCTTCGTCGGCTGTATCTGAGGCATCTTCTGTGTCTTTCGTCTCTGTACCGCCGCCTCGAACTTCGTCCATACTCCAAACGTCGCTTTTCCGCTCCTCGAGGTCATCGTCGCCGTCGTTACTGCTCATGCTTCCACCCCCGTAGTGTGACGTTCGAGCATTTTCGCGATCTCGGTGTAGGCTTCGCGTGCGTCCTCGGTCTTCGCGTCGTCGTCGTGGAGGAAGATGGAAACGCCGTTGTTCCAAGCACGCCGGATGGCAACGCGCTCAGGCACCTGAAAGACGTCATATGGAGCGTCATTGAAGAACTCGATCATCTGCTTAGTATCGTTGTTCTGGACGCTCTCGACGGCGTTAATGACAATCCCGAGGATATCGATGGTGTCGATTTGCCCTGGGAAACTGTTTGAGAGGTAGGCAATCTCCTCGTTCATCTTCTCGATCGCACGGATGGAACGTCGGGTTGGCTCGACGGGAATGAGGACTTGTTCGGCGGTGAGGAGGGCATTATCAAGGATTTGGCTGAGATCAGGCGGGCAGTCAATGAGGATGAAATCATAGTCGTGGTCAAGCTCGTCGACGGCAATTTTGAGTCGCATTTCGCTGTTTGCGACCTGAGTGACGAGCATATCTTTGAGCCCGTCCATTGCTTTGTTGGACGGAATGACGTCGAATTCGTCGTGACGCTCGATAATCTCATTGATCTCCTCAGTGCGTGTTGGTTCGACCATCACTTGGTGGAGAGATGGGATCTTCTGATCGTAGAGGTCACGGAAGCCCGTGCCTTCGGTGAGGGTTCCCTGCGGGTCGGCATCGATGAGGAGGACATCGTGGCCTTGGTTCGCGAGCGCACCACCGAGGTTGATAGTGGTAGTGGTTTTTCCGACCCCACCTGCTTGATTTGAGATGGCGATTATCTGCGTCATATGACCTATGTATCTGAGGCGTCTGATATAATTGTTTGTCAGACGTACCTGCTGTATCTGACGTATCTGAGAAGACTGATCGAGGGATAAGACAGGTTGAGAAGTTCTCGGGAGAAACCTAGCTGGTGTATCTGAGACATCTGACGCATCTAACACTATTCCCGTAAACACGCCATCTCACTACGGTATCTGAGATAACTGATAGCTGGTCCGTAAGTAGTGTAACTGAGATAACTGATATATCTGAGGTGTCTGAAAATGAGATAGATAGCTCAATGGTGGCCGACTTCCCATACTGATATATCTGCCATATCTGAGATTGCTGATGTTCCCAACGTGACGGCTCTGTGGTGACTGCGATATCTGATGTATCTGAGGAGGGAAGAATGGGGTGTGTGAATAGTAGTCGGGTTAGCAATTCCAATTGATTGGAAATTTCTACCGATCGAACAAATAGGTGCACCCCGAGTTAGCATCCACGTATGACTGAACGAGAAGAGCTGCTACAGCAGGGGAATACCGTAGATCCATGGCCCTACAAATGGATATAACGGCGTCTTCAGCTCGGAAACAGCGTTCAAGTCGATATCCTCAAAGAAGTCTATACAACTAACCAAAACAAAGAGGATACACAACTATGTCGAACAGCCGAATTGAGGTCGCTCTTCAAGCACTAGGCAGTGACCGGTTTGAGCGGTTGATGCATGATTTATTGGAGCGGGAAGGGTACACAGTGGATCCAACGGGGACAAGCGGTCCCGATGGCGGTCGCGACGCCTTCCTCCTAGATGGTGACCGAGACGGGATCCTTCATTGCTCTGTGCAGAAAGACAATTGGGTCGGGAAAGCCCACGACGACATCGAAACAGCTGTTGAGAACTTCGATCGTGACTTTGACTTCTACATTTTCGCCACAACACAAGACCCCAGTACAACCAAACGGGATCGGGTTGAAGAGGAGCTCCACGAGGAATGGGGAATCCCCACGACGGTTTGGGACTTCTCGAAAATCCGGAACAGCTTGGTGGGCGATCGTGAGAACAACGATCTGATCCGGGAACACCTCCGTGTCGACCCCAATCGACCGTTCGTAGACATTGAGTCAGAAGTAGATGATCTCTATGAGGATTTGCTGGATCGTGTGAAGCGCCGACAAGCTCCCGATGGGACAATTGTCGAGGACCCTGCCTTGGTTGTCGTCCATGTCATTCCTCAGGAAGCCGTTGACGACCATCACGACCGGTATGCAGGCGACCTCCCCCACCCACCTCAGTTCGAAAAACGTGATGCATACGCTGTAACACGACCGAAGGTGAAGATCACCGAAAATAATCGACGCTTCCATGATGGCACCGAGAGGGAGCGATACACTGCTATCCATCGGGACGGGTGGACTGAAGGTATCTTCACAGCTCTGTATCCCAGCGACAACCCCCAACTCCGGACGTCTATTGATCGACTCATAGCGAACTTCGTCCACACTGCTCTCGGGACGTTTGACGAAGCAGACATCTACCCGCCCTACTATGTGTACGTCAGCATACTGGGTGCCGAGGGGTACACACTTTCCCGACCAAGTGGATCAAACCGACCACCCAGCAATGTGCGACCTTTCACCAAGGACGAGATACGGTTGAATCGCGTCCAAATCGACAATCCAGATGTCGATGTCCCGGATGTGATGCGGAAGACGTTCGATCAGCTCTGGCGACATGGTGGCTGGGACCACTCCGTCAATTATCAAGCCTCCGAGACAGATGATGGTGAAACTGTCTACGAGTGGAATCCATACCGATAACAGTATCCACAGTAACAGAGCGAGTCGAGCATAATTGCTCTCCTGTAATTGGTTTCTCGATCAGTCACGCCATGGTCCCCATCGGAATTACGCCACGATGAAACCTATTGAGGACAGCCGCTGATCCCTAGGAGTAGGACCTTGAACAGGTCGATAAGCTAGCTGAAGACTCGCCTTCGTGCGTCAGGATGGTTGTTATTGATGATAGAGACGCCAGAACCAGCCGGGTGTTGAGGCAGTGATTTCGTCGATAACTGATGTCCACGGGTGGTTGCCGTGGAACGCCCGGGCATAGGGAGCCGAGATGTCCGCTGCCTCACTCACAAGGAGCAATGAGCCGAAAAGGGCGTATTCGGGGAGGAATGCAACATCACTCCACAAGTACCGCGGACGAAGATATCCGAGAGGCCGCCACAAACGGTGAGATCGAAGCGCAGCCAGCTCCTCGTCGGTAACACCGAGTTCACGAACGGCCGTCGGTGTGATCCCGCCTCGACGCGTTCCGTGGGCAAGGACGCCCTCTAAGAGTGTCTTCGTATGCTGTCTCTCCGCGAGATGAGTCAAGAAGTCGTACTGTAGCTCAGTGGCGAAATGTGCTTGCGTACGGACTGACACTGCCTGCTCGAAACCTTCCTGCAGGTACGGGTGTTTCCACGTTGTTGAGTCGAACTGGTGCTGATACGCGTGGCACAACTCCGCCGCTAAATACGTGTACGCCGTCGTCTCGGGGAGCTGCCCGGGGCTCACGCCGATTCTGCCCGTCCGCGCGGAATATCGCCCGCCGATGAACACGAGCGTCAATGAGGCCGGCAGATCGCTCGTGAGGAGTGCGAGACGCTCCCTACGCGAACAGTCGTACACAAGATGTTCACGCCACATCTCGCGGTACGGTGTGGAATCGACATCGAGAAGATCGTCGTAAAATCGCGTGAGTTCATCGAAGCGTTCGTGAAGGTCAGCCTCGCTTGCGAGAGGATCATCGGAACTCTGTAGGAGTGACTCGGTTAGGGGTGGTGCGTCCGGGTACTCCTTCCGGTACGACTCAACAGCATCTGAACAGATTGACCGTAGCTGTTCGAAGAACGTCTCGTCGTCCATCTGAATGGATATAATGGTGGAAGGGAGTGAACTTCGTTCGATAGGTTGGATTGACTGTTTAAGCGTATCTATGCAGGAGCGGACTCTGCGGGTTCGACGTACTGGTACTCCCACTCGCGTCGAGCCTCAATTTCACGACGGCCACGACGCGTGAGCGTATAGACGTTCGTTCGCCGGTCTTTTTCACCTTTCTCGACGAGTCCCTTCTCAACAAGCGTGTCGAGATTCGGGTAGAGTCGGCCGTGATGGATCTCTTTCTCGTAGTAGTCTTCGAGTTCCTCCTTGATGGCGAGGCCGTGGGGCTCATCAAGGCCAGCAATCACGTACAGGAGGTCCCGTTGGAATCCGGTCAGGTCGTGCATCGTCCCGCTCCCTGATACGAAGTGCTATCCCATACGTCTGTTGTCCTGCAGATGGCGGTAAAACCTCTGCAAGCGCCGAATCAGATACCTGTATGTTTATACAGAGGACGGGAGAAATACCGCTGCGTATGACAGACCTGATCGTCAAATCGGCCGTGAAAGAAGCGCTCAACGACCACAACGTCTCGGCGGATTTCTACGAAGCACTGGACGACGAAGTAACTGAAGTACTCGAAGATGCAGCCCGGCGTGCCGAGGGAAACGATCGGAAAACTGTCCAGCCCCGCGACCTCTAGCTCGGTCGGAAAGTACTACCCCCATTGCTCGAATTCACCCACCTGTTTTTAAGACACTCGTGACTGGTAGATATCTCTATGAGTATGACAACCGAGTCAATTCAAGTCGAGAACGTCGTTGCCTCGTCCGATATCGGTCAAGAACTCGACCTCGAAACGCTCTCTGGGGATTTAGGAGCGACCGACTACGACCCCGATAACTTCCCGGGACTCGTGTATCGGATGCACGATCCAAAAGCCGCAGCACTCATCTTCCGCTCGGGAAAAGTCGTCTGTACGGGAGCGAACAGCGTTGATGACGTGACGACTGCGCTTAAGCACGTCTTCGACGAACTCCGCGAGTTGGGGGTCGATGTCGCAGCATCGCCGAAGATTGAAATTCAGAATATTGTCTCGAGTGGGGATCTCGACCACACACTCAATTTGAATGCGATCGCGATCGGTCTGGGCCTCGAAAGCGTCGAATACGAACCTGAACAGTTCCCCGGGCTTGTCTACCGACTCAATGACCCGGACGTGGTCGCACTCCTCTTTGGAAGTGGGAAACTCGTCATCACTGGTGGAACACAACTCGATGACGCTGAAAAAGCCCTCGTAAACATCGAAGATCGGCTCAACGATCT
>NZ_JBGUBC010000027.1:0-34883 GCF_041821145.1 Halopenitus sp. H-Gu1 | reverse complement strand
GTCCGCGCGGCCGTCATTCACTTTACGGATCCGCGAGGCCGGGTCCGATTCCCTGTGTCCGACACCCTGAGCCCGATTTCCGTGGTCCGCCTCCCTCGGTCCGCCTCCGCAAGACCGCGTTCCTTTTGAGGACTACCCGTGTACGTTCGGACGTGTTATCGGTCGAGTTGCACACGCACTCGGAGCTTTCCCACGACGGTCGCGATCCGATCGAGCTACTCGTCGAGCAGGCGGCGGCGGTCGGAGTCGACGCGCTCGCAGTCACGGACCACGACGAGATCGATGCCTCGCTGGCCGCGTCGGAGTTAGCCTCCGAGTACGGACTTATCGGAGTCGTCGGGATGGAGGTAACGTGTGCAGCCGGTCACGTGCTCGCGTTCGGAATCGAACAGGCGATACCGGCCGGACTGTCCTACGACGAGACGCTCTCGCGGATCCACGAGCAGGGCGGGATCGCGGTCGTTCCCCACCCGTTCCAGAAGACTCGCCACGGCGTCGCCGCCCATATCTCGGAGGCGCAACTCGCGAGCGCGGATGCGATCGAGGTGTACAACTCGCGGCTGTTGACCGGGCGAGCAAACCGAAAGGCCGAGCGGTTCGCAGTGGAACACGACCTGCCCCAAACCGCCGGCAGTGACGCACATATCTCCGAGATGGTGGGACAAGCTATCACCGAAGTCAACGCCGACGAGCCGTCCGCCGAGGCGATCCTGAACGCGATCGCCGAGGGACGAACCAGCGTAGTTGGGAGCCGAACGCCCTGGCACGTCTCCTTCCGGCAGGCGGCCGGCGGGGCGAAACGCCGAGTCCTTCGTCGGCTCCGCTCGCTTCGATGACCGATCACGACACCGATCGACGATCGGCAGCGGATCGAAAGCGGGATCGGGACTCGGATCGAGACTCAGATCGAGACCCGGATCGAGACCCGGATCGGAATTCCGCTCCCGACTCCACCCCGCCCGTTCGTGGCGGTGACCGCCTCCGAGGTGCTACGGCCGAAGTCATCTCGGACGCGATCGGCGCTTCCGACCCGCTTCCCGGCGGGTTCGGGTTTGCCGGACGAATCCGCCGCCCGGCAGGATCCGACGATGAACTCGGAGAAGCGGCGCTCGTTCGCGACGTTCTCGGCCGCGAGCCACTTTTCGTCGAGGACGAGTGTACGGTTCCGACGACGGACGGCGCGTGGGCCTTCGATCGGCGCTCGCTCGAATCGCCCGTTCCCGTGCCGGCCGGCAGCCTCCTGACGGCGGCGGAGACCCGGTCGATCTGGACGCTTCGGACCGATCCGGATCCGATCGAGACGGCACAGGCGGCCGTCAACGCCGCCGTTCGAGAGGCGATCGGACGCGCCGACGATCAGGGGCCTGAAGGCGAGGACGTCGCGGTCGCCTTCTCCGGCGGGGTCGATTCCGCACTCGTTGCAAGCGGCGTCCCGGACGCGCCCTGTTACGTCGCCGGATTCGAGGGCTGTCATGATCTGGAAGCGGCTCGGCAAGCCATCGCAGCGATGGACCGCGAGGACGACCTCCGGATCGTCGAGATCACCCACGACGATCTCACTGACGCGATCCCGGAACTGGTCGCCGCGACGGGCCGAACGAACGCGATGGACCTGTCGATCGCGATCCCGCTGTATCTCGTCGCGCGTGCGGCCGCGGCGGACGGACACGATCGACTTCTGCTCGGCCAGGGGGCCGACGAATTGTTCGGCGGATACAGCAAGGTGGTCGATCCGGCGAACGACCACCGCGTCGAGGCCGAGACGGTTCGTGGCGCACGCGACGAGACGGTTCGATCGCTTCCGGACCAACTCGCGAGGGACGTTCCGGCGATCCGAGCAGCGGGGATCGAGCCAGTGACGCCGCTTTTGGCCGATCGGGTCGTCGATGCCGCGCTTCGGCTTCCGGGCGAATTGCTCGCGACGAGCGACGAGCGAAAGATCGCCCTCCGGACGGCGGCCGCAGGACTCGTTCCCGACTCGGTCCGAGCCGCCGACAAGAAGGCCCTCCAGTACGGCACCTACGTCTCGCGGGAACTCGACCGGCTCGCGCGCCAGGCCGGGTTCAAACGCCGGATGGACGATCACGTCGGCAAATACGTCGCATCGATTCTTGAGGACGCGGACAGGGACGCCTGAGATACGAGACAAGCTCGGAACAGGCGAGCGTGCTTGGACTGAGTGGATCCGGATCAGACGGGTCAGAAACGGCAGACCAGAAGCGTTAGCGACTCCGTTCGGACGAATCCCGCTCTGGCCAGGTGTTTTCTCAATCTTGGAGTAGACATACAATACTAATACGTCGGAGCACAAATTCACAATTGTATATGACTGAAATCGACATCGAACCCACGAAGACCGTCGACTCGCGCGGCGCAGCATGTCCCGGTCCGCTTATGGATCTGATCGGCGCAATTCGCGATGCCGAATCGGGTGACGTAGTGGAGTTGCTGAGCGACAACGAACAGTCCCTCAGCGACGTCCCGGAATGGGCGGAGGAGGCGGGCAACGAACTGCTCGACACCGAAGAGCACGACGACCACTACGCGTTCTACGTGGAGAAATCGTGAGCGAACACGTCGTCATCGTTGGCGGGGGGACGGGCGGTACTGTGCTCGCCAACGACCTGGCCGATCGTCTTCGAGGGGAGATCGATGACGGCGACGTTCGAGTCACCCTGATCAACGACGATCCCGACCACGTCTACAAGCCCGTCTGGCTGTACGTTCCGTTCGGACAGCGCGAACCCGAGGACGGTCGACGACGGTTGGAGACGCTCGTCGACGACAGGATCGACCTTCAGATCGACCGGGTGACCGACATCGATACGGCAGAGCAGCGGCTCGAATGCGGAAACGGGGCCCCGATCGAGTACGACCACCTCGTTCTCGCGACGGGGTCGACGCTCGCACCCGAGGAGGTTCCCGGGCTCGCCGAGGGGGGATACAACTTCTACACTGAGTCCGGTTCGGTCGCGCTCCGGGAGGAGTTGCTGTCGATGACCGAGGGGCATCTGGTGTTGAGCGTCGTTGGGACGCCACACATGTGTCCGGCGGCGCCGCTTGAGTTCGTGTTCATGGCGGACGACTGGTTCAGAAAGCGCGGTCTGCGATCGGAGATCGACATCACCTACACCTACCCCATTCAGCGAGTCCACGGCAATCCGAACATCGGTTCCTGGGCACAGCCGTTGATGGAGGAGCGCGATATCAACATCGAGACCTTCTTCAACGCCGAGGAGGCCGACCCCGAGGCGGGAACGCTCACCTCGATGGAGGGGACCGAACTCGACTACGATCTCCTGGTGACGATCCCGCCCCACCGCGGGATCGACCTCGTCTCGGAGGCCGGACTGGGCGATCGGGGATGGGTCGACGTGGACAAGCACACTCTCGAAGCCGAGGCCGCTGAGAACGTCCATGCGATCGGCGACACCGCCAGCACCGGCGTCCCCAACGCCGGAAGCGTCGCGCACTACCAGGCCGGGGTCGTCGGCCAACGGATCGCAAGCGAGGTTCGGGATCGCCCCGCGACGGCGATCTACGACGGAAAGACGCTCTGTTTCGTCGAGACCGGGATGGACGAGGCGTCCTTCGTCGAGTTCGATTACGAGAACGGACCACAGCCGGCACCGCCTTCAGAGAAGCTTCACTGGGCGAAGCTGGCGTACAACGAGTCCTACTGGCTCACTGCTCGGGGGCTGTTGTAATGGTCGCAGACGGCTCGTCCGATGACAACGACGGATCGACCGATGACGACGCATCGGCCAACGGCGATGAATCGGCCGCCGTCGACTACGAGGAGATGGACCAGGACGCCCTCGAGGCGGCGATCGCCGAGGATCCCGAGGCGGTCGCGGCGTTCGTCCGACGACTCGACGCAGTCAACGAGTTGCTCGACGTCCTTGCGCTCGGCGAGGGGGCGCTTTCAGACGAGATGGTTCGCGAACTCGCCGGTACGGGTGCGACGCTTGCAGAATCGGCCGATGGGCTGGCGACCGACGGGACGGTCGTGCTCGCGGGGGCTGTCGGGGAGAACGGCGAGGAGCTTCGCGACGCGCTGGAAACGGTCGTCGAGTTGCAACAGAGCGGCACGCTCTCGGAGCTCTCCGAACTCGCCGAGGTCGTCTCGCTGGCGACGGCCGCGCTGGACGACGAGATGGTCACCTCGATCGCGGGGACCGGGTCCGGACTCGCCGAGGTCGCTCAGACGGCCGGGGAGGAAGACACGCGCGAGGGTATCGAGACGCTTCTCGACGGCGTCGCTACCGCAGAGGGGGAACAGCCCGAGGCGGCCGGGACCCTCGATCTGCTTCGAGCGATCCGTGATCCCGAGGTGCAGTACGGGCTTGGATACATGATATCGATCGCCCGGGCCATCGGTCAAACGCGCTCTGGGGAGTAACGACCCGAACGCGGCTCACAATGGGCCGCACGCGGTCTACACGGACGAGTCCCTCGCGTCGCTCCAGGGCGACGTTCGAGGCGATCGTTTTCGACGTCGATGTCAGGAACGATCGGGATAGACTATATAAACCGTCGATCTCTGGGCGCTAAACCACGCCGAGAGTGCTGTTACATGCGATTGACACACTATCTCACGATACATTTATATACTGTAGGTCCATAACTAGGGGTGAAGGAAGAAGCGAGGTCAGGGTTTTATATTCCTTTCAACCTCCGCATCACGATCGATTCAACGGAGGCGATCTCCGTTCAGCCCTCAACACATGAGTAAGACGAACTTCCGCGCCCCCCGGCGCACGACCGACGAGCAAGCAACCACCGACGACCGATCGACGGACCGAACTAACGGGCGCGAGGCCGACTCGCGAGCCCGGACGAGCGACCGCGAGTCGACGGAATCGGAAACGGAAACGGAAACGGAATCGACGACGACCTGTCCCGAGTGTGGGAGCCGACTCCAACACGACGGCGCTGAAACGGTCTGTTCGGACTGTGGACTCGTCGTCGAGTCGGACGAGATCGACCGCGGCCCCGAGTGGCGCGCGTTCGATTCGAGCGAGCGCGACGAGAAGTCGCGAGTCGGCGCTCCGACGACGAAGATGATGCACGACGACGGCCTGTCGACGAACATCGGCTGGCAGGACAAAGACGCCTACGGTAACTCGCTCTCCTCGAACCAGCGTCAGAAGATGCAGCGGCTTCGCACCTGGAACGAGCGGTTCCGGACGCGCGACTCCAAGGAACGCAACCTCAAGCAGGCGCTCGGCGAGATCGACCGCATGGCATCCGCGCTCGGCCTTCCCGAGAACGTCCGTGAGACGGCCTCGGTCATCTATCGGCAGGCCCTCGATGAGGACCTCCTCCCGGGACGGTCGATCGAAGGGATCGCCACCGCCAGCCTGCAGGCGGCTGCCCGGATGGAGCAGGTGCCGCGGTCGATAGACGAGATCGCGGCCGTTAGCCGCGTCGACGCCGAGGAGTTCAAGCGGGCCTACCGGTACATCAACCGCGAACTCAAGTTGGAGATCAAACCGGCCGACCCCGTCGAGTACCTCCCGCGGTTCGCGAGCGATCTCGAGATCCCCGACGAGACCGAACAGTACGCCCGTCAACTGCTCGAGCAGGGCAAACGCCAGAACGTTCACAGCGGTAAGTCGCCGGTCGGGCTCGCTGCCGCCGCGATCTACGCCGCCGGCAAGCTCACGAACGTCGATCTCACCCAAAGCGAGGTGAGCGCGGCGACGGACATGAGTGAAGTCACGATCCGAAACCGCTATCAGGAACTTCTGGAGGCCGAGGAGACGCGATTCCCCGGGTTCACCGAGGGCGACGCCGACGCTGCACGAGTCTGATCGCGACGGACACGTCCCTATCCAACGATCGAGTCGGGAGCGGATCCCAAACGACGCACGCGAACCGATCGTTCGCTCGCAATGAGCGAACGATCGGAGGCCGGTGACTGACCAAGCCACTGTGGGAGCACTAGTCCACAGACGGCGTCCGGCGGCCGACAGCGAATGCGGAACGTCGGACGCCGATCGATAATCCACTCGCGAAGCGATATAATACACTCTTTTGCGTCAAAAATAACCACGCACGTTCACTACTGTTTTCAATACTTGTGAATAGTCTCTACTATCTCACGATCGTATTTTTGGGTGCCGTTCGTTCCGGTTCCCATTCGACGCGCGTCAAGAAACTCCGGACATGGATGTGTCCGGATCGTCGACGTGGGACGGAGTTGACGAACGGGTGATGGCGCGGGCGGAACTGACGTGGCGGATCCAGCCACGGTTCGTTCCACATCACCCGGCGGTCGGGACGGGAGCGGATCGTACCGACGTTTCGACGAGAAAAGCGTCGAAACACCGGCATCGAGTAGTATTGCGTGCTCCCGAATAAATGTATGGAACCGTCCGTCCGAGTCACCAACCCGATCTCCGATCGGCAAGCGCGGGAAAGTCCTCACGGATCGACGCGACGCGATCGGGGTCGATGTCGGCGTACACGACGTCCGGCGAGTCGCCGGTCGTGGCAATCGGCGTTCCCCACGGATCGTAGACGGTCGTGCGACCGAGAAGGGTCTCACCGCCGGCGAAGGTGCCGCTTCCGTTGACGGCGGCGACGTACGCCAAGTTCTCGATCGCGCGACTTCGCGCGAGCGTGCGCCAGTGTTCGACCCGCGGATACGGCCACGCGCTTGGGACGATTACGAGATCAACTCCCTCCTCGAGAAGTTGCCGATAGAGTTCGGGGAATCGGAGATCATAACAGGTCGTGACGCCGATCCGGATCCCGGAGATCTCGACGGTCGTGAGTCGTTCGCCGGGCACGAGTCGCTCCGATTCTGCGGACTCGTAGCCGAATAGGTGGTGTTTCCGATAGACGAGCTGGCGCTGTCCCGTTTCATCGAACAGAACGGCCGTGTTGGAGAGGCCTTCGGATGCCGGCACCTCGAAGCCGGCGTCGGCAGAGGCGCCGAGGTCCTCGACGATCGTCCCCGCCAGGAGTGCAACGCCGTGGTCGGCTGCCCGATCGGCGAATCGTTCGAGCCGCTCGCTTTCGAGGCCAACGGCCACACGCGGATACGCGTCGAACGCAAAGTAGCCGACATCGAAGAGCTCCGGCAACGCGATCAGGTCGGCCCCGCGTTCGGCGGCTGCGTCCACCGCCGAGAGCGCTCGGTCGAGGTTTTCCTCGACGTCGCCCCCCTCGATCGCAAGCTGTATGCAAGCCATCCGGGTCGGCTCGAAATCGGTCGATGAATCTGGATCGGTCATCGAGTCGGATCAGTCGTCGGCCCGGGAGGACGAGTCGCTTTCGGCGGCATCGGGAAGCCCGAGCTCCGATCGAAGTTCGCGTTCGAGTCGATCGAGTTCCGACTCGAAGTTACGCTTGAAGAACGTCTCGACGCCCGGAATTCCCCCCTCGACGACGAACTCGTTTTTTAGTCGACAGCCACCCTCGATCGGCTCGATCGTGTGCTCGCCGGTCACGCGAAGCGCCCGGGACTTCCCGAGGAACTTCACCCGGGTCGGCGGGTCGCGCTCGATCTCTCTCGTCTCGACGTCGACCGTCGATCGAATCATCGGGATCGGCAGGCTGATGTGCCAGGTGGCCCGCCGGTCGTCGTGAACCTCGTAGGACTCGACGACGCTTATCACGCTGGCACGATTGCCCGGGTCCTCGATGAACTCCCACACGTCCTCGGGATCGGCATCGAACTCGAAGGTCCGCGAGACACGGACGGTCATACGAACCGATACGCGAGGCGACGCTTAAAAGGGGTGGATCCGACGGCTCAGGGGGTCGACTGGGTGACCCGCCAGGTGGTCGAGCGGGCGCGGCCCCACTTTTCAATGTCGACTTCCTCGGATTTTTCGGCCAGGTTCGGGAGCCGACTGCCGACCTGCTTGGCGGTGAGCCCGATCGCGTCGGCGATCGTCCTCGAGCGAACGTACTGTTCGCCACGGGAGACGCTATCGTGGAGGTACGCGAGGATCCGTTTTTCCTCGTCCGTATACTCCGTCATCACCAAAAATACGGGACGCCGATATTTAAAAGGAACGAGGCGAACCGGGCGGACGATCGCTGACGACTCACTCGAGTACGTGGAACGCCGAGACTGCGAGGATCGCCGCGATCATCGCGGTTCCAAAGCCCGCCGCGCGGTTGATCTGTGATGGCCCGACGTACATGAGGGCCGCTCCGACGACGACGATCGCCGCCAACGCCAGCCCGACTCCCAGTCCCGTATCCGATCCGGTGGTACCTGCCGTCATATTCGGAGGTTCGCAGGCCGACACTTAGCAGTTGGGTTTGTGATCGCCACGATCGCGCCCTGTTCGCTTCGAGGACCGACTACCGCCCCGATCGTGGGTCGCCTATCTTTATACGGATCCACCGTTACCTCCGCGTACGACAAGCATGATTCCGAGTTGGCTCTCGTCGATCGGCCGCGGTCGGCTCCTCGTGCTCGCGATCGGTGGTCTCATCCTCCTTCTGGGAGGCGCGCTGGCCGCGGGTGTCCTCGGGGCGCCGACCGTGACCGGCGTGGACAACGAGTTCGGGAACGTCACGCAAAACGTCACGGAGATCGAGACCGATATTCAGCTCCACAATCCCAACCCGATCGGCGTGACGGCCGGCGGACTCACGGTCGATTATGAGGTCCAACTGAACGACATTGCGATGGCCAACGGGACCCGCGAAGGCGTCTCGATAGAGGAGGGAAACTCAACCATCTCCTCGAGCACGGAGATGAACAACACGCGGATTCCGGCGTGGTGGGTGAGTCATCTCCGGGCGGGCGAACGGACCGCCCTTACCGTCCACGCGGACGTTCATTCCTCGCTTCTCGACCGTTCCTTCGATGCCCCAGCGGTCGAACGCGAGATCGACACCGACCTCATAGCGGCGTTCAACTCCAAGGAAGACCGGGAGGTGAACGCCGAGAGCCCCATCATTCCGGATCCGGTGCTCGTCGTCCGTGAAACCCGCGGCGAGTGGGGAACCGTCTCCGAGGACGAAACCGAGATCCGCATGGAATTCGTCGTGTACAACCCGCGTTCGTTTCCGATCACCCTCTCGGAGATCGGCTACGACGTCGCGATGAACGACGTTGAGATGGGAAGCGGGCAAAGCGAGGACGCACACGTCATCCCGCCGAAAAGCGAGGAGACGATCACGGCTACCTTCCGCCTCGACAATCAACATCTCAACGAATGGTGGGTCACTCACCTGCAAAACGACCAGGTGACGACCCTCACTGCTGATTTCTACCTCCGGGTCGATCTGAGTGAGGGCGGCGGGGAGACGGTCCGGATCCCGCTCGACACGATGGAACAAACCATCGAGACGGACATCTTCGGCGAGAGCGAGGATACGGAGACCGAAACCGACGAGAGTGGCGCGAACCGAACGGAGACCCCCGCGGGAACCACCACGCCAAGCGACGGGACGGCCACTCCGACGCCGACGGAAACCGAGGATCCGATCACGATCGGGACCGAGACTGAGACGCCCACGCCGACCGAGACCGACACACCGACACCGACGCCCACACCGACCGAAACCGAGGACGATGGGCTCCTCGGTCTCGCGACGTTCGCGGCTCGACCGGCGTGAGAAGTGCGATCCAGAACGGAGAGCACCGATCGAATGCCGGAGGAAACGGGACCGGGGACGTTTTGAAGACGTCTCGCAAAAACCGTCCCGTGAAGCGAGTGACGGACGTGACGGAACGGCTGAGCTCGGATCTCGGCGTCTATCTCCTCTCGGGAGCGTTTAGCCTCCTCGTCTTCTTCGTCGCGCTCGTCGGGCTGGCGTATTTCGTGCCCGGGGGACTGGGTCGACGTCGGCTCGCCGGGTTCGTCGTCGGGTTTTTGCTCTTCGTGGCGACCTATTTCATCGCGATGTGGATCTATCGGGAGATCGGTGCCCGAGAAGAGACGTAATCCGGTCCGTGCAGGGTTCCGATCACCCGCTCGACCGTTACGTGAGTATCCTGGCTCTCCGTCCGGTCGATACGGGTAGACAGGTCTGGAATGTCGGCTGGGATCACACCCCCGAGTATCGACGACGGGTGTTCGAGCCCCGGCTTTGACGGCCGGGTTTAAGACGAGCGCGACGAAACAGGGGTCGTGGACGAACTCGTCGTACGGACGACGGTGTATGCGGACTCCGAGACGGTCTATGAGTTCCTCGTGGATTTCCCGCGGTACGCCCGGTACTCGGAGCACCTCGATCGAGTTCGACGGATCGACGGCGAGGGTGGGCCGGGAACGCGGTATGCGCTCACCTTTAGTTGGTGGCGGCTCACCTACACGGTCCGATCCGAAGTCACCGACGTGTCCCCGCCGAACCGCATCGACTGGGCGATCCGCAAGGATATCGACGCGAACGGCCACTGGCGGATCAGTCCGATCGATGGCGAAACCGACACCGACGATCGGGACCGCACTCTCGAGACCGGTTCCGAGGACGGAGGGGAGAACGACGACGACGCCTGCCAAGTCGAGTTCCGAGTCCGGTTCGATCCCGGATCGGCGAGTTCCGATGCGATCGATCTCCCGCGGTTCGTCTCCTTCGAGTGGGTCCTTCGACGGGTGATCCCGCTCGTTCGCGAGGAGGCGAAGGGAATCGTCAAGCGCGCAGTGGCCGACCTGGAGGGCCGTGAACGTCCCGTGAATCTCGAGGTTATAGTTGATTCAAAGCGGCTGTAAGGCGATCGACGATCCGTGTGAGCCCGTGTCGGAAGGCGGCCGATTCGAAGCCCTTATGGTGGAAACGGGGGTACGAATGATCGCGAAGCGGGCTCGTAGATCAGAGGTAGATCACTCCCTTGGCATGGGAGAGGCCCCGGGTTCAAATCCCGGCGAGTCCATCTTTCTCTCACTCGATGAGCAAGGAGCAGACGGCATCCGGTTAGGGGTACGTATTGTCCAACGCGCCCCAAGTGTCGGAGTGGCCGCCACGCTCACTCAGCCGAGAGCGTCACTCGGACTCTGCAAAGGCGGACAAATTGACACACTCATTCCAGCAGTATAGTTCTTGTGTGAACCGTTTTCAGGGGTTTGGCGGAATCAGAAAAATTCGAATGCAAGGGAGTTCCATTTAAATAGTGTTTCTGAACCGGCTCGTTCGAAGCCCCCGACAGCAGAATACCGGTGGGGCATCACAGTCACGAGAATTATTTCTGCGGTTCACTAATTCATCTTAAGACAAGGCCTTCTGTTCAACTCAATACGAGAAAACCTGTGACAGTTGTGACTCTCCACCGGTATTCACCGGACGAGAGCGATGCTTACGAATCCGTTAGAGAGAAGCCGGTGTAGACACGCTTTCGCTCACCATCGAAACGCCGTTGTTCGACGGAGGTACCCTTCTTCTTCAGAGTAGAGGTGAACTTGTGTTTCGTGAAGTAAAGCGACGAACAAACCAGTTCTCAAATACGTTTAGCCACGCCGAACCGAGTGCCGCTGAAAATTGGTTACAAGCGTTCGCCTTCGCATGGAATCAGCTTATCTAAACGCTACCCGGTTCATCATATCTAACTTTTGCGTTTCCCGGGCAGAAACGGGTGGATCGAGTGGGTTTCTGCTGTAAACGTGGCGGTCACAACATAGATCGCGTCCGGCTCTCCGTCAAGAGCCGGACACAGCAACCACCGCGATTTGTGGAATACTCACCACAGTCTGAACAGAGCCAAAACGATCTAAAAATCCTACAAAGGTGGTTGTATATCCAACCTTTCAGAAACCTAACTACGATTCTTCGTCGTTGTCAGTTACTTCACCACTTTTGTTTGCGATCAAAGTGTCATAGCTGAGGCCGTCTCCACTCGTGACATCATCCTCTGTGACTTCTTTGTCGCTTTCTTCGTCGGAATCGCCGGTCATAGTCTATGTTTTTTGTTCTAGGGTTAAGTATCTCCCTGTTAATATATACCATCCTGAAATCGCAGCTAAAGCAAGCGAAGTTACTAGTCCAACCCACATTCCGTTATTGGAGATTGAACTCACATACAATGACCCAGATGTGGCTAAAAATAAAACACCGATTAACAGGAAATATAGAGTTAGACGAAACCGATGAGAATTGGTTTCAATAACCTCTTTGTTTTCTTCAATTATATCACCATACGAACCGCAAACACGTTGAATATGCTTATTAAAATCTTTTTTAGTATTTCTATTATCTATATTGGACATATAATGCCCAACATTGTAGTTAAGGCCAATACGGAAGCGGCTGCTCAGGTAGGTTACAATTGCACTAGCCATTGCTAGTAACAAACTGCCTAATCCAAGAATAAATCCAATCTTTATTGAGATAGTTGCATCCTCAAATGTGATAGAATCCAAATTTGCGATAAGAGATAGAACCGAAAACAGCAGACCAATTAGAATACCAATTAGTCGAGTAACATGTTCTGACTTATCATCAATCCCGTTGATTATAGAGATCTGTCTTTCAATACTTCTCTCAAGACGATCTGCTGTGTCCAAAAATTGGTCTCTTTCGCTCGGATCACGATCTTCTGGAACCACTTGATCAGACCCGTCTGACATAAATCGCCTAGAAATATCTGGGTGACGTTAAAGAAGTAGGGGTTGAATAGGTAAGAAACGCCGGAGAATACTTACTGTCTGTGGAATAAACCTATTTATTATTCTTTCTAAGTGGTTCTTGCATGAAAGTCGAATACCGAGAGCGAAGTGGCAAAACGCATTCTATTGAGTGCGAGGCTGTGAAAGAGGGAGAAAACGGCATCTATCTATTCGACACAAACAAAGACCGACTGCGTAATCAGATAGGATATATCCCCTACGAACAATTGAATTATGCATTACCCACAGAAAGTGAATAGGATATCTTGAAGCCCTGAAAATAAGCCCGGATCGTTTAGATTCTCAGGAACCACCGCCAGCGACTGTCGACGCTGGTCCGGTAGTGCAGCGCGAGGACGTCCGTGTTGAACTTCTGAATCGTCTCTGGATCCAGTTCGTCGCGAGCGGCGTCGATATTCTCCTGCGACTGGATCAGGTGGGTGAGTGCAGCGTCGATCACGTCCGATCGCGGCGGGTCGTCGTCAGGAGCGTTCGCGACGATCGTCGACGCCTCATCGAGCAGCCGTTTCCGTTCGTCCGAGAGTCGTAGGGTCGTTCGTTCAGTACCCATATTCGGCGCGTACCCACACCTCTTTACAAGAGTATGTATGCAGCAGACGGTGAAGCCGTGGATCTGGAGTGACTCGGCGGTCGATTGTTTATCTACATTCACGGAACCGCTCACGAATCTGTTCACGCGTATACTGCGCTCGTGAGGCTACTCCTCGATCACCGGTTCCGGTCGATCCAACGGCAGAACTCGTGGAACTCCTCGGCACCTGCCTGATCAGCGATCTTCTGAAGCGTCCCGGTCCGGATCCGATCCTTTCGCGGAACACTCACCGTCCGGGCCGGCGTATCATGATCCTCCGGTGGGGTCCACTTCAGGATCATGTGGCTTCCTGTGGTCCGGACCCACTCGAAGTTTCCTACGTTCGTCAGTACCGAGACGACATCGTCCCCTGAAAAGTCTCGCGTAACCATCGATCGGTTACTTCAGCACGTTCGGCAGCTCGCCGCTCGTGTTCTCCTCGGGGTCGATCCCGAGTTCGCGGAGTTCCTCATCGGTCGGCGATCGGCCCGCCTCACCCTTGTAGGCCGCTACCGCATCGTCGAGCATCTCCAGGGCGTGCTCGCGCGTCTCACCTTCGGTGGTGACGCCCGTCTCCTCGTCGGTGATGATCCACACCTCCCCGTCCTCGGACAGCTCCATCGTGATGTGGGTCGGCGTAGTCGGCCCGTTCTCCTCCACGCCCGTATCGGTGCTCATACCTCCACGTTTCGGGTAGACGGGCAAAAGCGTTCTGTCGGGGTGGGGCCGATCGGAACCGATCGGAACACTCGGGGGTTGACTTATCGCCACCCCCGATATCGATTTGACGTGATACGCGACGGAACGGTGTTCGACGACGACCACCTCCCAAACGAGATCGTGGGTCGGAACAGCCACATGAACGAGGTGACTGATGCACTCTGCCCGATCGAGGATGGATTCCGGGCCGAGAACTGTTTTCTGTTTGGACCGTCTGGTGCCGGAAAGACGACGGTCGTCCGAGCGGCCGTCCGCGAACTCCGACGCGAAGTGCTCGACGTCCCGTACGCCTACGTGAACTGCTGGCAGGACTACACGCGGAACGCGGTCCTCGAGCAGTTGGCGCGCGATCTCGTGAGCGCCGGCGTCTCTCGAGGGTCGTCGACGGGCCACCTCATCGAACGCATCCAGCAGACGCTCAACGGTCCCGGCGTCGTGATCCTCGACGAAGTTGATCAGCTTCAGGAGACGAAGCTGATCCGCTTCGCCGAGAATATTCGGAACCTGCAACCCCTCATAGTTCGCGTGGGTGGCGATCACGCCGATCGACGTCCATGGATCCCCGCGATGTGCCCGACGAGACTGCGGACGACGTCGGCGGAGGCACGTGAATACTTCAAACAGGCATCACAGGGGATCAACACCTGCAGATGCTGTCGATAGCTGTGAGGCTTGAGAACGGGACGGAGCGTTCAGCGAACAGAACAACGGCGAGGCCCACCGCCCGCCCCGGTCCCGTGGCCATCAGCGAGACGAAGCAGTTCGATTCTTTGTCGGTGGGGTCGGCTCATAGCTAAGAGACGACCTGTCGTATTAATAGTCCAGCGACTCATGTGGCCAAAATATGGGTGACCAGGACGGACAGAATGACGATCCTCCGGAGGGTTCCGGGTCAGCTGATCGATCAACCGGTCTGGATGGTCCGCCGTCAGTTACCGAAAGGGAGTACGAGCTGATCTTCAAACAGTCACCGGAGGAGATCTACATTAACGATACCGAGGGCCACATCCTCGATGTCAACGAGACGGTTCTCGAAGAGCTTGGCTACACGCGCGAGGAGTTGCTTTCGATGGAAGTACCCGATATCGAAGTTGGCCTCGACGAGGAAGTGATCCGAGAAAAGTTGCAATCGCTGGACGCCGGCTCGATACAACGGGTAGAAGAGGAAGGCCTTCGCCGCCGAAAGGACGGATCAACGTTTCCCGTCGAGGTCTGGGTGAGCAAAGTTGAATCCGACGGGACGGAGCGATTCATCGCTCTCTCGCGCGATATCACCGAACGAAAGGAGCGCGAGCACGAACTCGAACGACAAAAGGCGTTCACCGACGATCTACTGGACGCGATCGAAGATGTGGTCTACGTACTGGGTCCCGACGGAGATCTCATAAATTGGAACGCCGCCGCAGAGGAGGTAACGGGATACACGAGTGAGGAACTCGGATCGATGAATGCGCTGGATTTCTTCACGGAGGAGGATACAGAGGCTGTCGCGGCTGCCCTCGAAGAAGCCTTCGAGACCGGGCACGCCCGTGTCGAAGTAGACTTCCTGACCGCTAACGATGAGTCGATTCCGTATGAGTTCATTGCAAATGTCTTCGGAAATCCCGAAGGCGAGCCCGTGGTAGCCGGAGTTGGCCGCGATCGAAGGCTGCACGCCGAGTACGAACAAGAACTCGAAGAGCAGCGGGACAACCTTGAGATACTCAATCAGGTCGTCCGACACGACATCAGAAACGATATGGCGGTTGTTCGTGGCCGGGCAAATCTTCTCGAAGAATACGTCGAGGAGGCCGGCAGAGAGCATTTAGAGGCCGTCCAGAGCTCAACCGAAAATGCAATCCAGTTGACGGGGACCGCTCGTGACCTCTCCGAGACCATGCTTAGTACTGAAGAGGACGTCGAGCCAGTTAGGCTCGATCAGCATCTCGAGCCGACGATCGAGAACGCCCGCTCGAAGTTCGACAATACAGTCATAACTGTCGAAGACGGGATTCCGGACGTCAGAGTGTGTGGGAACACCCTTCTCAAGGCGGTGTTCCGGAATCTCATCCAGAACGCGGTCATTCACAACGATAAGGAGGTTCCGGCAGTCGATATCTTGACTGCCCTAGACGAGGAGACCGTCACCGTGGCGATTGCGGACAACGGCCCCGGTATTCCCGATGATCAAAAAGAGACGATCTTCGGGAAGGGTGAGAAAGGCCTCGACAGCCCGGGAACCGGGATTGGCCTCTATTTGGTCGAAAGCCTCGTCGAGCAGTACGGTGGCGATGTCTGGGCCGAAGATAACGATCCGGAGGGAAGCGTGTTCTACGTCGAACTCCCTCGGGTCGACGAGGAGGAGCAATGATGAGCCACCACATCCCCAGTAAGAGGTGGCAGATTGAATATCAGATTACGGAGATGTTGGGTGGACGACATCGGAACCTATCCACATTCTGTACGTCGGTCTAGATGCAAGAACGGAAGATCGAGTTACCGCCGCACTCGAAGAACGACAGGACGACGTTGAAACGTCGCGGCTGGACAAGGCCCCGTGAGCGGTTGCGTCGTCGGAGTCACGTTCGTGATCGTCGGTGTTCTGATTCTCATCGACTGTCACGATTAGTATCCTTCACCTGCCTCTACGGGGCCACGGAACGCCGAGTAAAGGACGACAAAGTACAGAAATATCAACGGGAGGAGAACGGCAGCGCCGATGGTTATGAGGTTGAGCGGAAGCGTCGAAACGATAGCCGAGTCGACAGTCAATCCGCTCACTCGATCGATAGCTGGGTACATCATGCCAGCGACAATTCCGACCAGCACGAAGACGAGGCCGGCGGCAGAACCGAATGCCACGTAGTGTCGATCGCGGCTCAGAGCTACCACGTACACACCCGAGAGAACGAGCGTCACCATGACGAGACCGAACACGAGCGGCGACAAGAGGGTCGCTCGAAGAGATGGATCTGCCACGTACACGTAGCCGAGCGCTAGAACGACGAGTACGAGATACGCGACGAGCGCGTGGTACCCGTCCGCTCGGAGGTCCTCGCGGAGGTCACCGCGGGTCTTTACTCGCAGGTAGGCGACGCCATCCACGACTGTGAGTGCGACCACGGCCAGTCCGATGACGACCCCGGGCAGCGTCAGGATGGTCGTCGCGCCGAGCAGCCAGTTGGCCGTGAACATCCCGAGGAAAAACGGGGCAGCAACGCTCCCGACGACGAATGCCCGCCCCCACCAGCGCGTCCAGCGTTCGTCGTCGCGCTGTTCGTACATCTCGGGGGCGAGTCCCCGGACGATGAGCGCCCCCAGGATGGCGAACATCAACAGGTAATGGCGGCTGAACAGGTTTGCGTAGACTGCAGGAAAGGCGGCGAACATCGCACCGCCGAAGACGACCAGCCACACCTCGTTGCCGTCCCAGAACGGTCCGATGGCAGCGAGAAGCTGTTCGCGCTCGTGTTCGTCCGAACGGGTCGCAAAGAGTGCGCCGACGCCGAAATCGAAGCCATCGAGAAACAGAAACATCGCGAAAATGAAAAACAGGAGTCCGAACCAGATATCCGCAAGTGGGAGTCCAAAGAGCGGACCGTCCGCGAGCCAGTTCCCGCTAGTCATCGACTCTCGCCTCCCTGGACGAGCCCTCCGGACGGTCAGTCGCGCCGGGATCAGACACGTCGGGCGGACCGGTGCGGATGATTCGCGCGACGACGTAGACGTATAACACGAGCAGACCGAGGTAGACGATCGCGAAGCCAGCGAGGGTCGTCGTCGCCTCGGCCGACGTGAGACCGGGGGAAACACCAGCGCGAGTCTTCATGACGTCCTGGATGACCCACGGTTGGCGGCCGACTTCGGTGACGACCCAGCCCAACTCGACGGCGAGGATTCCCAACGGCGTCGAGACCATCAGGGCCTTGTGCAACAGGTCGTCTTCGAGGAGTTCACCCCGCCACCAGCGATGGGCGCCCCAGACGGCCAGCAGGAGGAACCAGAAGCCGAGGGCGACCATGATGCGGAACGACCAGAAGACGAGGGCAACCGGTGGCTGTGGCCCCTCGAACTCCTCGAGTCCCCGAATCGTCGCCTGCGGGTCGCCGCCACTGGCGAGCCAGGAGGCACCGCCCGGAATACCGATGCCGAAGATATTCTTCGCACGAGGGTCCAGGATGTCCTGCACGCTCGTCGGGAAGGCGATGAGGTACTCGGGAACGTAGGAGTCAGTCTCCCAGATGGCCTCCATGGCGGCGAACTTCTGGGGCTGTGTCTCGAAGACGTGTCGGGCATAGAGGTCGCCGTGGATGACCTGTAGCGGCGCGGTGATAATGAGGGCAATGAGGCCGAACTTGAGCGTCGCTTCCCAGAAGTCGACGTGCTCGATTGAGTACCCCCAGACGTGATGCCGGAAGACGAAGTAGGCACCCAGCCCGGTCATGATGAGGGCAACCGACTCGACGGCGGCGTTCTGCATGTGGACGAACATCCAGAAGAACCGGGGATTGAGATACGCGGCGAGCGGGTCGACCAGCATGACGACCGGTTGTCCGTTCTCCGTGATCAGTTCGTACCCTCTGGGCGTTTGCATCCAGGAGTTGGCGATCAGGATCCAGACGGCCGACAGCCAGGTCCCCACGCCGACTGCGACTGCCGACACCATGTAGAGTACGTCGCCGACTCGCTCGCGGCCGAAGACGAAGATACCGAGAAAGGTGGCTTCGAGCATGAACGCCATCATCCCTTCTAGTGCGAGGGGGCCGCCGAATAATTCGCCCGCCGTCGTCGAAAACGCCGCAAAATTCGTCCCGAACTCGAATTCGAGGACGATACCCGTTACCGTCCCTACCACGAACGAAATCGCGAAAATTCTCGTCCAAAACCGTCGTAGCTGCTCGTAAATGGGCTCGCTCGTGCGAATATCCTTCCAGGTAAAATAGATGAGAAACGGTGCAAGCCCCATACTCATTACGGGAAAGATGATGTGGACGACCGTAGTGAGCGCGAACTGCAGCCGACTTGCGATGATCGGTTCGAGCATGTTTGACTCTGAGTCTTATTTGGGGTGCCACCGGAGGAGGAACCCGTCAAGTGTGCCGGCGTGTTCCGTTCGATTGAATTTCACATGTGAAAATGTTGGTTTGCACATATTCTCGGATCTCTCGGTAATGAGCATTATCTCGACATTCCCAGCGTCGATCGCATCATACAGTTCGTCACCGAACTCCTCGAACTCGTCGCTACGCTGCTGGAAAGCGACGAACTCGGTGGTACAGACAGGTGTGAAGTCACCGGGGTGGCTGAACAGGACGAACCACTCACCCTTGCAGGTGTCAGGAAGTGACACTTCACCGTGTGCGGTCTGTACGGTGAATTCGGGGAAGTCTCTTCAGGCACCATCTTTTGTCAAAAATAGAGGGTGGTTGCTCATATTACCGATGACCGTTCTCGTTAGGTGAGAATAACCTGGGACGAAGCCCCGCTATGTCACATGATAAGGGTGGTTGTCCGTAATTCTGAGAGAAACGGACTGCTGAATATAGCGAACAGAGAATGTATGCAGCACTGACAGTCTTGAGAGCACTTCCATAGAAATCGTGTTGTCTTTTGTGTCCGTATTTGACCCCGGGATAACATCTCTAGGAAGGGTGTCAACCTGAGCGTGAAAGAAGGCGCAGTCGAACATTCTGGTGGGGGTTCAGAGGATGCTAGATCGCGTAGTTGAGCAAGCACGCGAGCAAGAAGTATTTTCGCGTGAAGATACGCCGACCGAATAGCGTGTTGAAGCAGCATTTCTGTATCACGCCGGCCTCTCGTATCGACGCCTCGAGCGGGTAGTCGGGCGCTCGTACGAGGCCGTGCGCCAGTGGTATCATCGGTTGGCGCACCTGTTTGCTCCCGACCCCGACTCCCATTCGACGGTAGCAATCGACGAAACCAAGCCCAAAGTCGAAGAAACCGAGGTCTATGTCTGGGCGGCGATCGATGTGGACACGTTCGATATCATCCACATCGAGGACTCTCCCGGCCGATCTGACCTCGACGCGTTGCTGTTCATCAAGCAAGTCTTGAAGCGCTGTCGCGGCGATCCAGTTGTTCTCGTGGATCGCGGCCCCTGGTACAACTGGGCGCTTGACGACCTCGAACTCTGTGAATCACGCCGTAAAACGTGGGGGAACGGTCTCTCGTCGAATCCTGGTTCGGCCTGTTGAAATACCGAACCAGGCTCTTCTACAGCCGGTTCCCCCACCATAGCTCCTGGAAATCAGTCGACCGCTGGGTCAAATCCTTCACAGCGTTCCACAATGCGATTCTGTAACCTTGACATCCTTGCTAATGGTGGTCTCCGAGAGAGCAGGGAGTCACGATCAGCCGGCTCGGTTCCCCTCGATCCCCGTAATCTCGAATCGCGCTCCTCCGTCCTTCAGTGACGGTGATGTCCCACCCGTGGTCAGAACGATCTGTTCAACGATTGCTACCCCTCACCCTGTCCCCCCAGAGTTCCTGGAGTAGCCATATTCGAAAATTTGATCTGTGTTCTCGGGCGGTATCCCCGGTCCGTCACTCCGTGCGCTTTCGTTCCTGTTCTGGGTGATCGGCGATATAGACACTCGTATGATCAGGGATGTCCTCGGTAATCCAGGAGTTCGCCCCGATGCTCACGTGATCTCCGATGCTGATTGTGCCGAGAATCTTGGTTCCGGCTCCGATGACGACGTGATCGCCGATGTCGGGGTGACGTTTGTAGCCCTTCTTCAGCATGTGTTGCTCATTCTCTTCTTTCTCGAAGTGGAGGGCACCCAGAGTCACGTCCTGGTAGATCCGCACCCAGTCACCGATGGTCGTCGTCTCCCCGATGACGACGCCAGTCCCGTGGTCGATGAAGAAGTAGTCGCTGATCTCCGCACCAGGATGGATGTCGATTCCGGTTTCGGATTTCGCGTATTCGGTCAGTTCCCGCGCGTACGCCGAGATTCCCTCGTTATAGAGGGCGTGTGCGACGCGTTGCCCCATGATTGCTTGAAAGCCGGGATAGGATCGGATGACTTCGATGTAGCTCTTCGCGGCGGGGTCGCCCTTGTACGCGGCTTCCACGTCCTTCTGGAGTGTGTGTCGGATAGCGGGAAGTCGATCGAGTACCTCATCCACCTGTTCAGTGCAGTTCTCACCCGTGTACGGCCTGATGCCGAGACAGAATAACGACCCGAGTTCGGAGAGCATTTCGCGGACGGCTTCGGTGTCCTGCGTCAACGACCCCGCGTTCCAGCATCTGGGGAAGAACAACTGTTTCAGGAGATCGAACTCCTCGAAGCCCGTCACGCGCTCTGGAAAGCTCAGCGACGTTTCGGTCGGAAACGGCTTTTCGTCCTTTTGGTAGGATTCTCGCAGTCGATGGTGAGCGTCCCCGGTGTAACTGTACTTCATATGATGGTAACAGCATACCCGGCTTTCTAACGATGTCGCTATCGACGCACAGTGTGTGCGATTCGAGACAACTCAATAGCCCACCGACTCCCAATAAGAAATCGTATTGATACTGCACGACCCTCCTCGACGGATGGCTTCGTATTGAGTAGTATGCCGGCTGTTTGGTATCCAACCTACTCGGCTTTCGCTACCGGAAGATCGATCGTCACGACCGTCCCTCGTGGAGTACGCTCCGCAAACGAGATCTCACCGCCATACTGTGTGACGAGCGTGTCGACCAAATGGAGTCCAAGTCCACGATCGCCGTGGAGGCCTGGATTGACGAGCGATTCTCTCGTTTCATCCGGGAGTCCCGGTCCGTTATCTGCGATCGCCAGTTTAGCCGACCCGTCCTTCGTGTCGAGTGTGATCTGCACTTCCGGGTGCTCCTGATCGTTGTGGACGATCGCGTTCGTGACGATGTTCTCGATCACTGCCCCCACGAGCGGGTCGGCCTGAACGACAACCTCCGGAGTCAGATCCGTTTTGATGCACACGTTGTCGTGCGTTTTGCGGGCTGTTTCGAGTTCCTGTTGCACGATCGGAGTGAGTTCGATCGGCTCGATCTCGGGGTCATCTCCGATCCGGTGCACGAGCACCTTCACGTTTTTTATGAGTTTGGCGATTTGATCGCTCTGCTCCCGGACCGTCCTGGCGTGATCGGCGGTTGTCTCCGATTGAGTCCGTTCGAAAAGGAGGTCGGCGTTGCCACGAATTATCGCGACTGCGTTGAGGACGTTGTGGCGGAGCAGTCGATTCAGAAACTCCAAGGAGTCCCGTGATTGCTCAACTCGCTGGAACTGGCGTTCCGATCGGACTTCAGAAATACCGGCGACGGCGCCGGCGTTCGCACCGAGGCCGCTACTGACCAAGAGGATGAAAATCGGGTCCTCGATGCTGACGCCCACGATCCGTTGATAGAATATCGGCCAGAAGGTCAACGCCAGCGCGGCGATGAGCCCAGCGAACAACCAGATCGTCACTTGCCAGCCTTCGTCCGGTGTAAACTCGCTGGTGGCAACCCAATATCCACCGTAGACAAGTCCCCCAGCCAACACGCCGACGAGAAGAATCCCGATGGGAAACAACCAGACCGGCCCTTGCCGATACGCGTCGTTGACGACGACATAGGCGAGATAGAAGCCGAAAAAGAGGATTCCTATAGAAGCGATGGTAACACTACTGTTGAGTTGGCGCATCTCCGGTAGCGGTACCATTCGAACTTGTGACTCTCTTGTTTGGTCGGTAAAATAACCTTCGGCGGCCATTCATACGGAGAGCACCTACAGGAGCCGATCATATGCAGTCAGTGGGTATCGGTCTCCGGGATACAGTCCACAAAAGCCCAGTCCACCACGAGTCGTCGATCCAATATCACACGTCCGAAGTAGAGGCGGCAGTAACGGTGGTGATCCTTCGGAGTGATGATCGGTTACTATCCCAACGTGGGGATCCTCGCCTTTCAGGCCGGGGAGGATGTCAATCCCAGTACCAATCACTGCTACCGACAGCGACGAGTGCTACGGAAACGAGGACGCCACCGAGGTGTATTTCTCCGAACCAGTACGGCGTCGCTGGATAGATCGAACGGAGCACGACCAGACCAACCGAGAGGAGAGGAACGTCACGCTCGGGGTTGACGTCGTTGTCTCCCCCATATCGCGGGGCACCCACGAGTTCCCCATCCGGTAATCGTTCGGCCTCGTAGGGAATGCCGGACGTCCGGTGACTCCAAACGACGGTCCCGTTCTCGGTAACCTCAAGCAGCCGGGCGTTTCGGGTATCCGTGACGAGCGTGTTACCGTTCTCTAGACGGTCGGCGTCTCGCGGCCATCGGAGATCGAGTCCTTCCGCGTTCTCAAGCGTCCAGACTGATTTCCACTCTCCGGTCGTTTCGTTGCGGTGGAGTTCGACGGCGCGGTCGTTTCCACTGTCGGCGACGAGGACGGCACCGTCGTCGAGCCACTGTGGATTGTGCTGGTGATTCAGGACCGTTGGATCGCCACAGCGAACGTCACCGTCCCCGTCCGAATCGATCAGTTCACTGTCTAGCACGAGACAGCTCTCGTCGCTCTCGTCATCGTCCTCGTTGATCACCTCGACGACGCCGCGGTCCTGCTCGATGATGAGCAATTGGTTTGCGTTGCGAACGGAAATCAGGTAGCGATCGTCGTCGATAACGACAACGTCGTTGATGTGCAGCCAGTCTCGCCTCGTTGGGTCCTCGGGAGGATCATAAAACGAACTGGCAGTCCACGTCCACGTTCTTCGACCGTTTTCGACGACGAATAACCGTTCGTGCTCCATATCAGCCACGAGAAATTCACCGGTTGACAATTCCACGACATCGTGGACTTCGCTGTCCGTCTTCGTACGAACGGGGAACGCGTACTCGTCGACGACGGTGGGTCCCCCTTCGGTAGTCGGGTCGATGATCCGGAATCCGGTTTTCGCACACGGTGCGGGATACGGGGCACAGCCGTCCTCGTACCCGGTCTGCATGAATCCCGCAAGGACAGTCCCGTCCTCACGCATAGTCACGTCAAAATAGCTATCGGCGCTTGCTTCGTTCCAGCTTCGATTATCCCCGTCCAGGAGAAATACGTTCCCGTCCGTCTGATAGCCGCCGTCCCCGCCTTGGGAACCAACGAGAGTCTGTATCGACGACGAAGAATCAACGTTTCCGATCGTCGGTGCGGTTGCAGCGCCCACCCCAAGCGTCGCTGCAAGTACGACGACACCCATTACGACGAGGCCGATACCGCGTGCGCTGCGATCCATACTAATCGTGTATGTATATTTCGAAGAAAAGCATTCCCCGTCCCTCAGTTCGAATGGCTGTGATCAATTCGCACGCTTACTGAGTGGCTGATCTTGAGTAGAATCCCGTTTCGTCGGCTGGCGTGACCGCGCCACCGGTGCCCGCGGTGACTTCCAGTTACTGTGGAGAACTGATCCATACTCCCCTCACAAGAGCGTATACGGCAATCCATGGGTTTGGCTCGTTGTGAGGGTGAACGTCGCGGCGTCTCAGCCGTTGACTAGCCAGCGTGACGGCGATACTATCGCTGCGGGAGACCCCTCGGACGGGCGTGAAACGCTATCGGTCAGTGAGATATGAATTAGGAGATACGAACGTCGATATCTGCGGAGGCAGGGACGGTGTCGTACTCGTTTTCGAGGTCGGCTAACTCCCGTTCGAGGTCAGCTAACTCCCGTTCGAGCTCGCCGATTCGGGTGGTGAGCCGCGCGTATCTATCATTGTCCTGAAGATCCGCATCGGTCTGCTCAGCTTCGAGGACGTTCACCTCAATACGGGTTTCTTCGAGTGCCCGCTTTTTCTGTTGCTGTTCGACGTAGGCGCGATACCATTCGAGTTGGCGTTCACGCTTCTTGCGGGCAGTGATATCGCGACTATTGACGACATATCCCTCGATCGGGGGCCGACCAATATGATTCGAGCCGACCGACGCGAGCGTCCGCCACTCTCCGTGAGCGTTGGAGAAGCGAAACTCGGCTTCCGGCGTCAGATCCGGGTTCTGAAGCCCCTTTTCGAATTCATCCATCACCGCCCGTCGATCCTCTTTATGGATGTACTCGAACGCGTTCTCGCCGACCAACTCGTCCGGATCGTAGCCGAGTATCCGTTCGATGGACGGGCTCGTGTATCGAATCGTACCATCTTCCTCGAGGATGGTGATGAGGTCGGATGAATGTTCGATCAGTGCCTGATAGCGTTCGCGAGCCCGATCCGTGATATCGATATAGACTTCAAGTGACTTCATCGCATCCCGTTTCTCGAGGGGCATAGCCCGAAACAGAAAGTCACGAATCCCATTTACCGTCCGGCGAGTGATCTCATATTCGACAGTTTCACCCGTCGAAGCAGCGTCGTAGATGTCAGCCGCCAATTCCTGCTGTTCTGTATCGGATGGTACGAGGTAGTCGGTCACTGATTCGCCGGCCAACGAGTCGATATCGGAGCCGCATAACTGCTCAAACGGTTCATTACAGATCTGAATGATCGAGTCACCATCGTCGTACTCAACAAGGGCTATGCCATCAGGACACACCTCAAACAGATCTTCGAGTGCTTCCACCTCCATATATCAATGAATACGTATAAATTAAGAGTATAATAATGTTGTGCCGTAATTGTCTAGTTGAGAAGCTCCAGACGCCAAAATAACTATCCTCCCATTCTAATTTAATAATACATATAGGTAAATCGTGAAACTATCCGGTGTTCTCGACTTCAATTTCCGCAACCATGATCTCACTTTCAGTTGAGACTTGAGTTTACATATGCAACTGCTAGTGAGGAGCGTATTTCGATCACCGTATTAACGTACGCAGGGTTCCACCAGACGGCGACGGCTTGGAACCCTGTTTCTGCGGCCATCGATTCCGCGTTGTGAAACACCGACCGCCTCGTCCCTCACGTAACACTGCCCCATCACCGATGGTCGACAGTTTGGAATCGGAGCCGAAGGGTCAACTGTCGACGTTCTCGACCAGTTGTTCAGCCGCGCGCAGACACATGGCCCACATCGTTAGGGTGGGGTTGATGCCCGGACAGTTGGGGAACGCTGCGCCGCTGTACACGTAGAGGCCGGGCGTGTCGTGGACCTCCAGGTCCGGTCCGACAACGGATTCTTCGGGATCTTCCCCCATGCGACAGCCACCGAGATCGTGGCTGCTGCCGACGCCGGTGAACGCGGGCGCGCCCCACGTTTTCGTGGCACCCATCTCCTCGAGGATTTCCTCGGCTTTGTTGCGGAAGAACGTGTGGAGGCGGCGTTCGTTCTCGCGCAGATCGTACGTGATCCGAAGCACTGGCATGCCCTCCCCGCTCTCGTCGGTGTGGGAGGGGTCAAGTTCGATGTAGTTCGTCGAGTAGGGGAGATTCGTCGACTGGATACGCACCGCGCCCCACTGATTCCACTCGCGCAGGTGGTCCTTGTATGCCTGGCCCCACCGCGGGACGTCGTCGGGAAGCGACTCCTGGCTGATCTCGATCGGGAGATACTGATTCTCGGCGCTCAGCGTCGTGCCGCCGACGAAGCCGTGTTCGACGGAGTCGAACTCGGCCGAAACGTAGTCATCGAGGATGATGCCCTGGGCGGCAGGGCCTGTGTGACGGTTCCACACCGTCTCAGGGAAGTAGCCGCTCACGTCGGAGAACATCTTCGTCATGAAGTGCTTGCCAACCTGACCGGTATTGTTCCCGAGACCATCAGGATGATGCTCGTCAGTAGAGTGGAGCATCAGCCGAATGTTCTCGAAGGTGTACGAACAGAGGATGACGTTTGCTGCCGTCTGTGTCTTCCGTTCGTCGTTCGGATCGAGATACTCTACGCCACAGGCCTCACCCTCATCATCGGTGAGGACCCTGACGACCCGACAATGCGTTCGGAGGTCGAAGTTTCCAGTTTCGAGCGCCCGCGGGATGTGGGTCAGACCAGGGTGCCACTTGGCGTCATTGAATCCGCCAAATCCGCTGTTCCAGGCAGTGTAGGTCGTCCCGGACCGACCGTCGTACGGTTGGCTGTTCACGCCGACGGGTACGGTGAAGGGGTTGAGCCCCATGTCCTCGGTGACGTCGATGAATGCCTCGCCGAGTGTGAACGGCCGCAACGGTGGGTTAGGCAGCGGCTTACTCCGCGTTACGTATGGATTCTTGTCGCCCCCGGAGACGCCGATCTCGTGCTCGACGCGCGTGTAGTACGGTTCGAGGTCGTCGTAACTCAGCGGCCAGTCCGCGAGCGTGCAGTTGTCCGGGAGCACGTCCTCGCCCCATTGCTCTTCAACGAACGAGCGGTGGCGGAAGTGGTGTGGGTGGAAACGACGGAGCCAGGCGCCGTAATGGATGACGGACCCGCCGACGCTGTTCATCATCCGCCCGAGCGAGAACGATGCCTCCGTGGTCTCTTCATCCTCGTTACGCCGCCACTGCGGGATTTCTCGATCGAATTTCGGTCCCATCTTCGCACGGCAATAGTACGCAGACCCAAGTTCGTCGGGCAAATACTCGTCCGTCGTCCGCCAGGGACCGGCCTCCAACGCGACGACGTCGAGACCGGCCTCGGCGAGGACAGGTGCGACCAGCCCTCCCATCGCACCCATCCCGACCATCACGATGTCCGCTTCGTCGTTCGCTTCCTTCGCGCCAGCCTGCGGGTCGTACCCCTCGATGTCGGGCGGGCCGCCGTCGCCGGAATCGTCGGGATCATAGCCCAGATCGGCCATCGACTGGTACTTGCCGTCCTTGGTCACCGGTTCGTCCGAGAGGTTCTCCTCGGCCGAGTTCTCCAGGTAGACGCCCGGATGCCCGAGTACCTTCCACCCCTGTGTGTCCTTGTTGCCGTCGTATGCCGGGTCGGCGAACAGTCCCTCGGTCAGGTGTTGATGAAGCAGATCGAAGAACTCCTCCTGGGGTGGCGTCCGAAAGTTCGACAGATCGCCGTCCTCGAGCCGGGCGATCAGAGCATCCTGCTCGTCGGCGGCGCATTCGGCAAACGGCGCTCCGTACGCGTCCTCGGCGTTTCGGTCCAGGGCGTCGAGCCCGAGGCGGTACCAGCGTCGCTGGTCCTCGTACTCGCCATCGAGCGCGCGGTCGAGATACCGGGTGGCGCCGATTTCGTTTGCACCCGGGTCCTGGTCGGCAGGAAACATCCGATCGAAAACGGCCATAACCGTTTGGGCCTGGTGGGGAGAAAACGTCAGAAGCGTGTCTGGGGTTGTCATGCAAGGAGACATATACGGTCGTGTTAACTTAAGCATGATTCCACCGGACGGCGCAGGCTTGCAACCACGTTTTCGCGGTCGGTGGAGTGACTGAAACGAATGGTTCGGAACCGTAGCGGTTCGTCGGTGCACCTCACGAAAGATCCGTTTTCGGATGAGAGCGTTCCACTACGCCACTATAGAATAACGTCGTGATTCACGATTCTGCTTTCGGGAGAGTGATCACAACGACGGTTCCATGTGGCTCGTTTTCTTCGAGTGTGATGTCCCCGTTGTATCGTTTGATGAGTTGGCTTACGAGGTACAGTCCCATTCCGCGGTCACCTACTTCGCCGGGATCGAGGAATCGTTCTTTTGGTTCGGGGATTCCGGGTCCGTTGTCCGTGATCCGTGTCTGAACCGTGTGGGATCGCTCTTTGACGGTCACGGTGACGTTCGGGGTGTCGGCGTCGTTATGCCGGATGGCATTATCGAGAAGATTTTCGAAGACGGTAAACAGCAAGTCGTTTGCCTGAACGGTTACGTTTCGAGGAATCCGTGTTTCAAATTCGGCGGCTGGAAACAGTTGTTGTACCTCTTCTATCTCACGTTCTATCGTCTCTGAGAGATTGACTCGTGTTCCCGACGGTGACTCAGAAAACGTTATTGAGACCGTGCTCACGTCCTGGATGAGTTGAGCGATCGTTTCGCTTCGTGCCTGGATAGAATCAAGCAGTCTTTCGCCGTCTGCATCTACGTGATCATCCAGTTGAGTGGCATATCCATCTATGAGTTGGATACGGTTGAGAACGTGATGACGCAACAGCCGATTGAGAAACAAAAACCCGTCACGTTGTCCTTCAAGTTGGTGAGTTTGCTTCAGCGATCTCGCCCGATGATAGCCGATCAGTACTCCCAAGCTGCCGCCAATGCCGGCTCCCGTTAAAATCTCCATCTCAACGAGCGATCGCGGTACGTCGAGTCCGACCACTATTTGATGGAGGTTAATCGCGGTGATGAGTCCCACAACCGTGCTCAAGCCAATGAGTGTCCATTCAAGGACCAGCCATTCACCATTCTTTGAAAGGTTCCGTGCCCTGATCCAGTAGCCACTATATGTTAACCCCGCCGCAGGTATCCACATCAACACTGATTCGAGCACCTGGAGACCGAATTCTAGTTGAGTCGGTGTCGAAACGAACGCCGAAAGATGAGTCTGTACATGATGAAGCCCAACTAATGCTAACAGTACCCCTCCAATGCCGCTAACAGTCCAACTGGGAACTCGGCGATAGATACGTGACGACCTGGTCTCTTTACTCACGGATCCTCCGGGAGATCTGGAAGACGGACTCAAGTTCCTCACGCAGATCAAAGCATACGGTTGCCACGTCTTGCGGAATGACCGTGAGGCAGAATTTCATCTGACTGTTTCCCCCGCGTGGATAGGTCCCTACCATATCCCGATATGTGAATGAACACCTCTACCTAGGTGCAAAAGTGTTACTATAGCCATAGTAACGCGAGAAAATCCCGTTCACAGCCGATACTCGGAATAGATCGAATTGTGACATTCACCAGTGCGATATGAGACGAATGGCCAGTGAACTACCCCGACCTACCGCGCTCGGGCCTACTCGGCCCTCGCTTGTTGAGGTCGGGACTTCCTGTTTGTGCGTCGGAGCTTGTACCCGACGTGGGCACCGTGGTTCCAGACTCCGCAGGCGATTCCCCTGTACAGGCGGTTCGGAGTGTCCCACTCCTACCGATTGGACACTCGACCACAACCGACGTTGCACGCTTCTTGTCGCGTTTGAACAACGCCGAAGGCGTGGCGAGCATCGTACTACCGCATTCAACCGCCGGGGTAGTAAGGACACCGATTCACACGAAAATAAACGATGACGGCGCTGTATCCCCACCCTACTCGCTTGTGCTTCCGACACCCGTCGGAAGCCCGGCGCTCGTTGAGGTGGGGGGCTTAGCGCCTGCATACAGCTAAAAGAATAAGTTGGACCAACCCTTCCTAGAGGTATGCCCGAGGATTCGGCGTTGAAACAGGCCATTACCGAACTACAGGAACTGGGGTTGACTGAATACGAGGCGAAATGTTTCGTCGCCGTATCTCGGGTTCCCTCGGGGACCGCCAAGGAGATCTCCGAACTGACGGATGTCCCTCGTTCCCGCATTTACGACGTTACTGAGTCCCTCCATGAGCAGGGGGTAGTCGAGATTCTAGAGGGAACACCACGGGAGTTTCGGGCCGTATCACCGGATCTCGCTGTTCGGAAACTGGAACGCGAGTTTCGAGATCACCTCGATGCAGTTTCCGAAGCAATGGAGATGATCACTACCGCTCAAGACGCCGAAACGGATAGTGGTGTCTGGAAGATTCAGGGACAAGAGAACGTCATAGAACGGGGGCAGCAGATCGCCGCGGATTCCGATGAGGAGCTATTCGGGTTGTTTACGGAGGATACCGTTTTCACGGAGGACTGTTTCCAGCAGGCGCATGACGCCATTGAGAGAGGTGTCACGGTTATTCTTGGATCGCCCGATGAGGGCTTGCGTGAGGAATTGAGAGCGGAATTTCCCGAAGCCCGTATTTGGGAGCCAAATTTGGAATGGCAGACGGTATCGATGACGGAGGGACAGGTGAGTCGTCTTGTGATGGCCGATCGTGACGAGATCATGATCGCGACGCTTGAGGAACAAATGGGTTCAGGTGGGTACCGAGAAGATGCCATCTGGGGGTGGGGAGAAACGAATGGATTGTTACTCGTGATGCGTCGGATCATCGGTACTCATCTCGACGAATTTGAATCAACTGGTGATACTGCACGGATTCCGTTGTGACTTCCTCCCCACCCTACTCGCTCGCTTTCGCTCGCTCCTTGAGGGTAGGGCTTCCTGTTTCCACGACGCGCTTTGCAGGAACCGAACTGGTTCCCGTAGGGAGCGCAGTCTCCGCAGGCGTTGATTCGGGACAGCCCGTCCCTACTTTCTTGAGACCACGAACGAGGATGTTGTAGGCCGCGTTCCAGTCTCTGTCCGCCGTGAAACCGCAAGCGGGGCAGGAATGTTCGCGCACCCACAGCGGCTTGTCTGTCTCGACACCGCACGCCGCACACTCCTTGGTCGTCCCCTTCGGGTCCACCGCGACGAAGTGTGTCCCTTCGCGCTCGCACTTGTATTCGAGCATCCGCAGGAACGTTCCCCACGCTGCTCCGGCCCGGTTCCGGGAGTTGCCCGGCAGTTCGACCAACCCTTTTGTGTCGAGGTCTTCGACTGCCACGAGGTCGTACTCCCGAGCGTAGTACGCCGAGAGCTTGTGGAGGAAGTCCCGGCGCTTGCGTTTCAGGTCGGCGTGGCGTCGGGCGACGGTGCGCTGTTGCTCGCGGTAGTTGTTCGACCCGTACTCCTTTCGGGAGAGGTTGCGTTGGGCGCGTTCCAGTCGCTCGCGTTCGTCGCTGAGGTCCGGCGACTTGACGGCGGTGCCGTCGGTGTCGTGGGCGTACTTCAGGATACCCACGTCGATGCCCACTACGTCGGTGAGTTCGTCGGGTTTCTCGGGCGGGGCGTCGGGCGTTTCGACGCCAAGGACGGCGTACCAGTTCCCGGTCGGTTCCTGCTTGACCGTGACGGTCTTTATCTCGACGTCGTCGGGAAGGTCGCGGTGGAAGGTGAGCGGTATCTCGCCGAGTTTCGAGAGCCACAGTCGCGTCCGACCACTCGTGTTTTTGAGTTCGAAGCCGGATTGACTGTACGTGAAACTGCGGTACTCGTCTGGTCCCTTCCAGTTGAGGGTGCCGACGCGGTAGCCGTTGTCTTTGCGACCCTTGAGCGTCGAGAGGTTGTCGTACAATCGCTGAACGGCTTTCTGAAGGACTTTCGAGTGAACTTGTTTGAGGTCGGTCCACCAGCCCTTCAGGTCCGGCAGGCGCTTCTGTTCCGAGTAGGCGGACGAGTCGTCTACTCGGTTGAGGCGGTGGAGAAAGTGGTTGTAGACCTGCCGGCAGGTATCGACAGTCCACGCTAACCGCTCTTCGAGCGCGTCGGACGGATTGAGCCGATACCTGTAGTTGTAGTTCATAGCCTATTCGTCGTCGTGGTCCGGTTCGGAGACGCGGACGATTTTCACGTCTGCGCCGAGCCACCGCCGGGGAACGTAGACGTGAGCACCATTGCCGGTCGGGCGCACGTCGCCGTCCACGACTTCGTGGCCGTTTAGTTCGAACTGTTCCATACACATTGTATAGACATTGTAGGGACATAAGCGTATCGGCGTGTGGCCCGCAGGCAGTATCGCAGGGAAGACAGATGATGACGGCGCTGTATCCCCACCCTACTGCGCTCCTTGTCCGCTTCGCGGACTACGGTGCTCCTTGAGGGTGGGGCCTTAGCGCCTGTATTCAGGTAAATCGCGTCATCGAATGCCACTCTACTGGCCGGCTTGACGAAGCGTCTATAAGGACCTCAAACAGTCTAGAGGGATGTTCAAAGCGCTCTTTGTCCTTCTAGAAGGTCTTTACCTCGGAGAGTTGATGGCTGTGGTATGGACCGTCGCACGTATCTCGCTACGACCGGGGGAGCCATTACCGTCCCGCTCGTGGGGTGCCTTCAGGCCCCCACGGATGACGAGACTGAGCAACCGACTCGGCCGTGGCCAGCGAGTGAGCCAATCGCGAATCCGGATGGCACACATCACCTCGTGGTCGAGAACCACACAGAGACCACGGAGACGGCCTGGATCAGAGTCGTCCGTGAGGACGGTGCCACTCTCGTCGACGGGCTGTATGAACTGCCGCACGGACGCGGTATCGAGTTCGAGGATCTAGCCGCCTGGGAACGGACGTACACGATCGAACTGGCGATCGAAGGCGACGACGTCACCTCGCTGGAGTGGCAGACGCCCGAGTGTGGCCCGGATTCGGAAGCCCCCAGGACCCGTGGTTCGCGGAATGCCACTGTGCGCGTCGAGGAAGCGTCCGACGGAAACGATGACTACCGGATCTCAGTGGTGGTGGACGAATGTGACGCCATGTTTGGTCCGGGGCTCCCGACCGGATCGGCCGAAGAATTCCGGCTGGATGACTGATCCACGGCTCCCCCGGATCAGTCGTCCCAGGGCTTGCCCAGTGCCTTCGACTCGGCTGGGCAGGGCCGGTCGTGACGGCGACGAAGTACGACGATGCAGTTCTCGATCCGGAACCGAATGGCGTTCTCCTGGACTGCCGTTCCCGACGTCTCTGATCACGATCGCACGAGCGTTTCAGGACTCTCGAAATCCGGTTGAAACGTTATCTTATAAAGTATAAATGAAGACGTCACCATTTTCAAACTATTTGGATGCTTGCCCCCTCGAATCTGAAAGTAGAGGAGTAAGCCTTTAATGTTGACTATATCCATCAATAAGCGATACGACCGCACACCAATATTTTGAGGAATGAATCATATCTGATAATCTCAGATATTCGTTCTATAGTTGATCGAGGGGTCCCGTCTTCGCTCCTCGAACTCCAAGCCGGTAGACCTCTTTGGAAGTCGTGGCCGGTCCCTTCGACGTCCGCCACTGTCGCGTCTTTCGTCGTCGAACTGCAGCCACGAGCCCACGTATCAGCGTTCAACCCGATTGTTCGCCCCAAAATACCACATTGTACTGATCTATAGATCCAGATCTACCGGTGCCCCCGTGTCGGCCGATTCGTAGATGGCGTCGACGACCTGCATATCGACCAGTCCATGTTCGCCCGTACTCTGTGGTTGTTCACCAGTGAGCAAGCAATGAGCGAAGTAATCGAACTCCTCCTCTAACTGATGAACCTGATCGAAGTCGATATCCGCCTCGGTGCCACCACGGACGACACGCAGTCCACGATCTTCACGTTCGAAAAAGGCAGGATCGAGAATGAGTTGTCCTTCGGTACCTTTGATTTGAAGCGTCGAGGAGTGTTGTGAGTTCTGTGACACCGTGTTGAGTGCGGTGACGCCGTCAGGGAACTCCATATGCCAAGAAGCATGTTCGTCCACCTCTTCGAACGCCTCGTGTTCCGAGCGGGTTTGAGCATACACTCGTACCGGGTCAGCATCGAGGATAAATCGCGTCGTATTCAGCGGATACAGACCGAGGTCGATGAGCGCACACCCGCCCGAGAGGTCCTGTTTTAGCCTCCATTGGGTGACGTCTCCCCCCTCCTCGAGGCCGATCTCTCCGAGCATGACCTGGGACATGTCCCCGTGCACGTGGACGACGTCCCCGATGAATCCATCCGCAATGAGTTCACGCATCCGCCGCACTGCCGGCTCGGTTTGCATCCGATAGGCGACCATCAGCGTTACGTCCCTACATACGTCAACCATTTCTGCGGCACTTTCGGCATCCACTTCCATGGGCTTCTCGCAGAGTACATCCTTGTCAAGATCAGCGGCCGTCCTTGCATACTCCAAGTGGAGCGCGTTGGGCGTACAGATGTAGACTGCATCGTACAGATCACTGGCCGCTCCGTCGTGAAACTCCTCGTAGGTGATACCGGCCGCCATGTCAAAGTCATCCGCCCACTCTTCAGCCTTCTCTTTGGAACTACTCACCGTCACAGTCGGCTCGGTAAACTGGCCGCGTTTAAAACCGGGAATCGCCCAATCCCGGGTGAACCATCCCAATCCGATAACTGCGAACCGAACGGGTGCATCCTCGTGTTCGCTTATCGTTTGCCAGTCGCGATGTGTGAACTCGTCAAAGACGTCTTGTATCTGCTCAGTCATACACATTGATTCGTTGTAGTCGGTATAAATGTATATGAATATGCTGGCCCCGAACGGGA
>NZ_JBGUBC010000026.1:0-35132 GCF_041821145.1 Halopenitus sp. H-Gu1 | reverse complement strand
AATCAACCCCGAAACACAGAATCAATCCGGATACTTACTCCCCGAAATCTGGCGGTATTGGGCATGAGAAGCAAGAAATCACTCCCCCTCGTTTTTCACGCGTACCTAGACACACCTGACTCAGTTCAACAACTTTTATATAAAGGAGTACCCCATGAAACACTTGTATGATAAATAATAACAGACGATCGTTTCTGAAAGCCGCAGGAGCTACAGTTTCCGCGACGGCTCTCGCCGGCTGTAATGGCCTCGGCGATATCGCTGGCGACGGCGACAACACGCTGGAAAAAGTCGGGATGTCAGCGTACGTTCGTGGTGGGTCCTGGATCACGGCCTACATCGAGGCTGCCGAGTATTATGCCGAGGACCTCGGTATTGAACTCGAAGTCCGGCCCAATCAGCAAAGCGCACAAAAACAAGTCCAGGACATCCGGGACTTCACCAACGGCGACCACGACGCGATTCTCGTGGGCGTCTGGTCAACGGGCGCTGCAGAGGGTGCAATCAATTCAGCGATGGACCAAGGTACGCCGGTGTTCGCGACGAACGCCGACACGGCCAGCTCGGAAGTCCCGTTATACGTCGGGTTCAGTAACTACGACGGCGGTGCGAGCTCAGCAGAGGAGATGATTACAGCCCTCGAAGAACAGTATCCCGATAAGGACACCTGGCGTGTCCTGAACGTGCGTGGGGTCCAGGGCAACCAGTCTGCGAATCAGCGCTCGCAAGGCTTCCTCGACGTGATGAGCGAAAACGATAGAGTCGAAGTCGTCGAGACGCTCAACGGCGAGTACGCGCGTGATGTGGCCCAGTCGACGGTTCAAGAGTGGATCAACGCGAACGACGTCGTCGACGGGATTTACTCCGGAAACCTTTCGATGGGTCTGGGTGTCGTACAGGCGCTTCGAAATCTCGATCTGGAGGTTCCGAAAGGGGAAGAAGGCCACATCATCCTCACACAGATGGACGGGAGCCCCGAAGTGAATCCCCTGGTCGGGGAGGGCGTGATCGACGCGGCCGTCGACCAGCCCAACTACTTCTATAACCCCATCGCGATGAAGTACATGAAAAAGTACGTCGAGGCCGGAAACGACGACAGTGTCATTCCCGATGTCGGTTCCGAAGTAACAGCGGACGATCTGACCATCGAACCCGGACAACACAAAGGCGTTGACATGTGGTCCGAACCGATCTGGGAGCCGGGTATCATGCGCGAGCAGAACGGTCACCCGTGGTTCCGAACCAACAGCATCGTGATCACGGAAGAGAACTACGACGAGCCATATCTCTGGGGTAACGTCTGGGGCTAAGCGTAGTTTTACAACCGTTTACAGCACTTACCATATTAGTATCACATTATGGCTGCCGAAGAAGGGTTTATCCGCCGAAATCTCGGCGACACCGACGATGTCGTATTGACGCTGTTAGATAACATGATCTGGCCGATCCTACTTATCGTTATTCTGGGCGTCTTCATTTTCGTCCCGCAGACGCTCCGGAACCTCCGATCGGTCCAGTTGCTGCTCTGGGCAGCGGTTCCGCTCGGACTGCTCGTCCTGGCGGAGAGTCTCTGTTTGCTCTCGGGACACTTCGATCTCTCGATCGGATCGATCGCGGGCTTTTCGGCGATGTTCACGGGAATGCTTCTGGGAACGTGTCCGAGTTGCTGGGGTCTCACGACGAGTCCATGGCTCGGATTCGGGATCATCCTCACCGTGGGCGCGCTCATCGGTCTGATGAACGGCGTGATGATCGCCAAGGTCGGGCTGAACCCCTTCCTGCAGACGCTCGCATTCCTCATCATCTTCCAGGGCGCGAAGACGGCGATGCAAACGCAGCCCGTGACCGGCCTTCCGATGACGTACCTCGCTGTCGGCGGCACGCCGAACTTCGCGATCGGTGTGCTGCTTGTGGCCTTCCTCCTGTTCGGCCTCGTGATGCAATATACGGTGTTCGGACAGGCAGTGTATGCACTTGGTAGCTCCGAAAAATCCGCACGCGAGGTCGGGATCAACACGAACCGCCTTATTATTATCATCTACACGATCAGCGGCGTACTCTCGGCGATCGCTGGGCTGATGCTCACCGGCTTCGTCGGCGTCGTGCCGCCGCTCATCGGCGAGGGCCTCGTGTTTCAGGCCTTTGCCGGTGCCGTCATCGGCGGAATCAGTCTCTTCGGCGGGCGCGGGAGGATCACCGGTGCGCTCGGCGGTGTAATGTTGATTCAACTCATCCAGTCGGCACTGAACAATAGTCCGGCAGTCGGTGCAACGGAGATTCAGATGATAAACGGCTTCGTCCTTCTGGTTGCGATCCTGCTGTATAGCACGCAAAGCAAGATCCGATCTCGCATCCTCGCGAGTGGTGCGGTATGAGCGTCGACGACAGCGCGTCCGGCGACGTTGACGACAGCGCGTCCGCCGAACAGAGGTCCCAAGCGCCCAATACCGTCGAGGAAATCCAGGGAACGCCGAAGATCCGCGCCGAAAACATCGTCAAGCAGTTCGGCCGAATCACCGCCCTTGATGACGTCACGATCGACATCGAGTCCGAGGAGATCTTTGCGCTGATCGGCGACAATGGGGCAGGGAAGTCGACTCTGATGAACGTCCTCAGCGGCGTTCACTCGCCTACCTCCGGACAGATTTACGTCGACGGCGAGGAGGTCCATTTCTCGAACCCGTCGGATGCCCGCGAGAAGGGTATCGAGACGGTGTATCAGGATCTGGCGCTGATGGACGATCTGGACATCGCGACGAACATCTTCATGGGTCAGTTCCCCAAGAAAGGGGTCGGTCCGCTCAAATACATCGACTGGGAGGAGACGTTCGAACGCTCCGAGGAGATCATGATGGAGACGCTCGATCGAGACGTGGATATCAACACCGAAGTCGAGTTCCTCTCGGGCGGCCAGCGCCAACTCGTTGCGATCGGACGTGCGCTCGCGTTCGATCCGGATGTGATCATCCTTGATGAGCCAACGAGCGCGCTCTCCGTCGATGCAACGCGGCTCGTCCAGGATACGATCGAACAACTCTCGAGGGAACAGGGTATCACGATCATTATCGTCAGCCACAACATCGAATCCGTCCTCGAACTGGCCGACCGTATCGGCGTCCTGTATCAAGGACAGCTCGTCGACATTCTCGACCCGGAGGAGACGAGCTTGGAACCGCTCAACGACCTGATGACGACGGGGACGTTCAGAGAGGGACTCCGCAGCGACGACTGAGCGCCTCCTCGTTTTACACCGGCAGTGCGTTTGACACCCACAATTAACTTCTAAAGCATCGATACTCCGACGATGAGCGAACCAGACCCAACGATCGCTGTCGACATCACTTGCGAGACCGGCGAGGGACCGCTGTGGCACCCGGACGAGCAACGACTCTACTGGAGTGATATCCCGAACGGACGGATATATCGCTACGAGCCCGCGACAGCGGTGCACGAACTCGTCTACGAGGATCCGGACGAACGAATCGGCGGATTCACGATCCAGACCGACGGCTCGTTGCTCCTGTTTCAGGAGGCTGGCGCGGTTCGCCGACTCGATCAACACGACGGAACCGTCGAAACCGTCGTCGAACCAGCTCCCGAGCGGTTCCACGAGCGGTTTAACGACGTGATCGCCGATCCCGAGGGACGCGTCTTCGCGGGCGTAATGCCAGATCTCGACCGAGACCGCCCGGGCCAACTATACCGTCTTGATACCGACGGATCGTTCGACCACCTCGGCGACTGTGTCCTCCCAAACGGAATGGGGTTCACGCCGGATCTGTCCGGGTTTTACTTCACCGATACCGGCACCGTCGATCCCGACTCCCCCGGCTACATCTACCGGTACGACTACGAGCGCGCGACCGGTTCGATCTCAAATCGCACCGTCTGTCTCGACGCCAGCGACATCGAGGGCTATCCGGATGGCATGACCGTCGATAGCGAGGGTCACGTCTGGTCCGCGTTCTGGGACGGAAACGCGCTGATCCGATTCGCACCCGATGGGACCCGAGAGCAAACGGTTCGTTTTTCCCCGCAAAAGGTCTCGTCGGTGACGTTCGGCGGTGACGACTACGACACCGCATACGTTACGACTGCCTGCGTTGAGACCCGAGAAACCGAAGGTGAGGGGGCCGGAAGCCTCTACACCGTCGATCTCGGAGTGACCGGGAGACCGGAGTTCCGGTCAGCGATCACCCTCTAACGCGGGGTCCTCGCCTCGACGGTGGCGACGGTTCGGGGATCACCGCGCAGTGATCCTCGTGGGGATCGTCGGGCTGGTGACCGAATTTCACCCTACGTCCGCTCCGACAGCACCGACTCGTCGTCCAAACACTCATACGCGTTCCAGGAGTGCGATTGTGTATGTCCGACGAGACGGAACGCGCCGTATACCTTCAGCGACTCGAACCAGACCAGCGCGAGGAATACGTCGACGCGCACGACGATGTGCCCGAAGCGGTGACGGACGCGATGGAGCGCGGCGGCGTCGAGAAGTTCGAACTATACGTTCGGGACGATATCGCCGTGTGCATCCTCGAGTGTGAGGACCTCGATGCGTACCTCGAGGCCGTCGACGGTGACGAGGACGTGGCCGAGTGGGAGCGATACACTGGTCAGTTCAAACGTGAGGGTGTCGACGCTGACGCCGATCCGGAGTCAGGAATCCCGTTCATGGATCGCATCTGGCGGTTCGAATCGACGGACGAGTGATATCCTCGCAGAAAGAGAGACCGCCCCGTTAGAACTGCCGTTTCATCCCTCCCCCTCGCTGACCGGTGGTATTTTTTCACGTCCCCGAGTAGTCGTCGTTGATGGATCTCTCATTCGACACGATCGTACTGGCGATCGGACCGCGTGACGACGACCGGCTCGATGACCTCGCCCGCGCAGTGTTACAAGTCGCAAAACCGACGGGCGCAACGGTGGTTCTCACACACGTTTTTACCGGCGAGCAGTTCAGTGAGATCGCCGAGGAACTCGATTATCCGAAGGCGACCGAAGAAGACGTCGACGTGATCTTGGACCGCCACGAGTCGGTCCAATACTTCGAAGACGTATTCGACGAACACGGCGTCGGCTACGATGTGCGAGGGTTGGTCGGGGACGTCAGCGAGAAGATCATCCGAACCGCCGAGGAGCGGGAGGCGGACCGCGTCGTCGTCTCCAGTCGCGGACGATCGCCCGTCGGCAAGGCGGTGTTTGGAAGCGTCTCACAGAGCGTCCTGCTCGATTCTCCCTGTCCGGTTACCTACGTCAAGCCGGTCGATACGACCGAGTGACGTCTTCCGCAGGTGAAGATGAACCACCCTACTCTACCCTACCCTACTCGCTCACGGCTGACGCCGTTCGATCCGTGAGGATGGTCCCTAGTCCTGAGTCCACGACGCGCTTTGCAGACCCCGAATGAGTAACCGTCCGGAGTGCACTCTCTCCAGGTAGGAGGTACTCACCCGTCCCCGCAAAACTCTGGTAGCGGTCGGGTCACTCCGATGCTTGCCGTTCGACGAGCGTGATATGCTCACACGCCAGGAGCATCGTCCCGTCTTGGTCTTCGACTTCGTATTTGTAAACGACGCGACCGAGTGAGTCGTTGTACTCCTCGGCCTCGATCACCTCTCGAGTGACGGTTATCGTGGTTCCGATGGGGACGGGATTGATGAACCGGAGCGAGTCGTAGCCGTAGGAAAACGACCGCGGGTTCATATCGGCGATCACCGCCTCCGCGACGGAGAACACGAGATTACCGTGGGCGATCCGTTCGCCAAAGTCGGATTCGGCAGCCGCAGCCTCGCTCATATGCAGCGGATGAAAATCACTGGATATCCCCGCGAAGTTGACGATATCCGCCTCGGTTATCGTCCGGGCGTCCGCTACGGTGAACGTCTCTCCTGTTTCGATCTGCTCGAAATATCGTTCGGTGTCCTTTGCTGGGGCGGACATGGTAGAGTCGAGAACCGAGACAGTAATAAAATCACGCGCACCGCGAGTGACAGTCAACGGATTGGCGAACCCAAAACGATTACTCACCCCGGTACCACGACGCATACATGCAGTTTGATTGGATGGTCCAGTGTTACGCCGGAGCGGGCGTTCACCGGGACACACCGATGCTCGAACACGTCGAACGGGACACGATCCTCCAGGGTGTAGACACCGCCGTCGAGACAGGGCTTGAAGGACTCTGGGCACCGGATCACTTCATGCTCGGGCCGAAAGCCGAAGAGTACGAGGTCTGGACGCTTCTCAGCGCGCTTGCAGAGCGAACGGACGATGTCGACATCGGCCCGCTCGTCGGTTCGATCACCTATCGAAACCCCGCATTACTGGCAAAGATGGCGACGACCGTCGATATCCTCTCCGAGGGACGATTGAAGTTGGGTCTCGGTGCTGGTTGGCACGAGGAAGAACATCGGGCCTACGGATTCGACTTTCCGGACATCGGAACGCGGATCGATATGCTTGAAGAGGGGATCCACGTCGTGAAATCGATGTTCACGGAGGAGGAACCGACCTACGAAGGTGACCACTTCCAGATCGACGCGGCACTGAACAATCCGAAGCCGGTCAGTGATCCCCATCCACCCATCGTTATCGGCGGGGCCGGCCCGCGGATGCTCAGGCTGATCGCCCGGCACGCAGACGAGTGGAACGTCGAGATCAGTGCCCGAGCGCGCGGAAAGCCTATCGAGTTCAAAGTCAGGAAATTCGAGGAGTACCTGGAAAACGAAGGTCGCGATCCCGATAACGTGCGGCGGTCCTGGCTCGCTCACGTCTTGGTTCGGAACGACGAAGCCGCCGTCGAAGAGGCCGTCGAGAAGATATTCCCACTGCCGTGGGGCGAGGAATCCGACATGAACGAGAATCTCCAGGACGCCGCCGACGCCCGTGAGAAAGGGAGCATGCTCATCGGCACGCCATCGCAAGTGGCCACGCAGATCGAGCATATCCGCGACCTCGGGTTCGACCGTCTCCAACTGATGTTCCTCGATTTCCCCGACACGCGAGGAATGGAACTGTTCGGCGACGAGATCGCGCCGCAGTTCCAGTAGCCAGCCAGTCTCGGGAGGGGGAATATATGCCGGTCGGCGTCGAACCGTCGATATGGTCTGTACCGTCACGGACGAGTACAAGCGCCGCGGGATCGACGTGGTGTTCCTCGAAAACGACCACCTGCGCGTCGAAATTCTCGCCGGAAAAGGCAGCGACATCACGGAGATCACCGACAAACGAACGGATACGAACGTCCTCTTCGAAGCGCCTCACGAGTGGCGGGTGCCCGCGAACGGACCGGTGGGTGCGCCCGATGGTGCCTTTTCGTTTCTTGATTACTACCCTGGCGGCTGGCAAACCGTCCTTCCGGCCGCCGGTGACCCGACGACCGCGGCAGGCGCTCCGCTCGCACTCCACGGTGAATCCAGTCTGATCCCGTGGGAGACGGATATTACGACCGACACGGAGGCCGAAGTCACAGTCGAATTCACGGCGTCACTCACCCGATATCCGTTCACGATCGAACGCGAAATTTCGCTGACCGCGGGGCGTTCTGAGCTGGCGATCACCGAGACAGTAACGAACGATGGTGCGGTGACCGTCCCGTACTCGTGGCTCCAACACATCGCGCTTGGCGAACCGCTCGTCGCGCCGGAAGCCACGCTGGAGGTTCCCTGTGAAACGGTTCTCGTCGACCCGGATCAGACCACGGAGACTGCACGACTTCCGCCCGGAGAGACGTACGAGTGGCCGATTTGTGAGACCGACGACGGGCCGGTCGACCTTCGGCAGTTCCCGCCCCGGAGCGAGCGCGTTCACGACCTCGTCGCACTGGCCGACCTCACGGACGGACGCTATACGGTATCGAATCCGGATCTCGATCTTGGCGTGACGGTCTCGTTTCCCGAAACGCTGTACAATTACTTGTGGTACTGGCAACCGCTGGGTGGGTTCGAGGAAGCTCCCTTCTTCGGGCGGAACTACAACGTCGGCCTTGAGCCCTGTACGTCGATTCCGAACGCCGGACTGGAACACGCAGTCGAGAACGGAACCGCGGAGGCGCTCACACCGGGCGAGACGCAACGGTCGACCGTCACACTCGAAACGCACCCAGCCGAATAGCTCCGGCGCCGACGCCGACGCCGACGCTGACACCGACGCCGACACCGACGCCGACATCGACACCGGATCCGACACCGACTCCGGCTCCCTTCACTCACCGAATGCCTCCAATGCCACCCAGGCGTTGTTGAGCGGGTGGTATCCCGGCTCGACGGCGACGCCGTGATTCGGCCCGTCGCGCTCGTGATCCCTCGACAGCCGCCCGTACCAGTTTCCATGGCGCGGGTTGAGAAAGTGGGCGTCTGCGTACTCCCACAATCGGTCGTACCACTCCACGTACGCGTCGTCGTGTTGGGCTAGTAGCGCGGCGGCACCGATCCCTTCGGAGTGCGCCCAACCATACTTATCGGCGACGACGGGCTCCCCGTCACGGTCGACCGTGTAGTAAAGACCACCGTGGTCGTCATCCCAGCCGATGTCGACGGCCGTCTCAAACAGCTCTGTCGCCCGTGGGACGTGCCATGATTCCGGGTCGTGTTCGTGGAGGACGAGCAGGAGTTTCGCCCACTCGGCGTGGTGGCCCGGCTGATAGCCCCACGGCCGGAACTGGTGAGCCGGTTCCTCGCGATTGTACTCGAAATCGGGGTCCCAATCTTCGGTGAAGTGTTCCCAGATGTGACACGTTTCCGACTCGGCGAGATCACGGGTCACGGTCGAAGCGATGACGCCGGCCCGATCGAGGTACCGGTCTTCGCCGGTCGCTTCGTAGGCCGCGAGCAGTGCCTCACAGGTGTGCATATTTGCGTTCAGCCCGCGATACGACGACAGTTCGCTCCAGTCGGCGGTCGCTTCGTCCGCACATAGACCATTCGATTCCTCCCAAAACCGCTCGTCGATGACCTCGAACGCCCGTTCGAGGGTTTCTCGTCCGCCGTCGATGCCAGCCTGGTGGGCGCGTGCCCCGGCCAGAACGACGAAGGCGTGCCCATAGCAGTGCCTCGTGGCGTCGACGGTGTCTCGTCCCTCCAAGATCCAGTCGTATCCCTCGTGTGTATCGTCCCAGTGGCCGTTTTTGAGAAAGGTGAGCCCCCGTTCTGCGGCCGGCAAACACCACACCGGCCCGTCGAGCATGACGCCGACGCTGAAGTTGTGAACGGCACGAGCGGTCGCAACGAGGTGTTTCGTCCGTGCATCGTAGACGTGACCGTCCTGTTCGTCCAACTGGGCGACATAGCCGCCGTAGTGGGTGTCAAGAATGGCAGGATAGTAAAACGAAAGCACGTCTCTGACGTGCTGTCGGAGCCAGATGGGATTACGAAATAGCGATTCTGACATGTGCGTGACGTTAGACTGGATAGCATAAAATTGTACCGTGAACCGTGCCGGCAAGTAGCGGTTCGTATCCACAGTTGCTCTGCGAGAGACCGTACCATTATGTTCTCCCCCTCGGAAGGGCCGTTATGAACGACCCGTCAGCCGAGGAGTTGAGTGTGCGCTATGAATCCCTCTACCCCGGAGCAGTCGTCGATGTACTCGACGACAGGGGACTGGTGGACCAAACTCTCCGGCCCGAGATAACGCCGCTCAGGGACGGAATGACGACCGCAGGTGTGGCCTATCCCGTCGTTGGGCGGCCGAACCGGAGCGTCGACCCCGAGGAGAACATGCGGAAGATCCTTCGGATGCTCGGCGAGGCACCGGAACACGCCGTCGTCACCTACCAAACGAATGACACGGGTGACGCTGCCCACCTCGGAGAACTGTCAGTCGTCGCGCTCAAATCCCGAGCGGTCCGCGGTGCCGTTCTCGACGGCGGCGTTCGTGACGTCTCGTATATCCTCTCGGAGGACTTCCCGGTGTTTTCTCGATATCGGACGCCGGCCGATGCCGTCCCCCGGTGGGAGATCCTCGAGTGGGGCGAGCAGGCGGTCGTCGGCGGCATCGAAATCAATGCGGGTGACATCGTCGTCGGTGATGAGGACGGCGTTGCCGTCGTCCCGAAAGAAATTCGACTGGCGGTGCTTGAAGAAGCAGAAGAATTGGCCGAGACGGAAGACGAGGTTCGCGAGGCTGTTCGCTCCGGAACGGCTCCACTCGACGCCTACGACGAATACGGCGTGTTCTGACCGCCGGAGAGAGACACCGGCATCACACGCTCATAGTCAACTCATAGTCACAGTCAGTTATCCTCAACGTATAATCAACGCACAATGACGGTTACAGTCCGCTGTGGGCCAACCAGCCGCCGTCGACGGGAACGTTCACGCCAGTCATAAACGACGCCTCATCGCTTGCGAGAAACACCGCAACGTCGCCGATATCCTCCGGCGTTCCGAAGCGAGGAAGAAGCGTGTGCTCGCGTGATTTCTCGATATCCTCCTCGGTCAGGTAATCCTGCAGAGGCGTCTCGACGTAGCCAGGGTTGATGCAGTTGACACGAACGTCGTCCGGGCCGAGTTCCTTCGCCAGATCCCTGGTGAGGTTTATGACGCCGCCTTTCGCGGCGGCGTATGAGGGGCCGCCGCCCCCCTCGTAGCCGCGGACTGAGCCGATGTTGATGAGTTGTCCGCTGCGTTCTTTGAGATGCGGGATCGCGTACTTCGAACAGTAGAAGACGCCGCTTAGATCCACGTCGAGCGAGCGGTGCCAATCATCGATGTCGGTGGTCTGTGAGTCGCCAATGACCTGAATCCCCGCGTTGTTGACGAGCACGTCCACGCCACCGTAGGTCTCGACTGCCGTCTCGACCATCGCCTCGACGCTCGCCGGATCGGAGACGTCCGTCTCGACGAAGGTGCCGTCGCCGGGCGTCTCCTCGCTAATCCGCTCGGCCGTCGGAACTGTCGCGTCGGTGTCGTAGCGGTCGCCCTGTTTCGGTTCTCGACGTCGGTCGGCGACGACGACGTTCGCGCCCTCCTCGCCGAATCGATGTGCGATACCGCGACCGATCCCGCTGGCCGCGCCGGTTACGATGACGGTTCGGTCGGTGTGTCTGTCAGCCTGCATAGAAAAGACTGTACCGGCCAGCGGCTTATAATTGCATCTCGACCCGTCGGCGTCGCCGAGACCGATCCCGGGGCACTCACTCGCCGCGTTCGTGCCGGATCGCGGTAAGCATCCCGTTGAGATAGCCGACTGCATGAGCGCGACCGCGATGCTCCCAGTCGGAATCTCCCTCGACGTGGGGAGTGTGATCGGGAATCATCAGTCCCGAAAAGCCGACCTCATCGAGTAGCGAGAGGATCTCGTAGGAATCGTAGTTGCCCTGATCGATGAACGTCTCGTGGAATCGTGGGACCGTCCCTTCGACGTCCCGAAAGTGAACGTAAAAGAGCTTCCCGCGCTCGCCGAAGTGGCGGATCACGGTTTCTAAGTCCTCGCCCATCTCCGACCAGCAGCCCAGACAGAACTCCAAGCCGTGATTCGGACTGGGGACGAGTTCCATCGCCCGCTTGAAGTTCTCGAAGTTCCGGAACAGCTGCGGGATGCCACCCAGCGACTCGATCGGTGGATCGTTGGGATGGAGGCACATCTTCACGCCCGCTTGTTCGGCTACTGGAAGCAACTCACGGAGGAAATACTCGTAGTTCTCCCATAGTTCGGCTTCGGTGTACTCCCGGTCGTGGGTGAGTTCGTCGTCGAGGGCATCCAGATCGAATCCCGAGGCACCGGCCTCGCCGCGGACCGTCTCGTCGACGTTCCGCCCGACGCCACCGGGCATCCAGTGGTAGCCGAACATTGGAATCCCAGCCCGACCGATGTTTCGAATCGTCGTCTTGACGTGTTCCATCTGTTCCTCGCGGCCATCCTTCCCGAGCATGATTTTATCGTAAAACGAGATCGGGATATTCTCGATGGCGTTGAGTCGAAGTCCCACATCTTCGACGCGCGTGCGGAGTTCGAGAAGGTTCTCATAACTCCACTCCTCATCGCCCGCCAGCGGAATCCGCTCGTTATCCGGCATATGCGGATAGTCCGGCGTGTAGCGGTACATGTTCAATAGGACGTCGTCGACGCCGAGCTGCTTGATAAATCGGAGTTTCTCGTCGGTCGGATCCATGAACTGCCCGAGACCGGTGCGCATGGGCAGCGCGTCAAAGTCGACGGATTCACCATCGCTTTCGTTTATCGTCCGGCTCATATGCGATCCCAGTCCGGACAAGACGATAAGTATTGTCCAGGGTGACTGACTGACCGAGAAGTCGCCCGTCTGCCAGTGTTTGCTGGGGTTCAATCCAGACGTTCTGCGGCCCGCTTGCTCGCCTCCGAAAGCGCTGTCTCGACGGAGGACGACCGCTCGACGACGGCTTGCTCGACCATCTCGTTCAGTATCTCGTTGAGTTCGGTGTAGGCAGGAATCCGCGGGAGCGTGTTGACCGGACCCGTGTTGATCTCTTCGAGCATCGAGTAGAACGTATTCTCCCGGAGGATATCGGGATCGCGCCACGTCGAGAACCGAGTTCCGGAGGCTCCCTCGACGGTGGTAATCTTGTCGTTCGCCGGCGAGGCGGCATGGCGAATGAACTCATAGGCGAGATCGGCATGTTCGCTCCCGCGTGGGACCGTGAGCCCGTAACAGACCGTAAGCGACGTGTGTTCGCCCTGGGGCGAATCCGCCCGCGGGATCAGCCCGTAGTTCGTCCGACCGAAGACGGCCGAATCGGGGGCTTCGGCCATCGCACCGAATCCCGACCAGTTCCACATCATCGCCGCCCCGCCGTCGGCATAGAACTGACCGGCTTCGACGCTTTCCATCTCGATGGATTCCGGTGGGACGACCTCGTGTTCGTGGATGAGATCGTGGTAATACGAAAGCGCCGCGCGACCTTCCGGACTGTCGAATGCGGGAGCGCCATTCTCGTCCAGCAACTGCCCACCCCGGCTCCACAACTGAATCAGGAAGTCGTAGACGTCGTTATGGCCATCCGGTTTCGCCGCGACGACGGTTCCCCAGAGGTCGTCCTCGGGACGCGTAAAGAACTCCGCCACCTCCAGGAACTCGTCCCAGGTTCGCGGGACGGTGAGCGGGCGGCCGTACGCGTCACGAAAAGCACGCTGTTCGTCGACGTTCTCGAAGAGATCCTCGCGGTAGTGGAATATCTCCGGCCCATCGTGATACGGCACGCCGTAGGCCGTCCCGTCGTACTCCATGAGGCCACGGAGGCTCTTCGCCCATCCCGTTGGCCACCCTTCCGGGGAGTCGGTCGTCAGATGGTCGTCGAGCGGTGTGAGATACCCCGCGTTTGCGAGCATCGGTAGCCAGTCGCTCAAACATAAGAAGAGGTCGTACGTCCCGTCGGCGATGGCACCCGTCTCGATGAGTTCGTCGTGTATCTCGGGCAGCGGCCGATGGTCTCGCTCGAAGGAAACGTCAACGTCGACCGACTCCGCGAAAGAATCCATCTGGCGTTGCAACGCCCGCTCGAATCCCTCGAAGGGTCGCCCCACGAATCGGAGTGTTGGCATGGGTGACTGTTACGAGTGGAGACATTAAATTCACTGTCGCAAATGACACAACGGATGTGTGTCGGTACATCCCCCGTCATCGACGTGCAACGCGGCGAAGGACGTTTATCGGTTCCCATCGAACGGTAGTCGCATGAACCGTGCACTGGACGGGGTGACGATCGCGGATTTTACCCAGATGATGCAAGGGCCGTGGGCGACACAGAAACTCGGCGATATGGGTGCCGACGTAATCAAGGTCGAACGGTTGGGCGGTGAATGGGAGCGAACGCTCGAAGCCGGCGGCCGACTGCTCGACGATGTCAGTCCCTTCTTCCTCGCGATGAACCGCAACAAGCGGAGTATCACGCTCGATCTGAAATCCGACGACGGTCGGGAGGTCGCCCTCGACATCGCGCGTGAAGCGGACGTTTTGATCGAGAACTTCCGCCCGGGAGTCATGGAGACGTTCGGCCTGAGCTACGAGGACGTCACTACAGTCAACCCGGAACTCATCTACGTTTCGGCAACGGGGTTCGGAAGCGACGGGCCGTATGCAGAGCGGCCCGGTCAGGATCTCCTCTTGCAGTCGATGAGCGGATTGGCACGGTATACGGGACGGAAGGACGATCCGCCGACGCCGGTGGGAACCGCCGTCGTCGACGAACACGCCGCGATGCTCATCGCTTTACATACAATGTTCGCGCTCTTTCACAAAGAACGGACCGGTGAGGGCCAACGAGTTGAGGTGAACCTCCTCAACGCCGCGCTCGATTTCCAGTGTCAAGAACTCACTGCTGCACTCAACATGGATGTCGAGTTCGAACGCAGCGAGGAAGGGATCGCCCAGGCGTGGCTCGGCGCTCCGTACGGCATCTACGAGACCGCCGATGGCCACGTCGCGATCGCGATGGCACCGATGCCCCTCCTCGCCGAGACGCTCGATCTCCCGGAACTGGCCACCTACACCACGGCCGAAGAAACCTACGAATCCCGAGACGAGATCAAGCGGATTCTCGAAGCATACACTCGCGAACAGGCGTCCGAGGACCTTCTCGAGACCCTGCTGGCCGAAGACGTCTGGGCCGCCGAGGTCAATGACTTCCAGGACGTCGCTGCGGATCCGCAGGTCGAACATAACGAAATGCTTATCGAACTCGATCATCCCACGGAGGGGACGTTCACGACCGCCGGTATCCCGGTCGAGATGTCCGAGACGCCGGGCGACGTTCGATCGCCGCCGCCACGGCCGGGTGAGCAAAGCGAAGCAGTGCTCACCGAACTCGGGTATGATGCGGCCGAACGTGAACGATTGGCCAAGGAGGGGATCGTCGGTGGACTCTGAGACGGCGGTGACCGACGAGCCACGGAGCGATTCAGGGGTAGTTTCAAGACTGGCGGCCAGCGATAACTGAGATGTCCATCAGTAACAACGATCAATACCGGACGGCGCTGACAGCACTGCTGGATCGTGTCGAGGGAACGCTCGATGCGACCGGTGATCGATTTCCCTACGTCTACGATCGTGAGGCAGACGCTTGGGAGACCACTGAGAACGGAAATTGGTGCGGTGGGCATTGGGTCGGCCTCCTCTGGCACGCCGCATCGCACGCCGACAGCGATCGGGCGAGCGACCGCTTCGAACGGGCGGCCCGCAAGCATACGGAGACGATTCGGGCGTACATGCCGCGGGATTCGATGTTCTGTGGGATGAACTTCACCTACGCCGGCTTTCGGGGATACGATCACAGCGGCGACCGCACGCTCTTCGGTATCGGCTTGGAGGGTGCCGATGCGATGACCGAATCGTTCCACGAAGGTGCACGACAGATCCCGCTGGGGAAACTGGCGATCAAAGGCCCGGAACAGTTCCGCGGCCCCGACTCCGATCACGGACCACCGGGGGATCGTATCGGCGCGGTCGACGATCTCTACACGGCCGTTTCGATTCTCTGGCGCGCCTTCGATGAGATCGGTGACCCGCGATTCCGTGACGTTGCGGTCTCGCACGCGGACCGTCACCTGGACTGGTACGTCCGCGACAACGGCCGAACCTGGCATCACGCGGTGTTCGACGAGGATGGCGCGCTCGAACGCCAGTACAACGAACTGGCACACGGCGACGACACCTGCTGGGCACGCGGACAGGGGTGGAGCATCGCCGGTCTCGCAGCCGCCTACGCGGCGACCGGAGCCGAGCGCTATCGCCGTGCGCTTGAATCGAACGTGGCCTACTACCGCTCGAACGCGCCGGACGATCACGTCCCCCACTGGGATTTCGAGGTCCCGGATCCGGAAACGGAACCACGAGATTCCAGCGCCGCCGCACTCACGGCCTACGGGCTCGTCGCGCTGCTCCCCGAGGACGACCGCGTCGCGGATCTGCGGGATTTCGGACACGAAGTTCTCTCCTCGCTGGTGTCGTCGTATCTCGTCACGGACCCCAACGATCCGGCCTATGGACGAGTCTTACACGGTTGTTTCAACCGACCCGGGGAGTACGCGACCGATACGGAACTCATCTGGACGACGTACTATCTCACCGAGACGCTGGCAACCGTTCTCGACACATGAGCGGGGCATGGATCGGCTACGATTTGCCCACGTCTCCCGCGAGTTACCATGAGTTGTGCGACGGATTCGAATGGGAGAGACCGGAGACGTACAACATCGCCGACGTTGCCCTCGGTGGCGATCCCGACGCGATCGCGCTCCGCCACGTTCCTGAACCCGGGCGTCCGGCGGCGGACGGCGTCAGCGGTGACGAGATCGATTCGATCCGGACGCTCACCTATGGGGCGTTGGCCGACGCAACGGCTACAGTCGCGACCCGCCTTCGAGAGGCCGGAATAGGGCCCGACGACCGTGTCGCGGTCTGTCTCCCACAGTGTCCGGAACTCGTTGTTTTACACCTGGCTGTACTCCGTCTCGGCGGCGTCGTGGTTCCGGTGTCGATGCTACTCGGTGACGAATCATTTGCCCACGTGCTCGAACATAGTGACACGAGAGCGCTGTTCGTCGATGAGCAACGGTGGAATCGTTCCGACAGTGATCCGTTGGAGGCGCCCGATCTGACAGTCCCCGTTCGAATCGACGAGGGGCGTGACGCGCTCGGCGGGCTGGCGGGATTCGTTAGCGACACGAGCGCACCGGCAGAACCGCCGATGGCACGGACCGCACCCGAGGATCCGGCACTGGTCCTCTACACGTCAGGAACCACGAGCGATCCGAAGGGAGTGATTCAAAGCCATCAGTACCTTCTCGGATCGATGCCCGGCTACCACTGCTGGTTCGAATTGTTCGATCCCGAACGTACCCGTCAAAGTCGCGTCTGGACGCCCTCGGAGTGGGCCTGGGCGGGGGCACTGTTCGACGTCGTCTTCCCGACGCTCGCCGTGGGTGGCACCGTGGTTTCGTCGGTCCGACGGGCGGGGTTCGATGCCGCGAACGCCCTCGAACGGCTCTGCACGCAGGCGGTCACCCACGCGTTTCTTCCGCCGACGGCGCTTCGACAAATCCGCCGTCATACCGATCCGAGCGCGAGCGATGTTACGTCCCTCCGGGTGGTGATGTGCGGCGGAGAGTCGCTCCCACCGTCGGTCGCGGAGTGGGCCGAATCGACTCTCGACGTAACGGTCAACGAATCCTACGGACAGACGGAGGCCAACGCTCTGGTGGGCGAATCCGACTGCGTGTATTCCGGGTCCCCTGACGCGCTTGGGCGACCGTATCCCGGCCACGAGATCGTCCTTCTTGGCGACGACGGGCAGCCAGTTTCCGACGGCGAAATCGGCGAGATCACCGTCACGCTTCCTGATCCGGTCGTCATGCGCGGCTATCTGGACGACAAGCGGGCGACGGATGCAGTTCTCGACAACGAACGGCTCCGGACTGGCGATCTCGGGCGATTCAAAGCGAACGACGTGCTCGAACACCTCGGTCGGAAGGACGACCTCATTCTCTCGTCCGGCTATCGGATCAGCCCGCTTGAAATCGAGAACGCCTTGATGGATCACCCCGACGTAGCGGCCGTTCTCGTCGAAGGTGAATCCGACGAGGAGCGGGGACAACGGGCCGTCGCCACCGTCGTCCCGGCGACGGACGTGAGCGACGAGGATACGCTATCGAGGTCGCTCCGATCACACGTCGCCGAGCGGTTGGGACCCCACAAGCGCCCACGCCGGATCGAGTTCGTTTCGAGGCTGTCGACGACTCGAACCGACAAGACCGATCGGTCCGAGAACGCAGGCGATCCATAAACAGCGGCTCTGTCCCACCTCGGTTACGCCAGATCCCGCCAGCTTCGCTGGGGTTCCCAGTCGAGTAGTTCCGTCCCCTTTGTGATGTCGATGAGGCTCTCATACCCCTCGAATTCACCACGAATTTCGGCCTCCGGGAAATATTCGGCGGCCAGTTCTTCCGTTGGGACGTCGGCCGTCGTGTCTCCTGCAACGGCCCAGAACGGTTCGTGGCCGTCGAAGTCGGCTTCGACCGCCTGCCGTGCGATGGCCGCCGCGTCGTCGATGTGGAGGTACGAGAACAGAACGTCACGGGCAGTCGCCGGGTGCGCATCCGCGAGTGCGGCAAGCGAGCGGTCGGCATCGAGGAAGTATTCGCGCATCTCCGATTCGTCCGTCACCCAGGGATACCGAAGCGAGGCGATGGTCAGATCCGTCGAGGGGCGACGCCCGATCCCGTCAGCAGTCACTTCCATCGCGTGTTTGGCGATACCGTATGCGTCGTCCGGCGTCCGTGGGTGGTCCTCGTCCACAGGGAGGTACCGAACGTCAGCGTCCCGCTCCTGGTGTTCGCTCCCGATCGCGTTGATACTGGATGGAAGACAGACGGACTCAAGACCGAGCGAGACGGCCGCTTCGAGGATGTGTGCCGCCGACATGACGTTGCTCTCGTAGACTCGATAGTCGGGATGGTTGTACGGATCCGGGATCGTTCCCATGTGGATCACGGCATCAGCGTCGGTTTTCGCGATGGCGCCGTACGTCTCACCGGCGTCGAGCAGGTCGGTCGTGATGTACATATCGGACACCTCCTCGCGACGCTTTCCGCGTGCGATGTTTGCCGTCTCGTAGCCATGGTTTGAGAGGTGTTCGAGGATCGCCGATCCGATCTTGCCGTTGCCACCAGTTACTGCGACCGTCTTGAGCGTCATGGGAGAGGGTATGTACTGTGGTGATATCAATTCACGTTACTTCAGGAATCCCGTGAGGGAGCCGAGGACGAACAGCCGACCCCTATCAGTGTCGCCGACCCCCACGTCCCGCGCCCGTTTGCGCCACGTGTCCGTCCTCAAATCGCCTCCACCAGCACCTCATACGCGTCCGCATACGCCGCGGCGACGCGATCGGGATCACCGCGTGCGTCACCCGACAGCGCTGGAAGCTCCGCCCGCGATACCGGTTCGATCATGGCGGTCACGGCCTCCGTGTGCTCCTCGCGCGTGCCCTCGCGCGCGCTTCCCGACGCGACCTCGCGGGCCCGAACGTATCGGTCACCGTCGTAGATCCGGACGTGGCCCGGCGCCACAACGGCAACGGCGTCGATCCCGATCGTGGGACTGGAACCGTCCTCGTCACCACCGACGTCGACGGGGATCGCGATATCAGCGTACGACTCCATCACGACCGCATCGGAGTGTGACCCGATTCGGTCAACGAACCGGTCGAACACCGGAAGGTACGCCTCACGCATCACCCGATTGAACGCCTCGAGATCGTGGACGCGAGTGGCCTCCGCAAGCGGCAACCGATCCGAGACATCCGCCGGAAGCAGCCCCGCCTCCTCGGCGGCACCGTTCACGACGAAGCGTGAGTTCCTCGGGTCGGCTCCGCCACCGATCCGATCGCAAAGAAACGTCCGGTCCGGATCACCGAGCATTCCGGTTCGACCGGGCGTCGGCCGCCAGAGACGGTGGACGGGATTGAGTGACTCGGGCGTGATCGCGGGCATATGACCCCCCGATCGATCGCTATCAGGGTCGGTTCTCTCATCCAGTTGCCGTACGCTGGCGGTTGCAAGCCGCCGAGCATCCTTCCCGTAGAGGCGTCCATCGGCGGTCGCGATCCGATAGTCGTCGTGATCGAACCAATAATCGTTTCCGGCGCGGGGTTTCACGCCGACCGGTTCGTGACCTCGCGAGGCGAGATGAGCGAGGAGCCCGACCGAGAAGGTCGTCTTGCCGGCGTCGACGCGCGATCCGCCGGCGACGAGCAGACGGGGATCGTCGACGGGAGAAATGCCGCCCGACGTCACGTCCCATCGCCACCGTCGGCCGCGAGTCCGTAATACCCCGGTCCGTCCTCCTCAAGCGGCTCCGCGATCACCAGATCCGCCGCGTTCTTCATGATCCACGGGATCGCCCAGTCGACGAGCACCGCTTCGGTTCCCTCGTCGATGGTGGCATCGGGATCCAATCCCTGGAGGAGCCTGGCGATCTCCGGGACGGTGTACATCAGATCGGGTTCGAGCAGCTCCTCGGGCGTGTAGAACTCACAGGGATACGTCGACTCGAAGGCATCCTTTGGTTTCGGCATACCCGAAACTCCGCTCGCAGGGGCCCTAAACGGTACGATCGACGATTGCCTGAGGAATCGATCCTCGGACGAAGAGGCTCCAAATCTCGGAGGGACGACGTCAAACCTCGGAGGAGGAGGCGTCAAACCTCGGAGGAGGAGGCGTCAAACCTCGGAGGAGGAGGCGTCAAACCTCGGAGGGAGAGGCGTCGATCGGACGGACATCGATCGGATGGACGTCGACCGGGGCGAGCGACGTCTCTCGGTGCGGAACGGTGTGGTGCAAAAAATTCGGGATTCGATAGTCGGCCGGGCGGTTCCCGCCTCGCGAGGATTATTCGAAGCGCGGAACGACGTTGTCGTAGTTGTCGGCGACGTCGTCCCAGTCGATGACTTCGAAGAACTCGTCGATGAACTCGCCACGTGCCGGGCCGTAGTCGTGGTAGTAGGAGTGTTCCCAGACGTCGAGCGCGAGGATCGGGTGTGCGCCCCACAGCGCGCCTTGGTCGTGCTTGTCGACCTTGAGGTTGCGCAGTTGCTTGGCGACCGGATCGTAGACGAGCAGGGCCCATCCGCCGGCGGCACCTGCTGCGGTCTCGAATTCGGCCTTCCAGGCCTCATACGAGCCGAAGTCCTCGGCGATTCGGTCGGCGAGTTCGCCGTCGGGCTCGCCGCCCCCGTTGGGCGACATGTTGTTCCAAAACAGCGTGTGGAGGTAGTGACCGCTGCCGTTGTGGGTCACGTTGCCGAGTGCGCCGGCGGTGCTGCCGTGATCCCCGCTCTCGCGGTTCTCGGCGAGCGTCTCCTCGGCGCTGTTAAGTCCGTTCACGTACCCCTGGTGGTGGGTATCGTGATGCCAGGTGAGCACCTGCTCGGAGATGTGCGGTTCAAGTGCGTCGTAATCGTATGGAAGCGGATCGAGTTCGTGATTGCTCATGCGTTTCACCCGTCCAAGAGATCGGTCGCAGGGCTGTTAAAGATTGAGGAAACACACGATAACGTGACGCATACTCCCGAAACACTGAGCGTCATCGACCGATGAGATGCACGAGGGGTGTCGAGGTGAAGCCTCCTGTAGTCGGTCAGATCCGAACGCGGTGGGACTGGGATTCGAACCCAGGAAGCCGTGAGGCTACCTGCTTTCAAGGCAGGCGCAATGGGCCACTCTGCCATCCCACCGCCACGTAACTCGTCACTCGGGGCCGGGCCCTCGGCCCCGATGTAGTCGGTCGAAGGACTCCGATCAAGTTGAAGGTGTCGCTATCCCGGTCACCGATCGGGGTCAAGGACGCCGAGCTCCCCGAGACGGAGAGACGCGTTTCCGCCTCACCACTTCGGCGGATCGGACGAACGGATCGTCCTCCATCTTCTCCCTCAGCCACCCATCTCGGTCGTCCCTCTTCCCCGACACCCACACATCTCCGTCTCCCCTCTCCGCCATCCGCACTTCTCCGTCGTCACTCACCCACTCAGATATGGACGCGGACGACGTGGCCGCCACACCCACATTGCTCGATGTACTCCCACTCAACCTCGCGTTCATCGAGGGCCGACTCGAGATCGTCGAAGAGGTACTTCGACGGATGTCCGTGGTCGCCGTGCGTGACGAGGTTGACGTGGTTTCCAGGGGCGGTATGTTCGATCGCGTCGATGGCCTGTTCGATAACGAGCGCGCGTGAATCGGCGTGTTCGGGCTTCTCGAGGTTGGCCGACCAGGAGTTGTCGTGGACGTGATCGGTCACCGGGTCGGCGTCGTGGTCGTGGTTGTGGCCATCGTCGGCATTCGGATCGTGTTGTGGCGTGGTCTCGGACATGGCTCTCGTCGAAGACTCTCGTAGCCGATGTGAAGGGTTCCCGGACGAACATGTCCGGTCGGATGCGACTCGCGATCAGGCAGTGGTGGTCTCCAGCCAGTCGAACTGCACGTCGAGTTTCCGGCGACGCTGGCGTGTGATCACGGTCGCATCGAGGATCGCGCCCACGAGCGCGAGATCGAGCGCGAACGTCGTCGTCCGCCTCCGGGCGAACGTATTCGGCGAAATCGACACCCCTTCAGGGAACCGAACTTCGATTATGGAGGTCACAACCGCGCATCTCGCGGAGGCGGGGGCACCGACGGAGAGACCTACCGAGACGCTTGACGCCCGCGATCTACCGCCGCCACAGCCGCTCAAGAATACGCTTGAACGGCTGACGGAGCTGTCCGACCGAACGGTATTGATCCAGCTGAACGACAGGGCCCCACAACACCTCTATCCGAAACTGGAGGATCGCGGATACGACTACGAGACGGTCGAGACCGACGAAGGGGTGGTCACCGCCATCTGGCAGCCATAACTGATCGACGACCCCTGGTCCACGTCAGCGTCGAGAGGGGTGGTTCGAACATGTTCGTCGACGCGTTCATGACCCCTCCATGTTTAGGTGCACCTAAGATGGTGTCCGTTTCACTCACGTTGGACGTCCCGAATCGAGCCTGGATCGGCGATCTCTCGCGGCGGTTCCCTGACACCCGATTCCGGGTCCGATCCGCACAATCGTGTGACGGCGTCGGTGTCGGGTTCGTGGAAGTGCTCACCGACGGAACCGATCCGAGCACGGTCATCGACCGGATGGAGGAGTACGAGGACGTCTACACGGTCGAGGTCTTTCAGCGAGGCAGTGATCGCGTACTCATCCAGTTGGAAGCCGACGATCCGCTTTTGTTGCGGATCCTCGATCGGACCGGCGTTCCCATCGAGATGCCCTTCGAGATCGTCGGCGGCGAGGTCGAATGGGAGTTGACGACCACCCGAAACCGCCTGTCGACGCTTGCGGACGAACTCGAGCGATCGGAGATCGGATTCATGGTCGAACACATCTGGGAGAGCGTCCAGTTCGACCGGATCCTCACGGAGCGACAAAGCGAGGTCGTCGAAGCCGCGATCGACCGCGGATACTACGACTCACCGCGAGGATGTACCCAGGGTGAACTCGCCGACGAACTGGAGATGGCCAAGTCAACGTGCTGTGAGATCCTCCATCGCGCCGAAGAGCGGATCGTCAAACAGTTCGAGAGCGGCGATCAGCCGGCGTTCACCCAGCCAAAACAACACGCGTGAACTGCAGCGATGGGCCGACTTGGAGGCGGTCGTTCCGTTCGCGATCGGGTTTATGAACCATCAGCCCGTGATTATTGCTGATGATCTCGAAAGGTGATGCCGCTCCGAATTTCACTGCAACGATCGGCACGAGTGATCACGAATCGTTCGACCTCCAGGACGTCCTCGGGGGCGGTCCCGTCGTACTGGCGTTCTTCCCGGGCGCGTTCACCCCGCCGTGCACGAACGAGATGATCGCGTTCCAGGATCGACTCGATGAGTTCGAGGACGCCGGCGCAACGATCCTCGGCGTGAGCGCCGATTCACCGTTCTCGCTCGGGGCGTTCCGGGAGGAACACGGCATCGAGTTCGACCTGCTAAGCGACATGGCTCGGGAAGCCATCTCAGCCTACGATCTGGAGATCGACATCGCCGATCTCGGACTGCACGGAATCGCCAATCGAGCCGTGTTCGTCCTCGATGCGGACGGGACGGTCGTCTACGAGTGGGTGGCTGAGGATCCGACGAACGAACCCGAATACGAGGCGGTACTCGAAGCGGTCGAGTCGATCTGAACCGGGACACACACCGAACCCCCCTCACCTCGGAAATGTCGGGCATCGATCGAACGATCTCGTCGTCTTAGCGAGCGATCGGTCGCACTCCCCGAACGATCGGTCGCCCTCCCCCAGCGATCAGTCGCTCGTTCGAGTGCGTGCTGCGAGGAGCACGCCCACGAGTGCGAGTATTCCGGCGAGTATTCCGAATCCTGGGGCTGACGACTCCGAGGTTCCGGATCCGTCGGTCGTCTCCGTCGTCGGCTCGAAAGTTACCTCGAACCCTTCAAGAGTCGTTCCGGCATCCCATCGGAGGGATCCGTTCTCCACGGCATCCGCTTCGGGCGTCACCGACGTCGCGGCGTAGCCGTCGGGCGCCGACACGACGAACGTCCGATCGGGGCTAAATCCGCTCGCGAACGGCTCCGTGAGGACGAGTGACTCCCCGTCGATGGCGGCCAACCCGCTCCAGTGGACCGACAACGCCACCGTCCCGACGTCCGAATCCGCGGGAGCGCTCACATCGATGGATCCCTCGGAGACGCTCATCTGGCGGCCGGTCTCCTCGGCGGTGTCGTCGGCGACGGACGCCATCCGGGACTCGAAGCGGTCACGAAGCGCCGATCGTGCCTCCGTGTCGTTTGCGAGATCGTGGACGGCTCGTCGTTCGTCCTCGTCCGTGAGATCGTACCTCGAGATCAGCGTGATCGTCGCGTCACCGTCCTCCTCGAGGTCCACGACCAACGCGGATCCCTCGTCGTGATCCGTGGCCGCAGCAGTTCCGACCGCACCGGCCACCAGGCTCGTTACCACGAGAAAAGCCACACCCGCAGATACCAGTCGTGTTGGGACGGTCATTTCGACGTCTTAATCCGGCGGTCGATCATCGACCGGCGAGCGTGAGAACGCTGGTGGGAGTCGGAGCAATACCGATTCATTGAGTCCCACCGGCAGTGCCGCTGTCGGAACCATCGCTTGCACCGTCAGAACCGGCGTCGGAATTGCCGCCACCATCGCCGGCGTCGTCATCGGTCGTGTTGGAAGCGGTCGAATCGCCAGTCCCGGCTTGCTCGCCATCATCGGAGGTTTCCCCGTCGGAATCCCCTGAGCGATCGTCAGTGGGACCGGCGTCGTCGGGTTGGCCGGCGTCGTCAGGTCCATCACCACGATCGGATGCCCCGTCCCTCGTGGTATTCTCCATCCCATCGTCCGCGTCGGTTTCGTCGTCACGCCCCGGGACGCCATCGGGTCGGCCGGCGTGTTCCGGCGGCCCACCGATGTCGCCTGCGACTGCCGAGGCATTGCCGCGTAGCTCGCTCGCGTTGTTCTGCAGTTCCTGGATCGCGGTCGCGTTCACGCCGCGCTCCTCAAGTAACTCCACGGGGAGCCCGGAAGCCGCTTCGGCGGTCTGATTGGACGTGCGTTCGACGTTCCGAAGCTGGGTTGCGATCTTCGCGCTCCGTGCACGGTACTCGCCCTCCGAGATCTCGCCCTCCTCGCGCATCTGTCGAAGCTCCTCGTGCCGCTGGCGGAGTTCTGCAACGCGTTCGGTGTCGTTTTCAACTGCAGCCGCGATGACCGCCGCACGTTCCTGGTCAGTCTCGGCTCGGGCGATCCGGAGACCGAGTGCACGCGTTTCGATCTCGCCGTCTATTTCGGCCTCCTGAACGCCGATCGCGCCGGAGAGGAAGTGTCCGGGCGGAATGTTCTCGGCGTCAGTCTCATTAGTTTCGTTCGTCGCCGTCTCGTTTGTCTCCGTCTCGTTCGTCGCCGTCTCGTTTGTCTCCGTCTCGTTCGTCGCCGTCTCGTTTTCCGTCGTCACCTGATCGACCGTCTCACCTAGTGTGGCGGTCGTCGGCGCGCTCGGTCCGTCGATCGCCGCCGCCGCGGCCGGAGCGGCCCCGACGGTCGAGACGACCAGGACGAACGCGATCGCCAGCGTACTGAGTTGGTTCATTACATTCGGTTTAAGGAGCGACGAACCCATATAAAGCCCCGATCGTGAACCCGGTTTTTGAACGGTTAAATCGGATTTAAACCGGTTTAATGCGGGTTTCGTGCTCGCGAGCTCTCGCTTGGGCGGAGCGTTGACGATCCAGGGGGAGGATCGAAACGTACGGCCGTCGGCCGCGCTCGTGGGTGGGTTTCCCAGGTATATCGAGGCCGGAACAAATGCGCATCGAGAACGAGACAAACACGCATCGAGGCCGGAAGCCGGAGGAACGATCGGGATCGATGTTCAAGAGCCAGTTCGAACGGAGACCCACCCTGATCCGCCGGCCCGGATGCATCGGAAGCACCCCGATCCGGCTCGCTCAAACCAGCCGCAAGTGAATCCGTTCGACGACGACGGCGATCAGTCCTCGCCGAGGATCCCGCGGTGGGTCATGCGTTCGGGATCGAGCACCTCGTCGGCCTCCGCCTCGGTGAGATACCCCTTCTCGATGGCGACCTCGCGGACGGTCTTGTCCTCCGCGAGGGCCGTTTTGGCCACCTTCGAAGCCTTGTCGTATCCGATCGCCGGGTTAAGTGCCGTCGCAAGCGCCATCGATCGGTCGACCTGCTCGGCGCAGTACTCCTCGTTGGCCTCCAGTTTTGCGACGAACTTCTCGCCGAACGCCTCCGCGACGTTGGCCAACAGCGCGGCGGACTCGAGGAAGCTGTGAGCCAGCACGGGTTTATATAGGTTCAAGTCGATCTCGCCGCGGGCGGCGCCGGCGGAGATCGTCGCGTCGTTCCCGATGACCTGCTTGTGGACCTGGTTGACCGATTCGGCGACGACCGGATTGATCTTGCCAGGCATGATCGAGGAGCCGGGCTGGTTCTCCGGCTGTTCGATCTCGCCGAGACCGTTTCGCGGCCCCGAGGCGAGAAGCCGCAGGTCGTTTGCGATCTTGTTCATCGAGCCAGCGACGGTGCGCAACGCGCCGTGGGCTTCCGACATCGCATCGTGGGCCGCCTGCGCCTCGAAGTGGTTGTCGGCCTCGCGGAAGGTCGTGTTCGTCTCCTCGGAGATGTATTCGGCGGCGAGCTCGGGGAATTCAGGGTGGGTGTTAAGCCCCGTTCCGACCGCGGTTCCGCCGAGCGCGAGCTCGCGAAGGTGGAGTTGAACGTCGCCAACGCGTTTGATTCCACGTTCGATCTGCGAGCGGTAGCCGCTGAACTCCTGTCCGAGCCGGATCGGCGTCGCGTCCTGAAGGTGGGTTCGTCCCGTCTTCACCACGCCGTCGAACTCCGATTCGGCCTCCGTGAGGGCGGCATGAAGCGTCTCCAGTGCGGGAACCAGATCCTTTTCGATCGCCTCGAGAGCGGCGACGTGCATCGCTGTCGGGATCACGTCGTTGCTCGATTGGCCGTAGTTGACGTGGTCGTTCGGGTGAACCACGCGGTCGCCGATCTCGGCGCCGGTGATCTCGGCAGCGCGGTTGGCGATGACCTCGTTCGCGTTCATGTTCGAGGAGGTCCCCGAACCGGTCTGAAAGACGTCAACCGGGAACTGGTCGTCGTGATCGCCAGCGATGACCTCGTCTGCGGCCTCGACGATCGCCTTCGCGACGTCGTCGTCTATCAGACCGAGATCGCGGTTCGCGCGCGCTGCGGACTTCTTCACGATCCCAAGCGCTCGAATGAATCTCCTGCTGAAGGTGATTCCCGATATCGGGAAGTTTTCGACGGCACGCTGGGTCTGTGCGCCCCAGTACGCGTCGGCCGGGACCTTCATCTCTCCGAGACTGTCCGATTCGATCCGGTGATCGTCTCCCATACCCGTGGCTTCGGGAGTGGATCGCGTAAAACCTACTGAAAGACGATCGAACGGATCTCGACCGCCGATCACTCCTCGGTCGGCAACAGTCCGGCCGCGCGCAACCGGCCCTCAAGCGAGCCGTCGCCGCGTTCCGCGTACTCGGCAGGCGTGTAGGTCTGCATCTCCATCGCATGGATGTCGGTCGTCATGTGATCATCGAGAGCATCGTAGACCTGCTGGTGTTGGGAAACGAGCGGCTCTCCCTCGAAAGCGGGCGAAACCACGACCGCCGCGTAGTGGTCGTCCTCATCCTCGTCGTCGTGGACGCGGGGGCGCATCACCTCGGCGACGGCGTTGGGTATCTCTGCTTCGATCAGCTCCGCGATCGCATCGAGTTCCATACCGAAAACGGGAGCGCCGCGGTAATAAGAACCGTGCAACCGTTCGCGATCGGCGAGGAACGTCACCTCGTCCACGAGACGGCCGACGTGATCTCCGGCGGCGAACAGCATGCCGCGATTCGGCCCCGACTGGAAGGAGTGACGGCCCCGGTGACGTTCCGAACGAATATATTCGGAGGGAGTTCCAGCGGTCGAGAATGGACGCGACCCATATGTCCACCTGAGGGGTACGTCCATCCGTCGTATGACCGAACGCAAACACACGCTTCCGGACCGGACTCTCGATCGTCGAACGTACCTCACCGCGACCGCGACTGTCGGCGCGACGATGCTTGCCGGCTGTTCGGGCGGGAGCGGTGAAGGAGGAAACGGTGGCGGAAACGGAGACGGCGGGAACGGAAGCGGAGGCGACGAGTTCCTCTCCGAGGAGCCGAACTACGACGGCTGGTTCGAAAGCGTGGACAACTACGAGGGCACCCTCGACCGCCGCAACGCCGACAGCGTCACGATCGAGGTCGGTGCGGGTGACGGACTCTCGTTTGCGCCGCCGGCCATGGCCGTCTCAAGCGACACGACGATCGTCTGGGAGTGGACCGGGGAGGGCGGCCAGCACAACGTTTCCGCAGACGGCGGCGAGTTCGAGTCGGAAACGACCGCCGATTCGGGCCACACCTTCGAACGGACTCTCAGCGCGGGAACCTACAAGTATGCCTGTACGCCCCACGAGGCGATCGGCATGAAGGGCGCGATCGTCGTCGAGTGAGACGGATCGACGCGACGCCATCGACCCGTACCTACTTACGACACGAATGCATCAACCGATCACGAAACTCGCTCGAATGGAGGATCTCGAATGACACAGGCTCGCCTCGTCGTCGACATGCCCGAGGGACCGTGGATCTCGGACGTCTCGCGGGCACACCCGGATGCGACGTTTCAGGTGCTCGCGGCGCTTCCCGGCGACGGACCGGGATTCGCGCTCGTGTGGATCTCGGCTCCGGATCTCGATGCCGTGCTCTCGGACATGAACGATCATCCCGTCCTGTCGGATCTGTCCGTGATGCAACGGACCGAAAGCGAGGCGACCGTGCAGTTCGAGACCTCGGCTCCGATGCTTCTGGTCGCCGCCAAACGGTCCGGGATCCCCATCGAAATGCCCATCGAGATACGTGACGGGGAGGCGACGATCGACGTGACGGGCGCACACGACCGCCTCTCGGAACTGGGACAGCAGTTCCAGGATCTGAATATGGATTTCCGTGTCGAGTACATTCAGGAGCGGCTCCAGCCGAGCCAGATACTCACGGAGAAACAGCGGGAACTCCTGTTGACCGCCGTCGAGTGCGGCTACTACGATACGCCCCGCAAATGCTCCTTGACTGATCTCTCCGAGACGGTCGGGATCGCGAAATCGACGGCAAGCGAGACGCTACATCGCGCCGAGGAGGAGGTCATAAAACGGTTCGTCGAGGAGCTCTCCCCCCGGATCGACGCCGATTCGGCAGGCAACTCCGAGGCCAAATCCGCCCCCGACGAGGAGGCCGACTCCGACTCGGAAGAAGAGACGGAACGAAACGTGAACGCAGAGGTCTAGACGAGACGAACTAAGGCTCGACAAGACGTATTGAGTGCGAGACGTATCGAGTGCGAGACGAGACGCACAGGGGATTCGACAGACATACTGGGTGCGACACGGACCGGAGATGGGATAGCCGCTCACGACACGACGCGTTCGACATCGCCGTGTCCGGCACGCCGAACCACCGCCCGCACGATGTCCTGGGCGCCCGCGAGGTTATCCGAGTCGCCGTCGAGTACGAGGAGCCTGCCGTCGGCTCCCTCCTCGATCACCCCGCAGTCGAGCCCCGCGATCTCCGCGCCGTTGACCGTCGCCATCCGGAGGATATCGGCCGCGGGAACGTCCGCCAGTTTGGCGGCAAACTCCATCTCCCGGAACATCGACGGCGAGTTCAACATGACGTTGTCCGTCCCGAGCGCGACGGTCGTCCGTGCGGCGAGTTCACGAATCGGTGGCACGCCGACGTTCGTGACGAGATTCGATCGCGGGCAAACCACGACCGGCGTACCTCGGTCCTCGAGACGATCGAGATGGAGATCGGTCGCGTGAACCATGTGAACGAGAAAGTCCGGATCGAGATCGATCGCCGGATTGACGTCGAGGTCATCGCGTTCGCCGGCGTGAATTCCGAACAGTTTGTCGGCCTCCCGGGTCGCGTTCCGTGCGTTGTCGAAATCGGCGTCTCTGGCACCGGAGGCCCCGTATCCGTCGGCGGCCTCGAGGACAGCAGTCTCCCCACGACCGAGGATCGTTGCCGCGATATCCCGAGGTCCAACTGCCTCTGCCCCTCCGCGGCCCGCCAGCGCGTCGCGAAGCGCCGCCACTCCGTCGATCCCTCCCTCTCGAAACTCGACGAACGCGCCCGTCCCGGTCGACTCCATGAATCGGAGGGTTCGAGACATCGCTTCGACCGTCTCCTCACGGTTCGCCGACCGAAGCAGACGGTGTTTGAGGCCGTCCGGTGGCGCGACGAGTTCATCAAGTGGGAGCCCGCCGCCCGCTTCCTTGGCGATGGAGTCTCCGATATGTGTGTGGGCGTTGACGAACGCGGGGAGGATCACGTCGTCGCTTTCCGTCTCGACCTCCTCGATGGCGACGATCTCGCCGTCGGCGATCACGACTCGCCCCTCTATCGGAGTGAATTCCCTGCCGAGGAGGATGGTCCCTTCGACGTGCATACCCGAGGAGACCATCTCGCGTGGCTTGAAGGTCACGACCCGGGATCGCCGCCGATCCGCTCGGGCACCGCTGGAGCGAACGTACCAGGGCGTCACTCGAAGTCGTCGAGCGTGGCCGTCATCCCGTGACGAACGTCGCTGACGAGCGAGTCCACCTCCAGACCGAGGACGTCCGCGGTCGCCCGCCCAACGCGATCGGTTAGCGGTTCCGGACAGTAAACGCCGAGACGCCACTGATTCCGCTGGGCGGTTCGAAGTGCCGAGACGAGCGGAGACTGCTCTTCTAGCCGCCGTATCTCGCCGTTGACGGTGACTCGTGAAGTCGACTCACGCATGGACGGGTCCGGGGGAACGTCGAGGATCACGTCCGAATCACGCTCGACGCCGGCCGTCGCGGCGATCTCGTGTTGGAGTTCGCGAACGCGCTCGTGGTCGGCGTCGTGAACGGCCTCCGGAACGTCCTCGTACTCCGCCCAGACGGCTCGTTTGTAGAGGTCACGTTCGTCGATGCGGCGTGCGAGCGCACGCGTTCCCTCGGTGGTCCGCAACGCGGCCACGAGATCGTGATCGTCCATTCGTCTGATCTCCTCGGCGGTGACGTCGGAGCCGTCGAGAAGCCGTTGGGTTGCCCGACGCAACATTGCCTTCGAGATGCGGGCGACGTGGTGGGTATAGACGACGGGATTCATAAGGGCCCGCGCGAGAAGCAGGCTCTCTGCGGTCTGGACGTTTCCCTCGTCGAGCACGAGAGTATCCTCGACGAAGGTCAACTCACGGACGAGCCGACCGGTATCGATCGTCCCGTAGGGGACCCCAGTGTGGTGGGCATCGCGTACGAGATAGTCCATTCGATCGACGTCGAGTTCGCCCGAAACGAGCCCGCTGTATCGCCCCTCGCCGGCGACTAACCCGGCGATATGGCTCGGATCGAGGTCGTGATCGCGGAGCACGTCGCCGACGGCACCCTCAACGAGCAGTTCCTCGACGTCGTCGTGGAACTTCCCGGTCTGTCGATACAGAAGCGACTCGACGTTGTGGCTAAAGGGTGCATGGCCGACGTCGTGAAGGATCGCGGCAGCCTCGATCCGATCGGCCTGGAACCCGTCGATCCCGAGCTGATCGAGGGCCCGGCTAGCGAGGTGGTACACTCCGAGGGAATGTTCGAATCGGGTGTGGTTCGCGGAGGGATAGACGAGTTGGACGGTTCCAAGCTGGGAGACGCGTCGCAGCCGCTGGACTGTGGGGGTGTCCAACAGGTCCGCGGCCACGCCCTCGATCCGAATGTGGTCGTGGACGCTATCCTTGATCGTGACCATACGTGTGTTTCAACGCCATCGCTTATAAGGATCGGTCGGCGATCGCTCCCGATAGATTCATACTCTTCTGTCGTGTTTGTAAGGACGTAATGATGCAGACGACCCACGCGATCGTCGGGATGACGATCGCGGCTCCGATCGCCGCTTTGTCTCCCGAACTCGCGGGGATCGTCCTTCTTGCGGGGCTCGTGGGGGGCGCCATTCCGGACCTGGATCTTTATAAGGGACATCGGCGCACACTCCACTTCCCGGTGGGGTATCCGGTTGCGGCCGGTATCATGGCGGTCACCGCGGTCGTGGCACCCACTCCGGCAAGCATCGCGCTTACGGTGTTCCTCGCCGCGGCAGCAGCCCACTGTTTGATGGACGTCTTCGGCGGCGGATTGGAACTTCGTCCGTGGGAAGGCCGTTCGGATCGGGCCGTCTACGACCACGTCCGCAACCGATGGATCGCGCCACGGCGGTGGATCCGTTATGACGGGTCGCCGGAGGATCTCGGCATCGCGACGGCAGCGACCCTCCCGGTGTTGTTCGTCGCCGACGGCCAGATCGCCACGATTGCGGCGACTCTGCTTGGCATCTCGGCGGTGTACGTGGTCGTCCGCCGCCGACTACCCGATCTCGCGGCGATGATCGCGGCGCGCGTCCCGCCAGCGGCTCGGAAGTGGGTTCCGGAGCGGTACTTCGAGTAGTCCGACCGATCACTTCTGGAAACTCGACGACGTGCAAACGTCACGAAAGCCGGCGGCGTGCAAGCGTCACAAAACTCGGCGACGTTCAAACGTCACAAAACTCGGCGACGTTCGATCGGCGTGTCACGGATGCTACGGATGTGCGTAGTAGACGACGAGATCCTCCTCGCCGGTCGGGCCGTATCCCTGCGGTTCCGGGTCCGGATCGAAGTCGTCGATCCGGACGAACCCAACGCGCTCGAACTGGATGAGGTCGTCGATCGCCAGATCCGCGACCTCGGGTTCAGCATAGCCCGTGACGTCCCCGTCGATCGTCCGCATCATCGTCTCAAGGGATTCGTTGACCGGAACCCAGTGGACGACCGGGACGTCCTCCTCCCGGACGGCCGAGATGTCGTCGCCGACGTATTCGAGAGTGACGTCGGTCGCATCGTATCGGACACAGCCGAATCCCTTCAACCAGACGCGAGCGCCGTCCTCGGGTAGATCCGGTTCCTCGAGGAACACGGTATCGGCGGGAATGGTGCGGGTACCACGGTCCTCGTGGTCCGGATGCAAGGGCGGATGGCCGGCGTCGGGACCACCCTGGATATCAAGTTCGACCGCCGGCGCATCGGGACGGTCGCGAACGAGGAAGTAGCGGTTCGCCTTATCGCCGACCAGATCACGGTTGTTGGCGTACACCGCTGACATCGCGAGGTCGACGTCCGAGGTGGACATCCCGAGCTCGACCATCGCGTCGACGATAGCCTGCCCACGGATGCCCCGGCGACGAAGCGACTGGATCGTCGGCGCACGCGGATCGTCCCAACCAGTCAACTCGCCCGCTTCGATGAGTCCCTTGATCGTCGAGGTGGAGATCGTCACGTCGTACTCGTCGAGTTGGACGTGTCCCCAGTGGAGCACCTCGGGGTACTCCCAATCGAAGTAGCCATAGACGAATCGCTGGCGCTTTGCGGAGTCCTGCAGGTCGATACCGCGGATGATGTGGGTGACGCCAGTGAGGTGATCGTCGATGCCCGACTGGAAATCGAGCATCGGCCAACAGTCGTATTCGGCTGCTTCCTCGCGAGGGTGGGCGGCCCCGACCAGTCGGAAGGCGACCCAATCGCGCAATGCCGGGTTCTTGTGCTCGATGTCGGTCTTCACGCGCAGAACCATCTCCTCCGGTTCGTATTCCCCATCGATCATCGCCTGGAACTCCTGGTGGATCCTTCCCGCGTCCTTGTCACGGTGGGGACAGGCCTCGGCGTTCGCCTTCCGCTCGCGAAACGCCTCGGCGGGACACGAACAGGTATAGGCGCCGCCGAGATCGATCAGTTCGCGGGCGTAGTCGTAGTAGATCTCCAGACGATCGGAGGCCTTGAGGACGACGTCGGGCTCGAATCCGAGGTAGTCGATGTCGTCGAGAATGGCGTCGTAGGCGTCGAGATCGGGCCGTTTCGTCTCGGGATCGGTGTCGTCGAATCGACAGATGAACTCGCCGTCGTATCGCTCGGCGTAAGTCCCGATCACGGAAGGCATTCGCGCGTGGCCGATGTGCCAGGGACCGTTGGGATTGGGCGCCGCCCGCATCACGACATCGCCCTCCTCGGCGTTCGGGAGATCGGGGAGAGCATGCTCATCCTCCTCGTCTTCCGTCTCCAACTCGGCCAGTCGCTCGGGAGCCAGATCCTCAAGCCGGGAGCGGCGTTCCTCCGTGTCCATCTCGGCGACTCGGTCGACGATCGGCGCGATGACGCCGGGGATTTCGTCGCCGTGCGGCCGGAAGTCGGGGTTCGATCCCATGAGCGGCCCCATGATCGCACCGACGTCGGGATCGCTTTCGTGTTTGAGCGCGTTGTAGAGTGCGGCCTCCTCGGCGGCCGCGGCCACGCGCTCGCGAAGGTCCTCGTCCATTGGCTTCCGATTGCGGCGGCCGGATGAAAAACGTCGCGGAACCACCGCGAGCAGGGAGCGATCCCCTCCTGGACGCCAGTAGTAAGGGTATCGTCCCCGTTCGAGACCGTCACGACCGGCCACGCCGGCACAGTGGGTTCCAGCCGCGTCGGCACACTGGTTCGACGCGCAACGTATTTACAACGGCCGAGATAGTGGTCGAGATCTGCAGGGGAACTCGTAATTCGACGGATGTGCTCATTCGAGAATATATCGCCGTTTCCAACCAAACTATTGGGATGGATGGTCCGATAGACGACGAAACAATCGATCCAGAAACGTGACCCTGGGTTCGACGATAGTCGAATCCCTACCGGCCGATCGATGACCTTTGTTACTGGCAAAAACGACGTCGGCGGTGGCCTCGATCCGAGGACAACGGCCGGCTGACGGCAAGTGAATCACAAGGATAGTTTTGTAACATTCTGGTCGAATCCCGATGGGGTCAGCCAGACGACTCCGATCGTCCGTCGTGTATCCAAAGAGCGTCATCGACATGGCCCTCAATCGCTGCGGAGAAGCGTTACCTGGATCGATCCGGGACTGATCCGACCGATCGTTACAAGATCCGTCAGAGAGAGACTCAGTTTGTGAACTACCCCGCCCTGCTCGGCCT
>NZ_JBGUBC010000025.1:0-35744 GCF_041821145.1 Halopenitus sp. H-Gu1 | reverse complement strand
CCCGGACCCGCATGACCGTCGACGGCGGTCGCCACCGATATGTGCCCTTCCCGCGAACCATCGGACATGAAAGTCGTCTTCGATCGTGACACCTGCATCGGCATGTACCAGTGCGTCGAGGAGTGGGACCGGTTTAGCAAGAACCTGGATGCCGGGAAGGCCGACCTTGAGGGCGGCGAACGGTCGAACGAGGACGTCGAGGTCTATGAACTTGAAGTCCCGGACGGCGAGGAGTTCGACGCCGAGTTCGCCGCGCGCGTCTGTCCGGTCGATGCGATCGAGGTGTACGACGACGATGGCGAGCAGGTCGTCTGATCGGGGTGATGCCCCCGGAATTGAGCGAGAGTGGCGAGCCGATCACAGCCGGTCGGCCAGATCCTCGGCGAAGTAGGTGACGATCAGGTCGGCGCCGGCACGTTTGAGCGCGCGGAGCGACTCGTGGGCGACCGACTCGAGATCGAGCCACCCGTTTTCTGCGGCCGCGTGTATCATCGCGTACTCCCCGGAGACGTTGTAGGCCGCGATCGGGTGATCGAACTCCCGGCGGAGATCGGAGACGACGTCGAGGTACGCAAGCGCGGGCTTGACCATCAACACGTCCGCACCTTCCTCGGCGTCGAGTCGGGCCTCACGGAGCGCCTCGCGACGATTTGCGGGGTCCATCTGGTAGTGGCGGCGGTTACCGAAGGCGGGTGCCCCGTCGGCCGCTTCACGGAAGGGACCGTAGAAGGCGGACTCGTATTTCGCCGCGTAGCTCATGATCGGGACGTGCTCGAAGCCGGCCGCATCGAGCCCCTCCCGGATCGCCGCGACCATGCCGTCTGTCATCGAGGAAGGTGCGATCATATCGATGCCCGCCTCGGCCTGAGAGACCGCCGTTCGGGCGAGCAGATCGAGCGTCTCATCGTTGCGAACGGTGAGAGTCGGATCCGTTTTGGCCGACTCCTCGATCACGCCGCAATGGCCGTGATCGGTGTATTCACACAGACAGACGTCGCCGACGAGGTAGGCGTCGGTCTCCGCATCGATCCGACGTGCGGCTCGCTGAACGACGCCGTCATCCGCGTACGCACGGGTTCCGGCCGAGTCCTTCACCTCCGGAATCCCGAAGAGAATGACCGCCTCGACGCCGGTATCTCGGATCTCCGCAACGCGATCCGCAGCTTCCGAGACGGGGACACGCTCCTGGCCCGGCATCGAGTCGATCGGCACGCGCTCGTCCGTGGTCGCGTCGACGAACACCGGCGCGATCAGGTCGGTCGGCGAAAGCGACGTCTCGCTGACGAGCGGCCTGACGCCGTCGGTCCGGAGCCGACGCGGCCGGTCGGTGAGGTTCATGCTCGGGATTTGATGTCGTATTAACTTAAGCATGATTCCACCAGACGGCGAAGACTTGCAACCCCGGTTCCGCGGTCGGTGGGTCGACGTGACTGAAACATTGAAAACGAAGAGGTGTCCTCGGATCGTCGGCGCCGGTGGGATCGGGTATCCGCTCATCATGATCCCCGTGTCTCTGAGTCGACGTCTCCGGTGACAGGAGGGCTTAACTGGAAACCGCAACTTCCGAGAAGTATGAACATAGAGGGGACCGCACTCGTGACCGGCGGCTCCGGCAGTATCGGACGGGCGATCGCGGCGGAACTCGCTGGCTGCGGCGCCGATGTCGCGATCGGCTACCACAGCGACAAGGACGGCGCCCGACGGGCGGCCGAGGCGGTCGAGTCCTGCGGTCGGGACGCGACGATCGTACAGGCCGACGTCACCGACGACGACGATGCGTCGACACTCGTCGAGCGGGCGACGGAACTGGGCGAGCTGTCGGTGCTCGTCAACGCGGCCGGGATCGCGACGCCCGGGCCGATCGAGGAAGCACCCGATCGAATCGACAGGGCGCTTTCGACGAACGTCGCGGGTGTCGTCGCAGTCAGCGCCGCTGCCGTCCCGTCGCTTCGGGAGACGTCCGGCGCGATCGTCAACGTCGGAAGCGTCGCCGCCGACCTCGGAACCGTCGACGTGACGTATGCCGCCTCGAAGGCGGGCGTCGTCGGCGTCACGCGGGCGCTCGCTCGCGAACTCGGTCCCGACGGGGTACGCGTGTCGGCGGTCTCGCCGGGACCGGTCGATACGCCGATGGACGACGAGATCACCGAATCGCTGGAGGCCCGCCGGTTTCGGGGCCATCATACGGTCGATACGCTTTTAGATCGCTACGAGGCGACACCCGAGGAGGTCGCCACCGCCGTGCGGTTTCTTGCGGCACATGAGTTCGTGACCGGCGAGATTCTTCACGTCGACGGCGGAATGACGATCGACTGATCGCCCGAAATCGCGACGAGCTACGCCGGATCGTAGGTCGTCGTCGAATAGAGAAACGACGCGAGATACGTCTCGTGGGTCTCGCGGAGATCGACACTCGCCGGATAGCCGCCGGCGTAGACCTTCCGGATCGCCGGCGAGCGAACCACGCGGCGCTCGATGGTTTCCTCGCCGATGACGACCGCGAGATAGGCGCCACGGAGACACTTGGGAAGCTCTTCGCGATCGCGCCGAGTCACACCGACGAATGGAAACGGGAACTCCGGGACGAGCTTGTCGGTTCGAAGGACGGTCGGCAAGAGTCGAGGGGCGTCCTCGGGGTCGAAAAGACGTGAGGAACGGTCGCCCATCTCGGCGGTGACGTCGACACCCTCGCGTGCCGTGATCGCCCCGTCGATTCGGACTGCAGTCTCGCGATCGGGGAACCCCGGGACGTCGGTGTGTTCGTCGTGAAGCGGCCCGACGTCCGCCTCCAGAAGTCGTTCGGCGAGCCCGTTTGCGACGACGTCGGGGTCACAGTCGCCGGTCGCGACGATCCGGGTGAGGTTGAAACAGGCGCGTCCGCCGGCACGACAGACGCCGCGGGCCAGCGTATCCAGTTCCCGTGCGGTCGGCTTGCGTCCGAGGATCGCGACGCTTTCGCCGGGACCGTAGGTTTCGACGCTCGGATCGTCCTCGAAGCCGGCGACAGCCTCCTCGCCGCCGAACGCCATCGCGTGATCAGCCTCCTGACAGATCGTCTCACCGAGCGATCGGTCGCCAGGGAGGACATGAACCGCCGACTCGGGCACGCCCGCTTCCAGAAGCGCCCGGCCCAGTCGAACCGCAGTGAACGGATCGCGGTCCGATGGCCGGAGGGCGATCGGTATCTTCATCGCGATCGCCAGCGCCGGCCAGGCGTAGACGGTCGGATCGTTGGCTGGCATCATCGCTCCGAGGATCCGAACGCGCGGCGCGAAGGCGAGGCCGACGGTCCGCTCTCGCTCGTAGGCCGGTTCGTCGTAGACATCGAGTCGGCCGGTCGGCGACTGTGCTCGGAGCGATTCGGCCGCGTGTCTGAGGCCGAACGCGAGCCAGTGGGCGCTCGTTTCGACCAAACCGGCAGGCAGCCCGGTCGATTCGGTGACTCGACGTCGGTAGGTCTCGAACGGGGGCAGTGAGCCGGCGGTCGCGCTCGCGGGCGCCCCCTCCCCGAGAAACAGCGCGCCGGCGGTCGCGAGCCGGTCGAGGAGCTCCGCAACGGGCATCCGCTGGAGCGCCTCGAAGCCCTCCCCGCGGGCGGTTTCGATCGCGTCGTGTGCCCGAATCCGAGGAACGCGTGCGAGCTCCGCGAGGGGTCCGTCGATCCCCGCGATCCTCGTCGTCCGAAGCGTCTCCCGTTCGCGGCTGGAAACCGGTCGAATCACCGGCAGGTCGTCGCCGTCGGCGTCGGATGCGGTCATCCGTCGATCGACGCCATCCCGTCAGTACACCCCCTCGACCGTCCGCTCTTCGTCGGCGTCGGCCGTTCGGGGCGTTCTGACCCAGTCCCACGGCAGCTCGTCGGTTCCCTCGATCCGGATCGCGCTGTCGCGTTCGAACATGAGCGGAAGGAAAAACTCCTTCGTGAGGACCGTAAGTCGAATCCTGCCGCGCTCGCCGTAGGCGACGGACGAGCCGTCCTCGTCGACTATCTCGGGGACGAAGTAGGGGTAGCAGGGTACGTAATCGAGGTGATAGGAGCGCTCCGCAAGTGGCTGATAGGCGGGCGGCGCCTCGGGGGCGATCCCCATGAGCGTGTTCCCGTATTCGCCGACGAGCGTCACGTCGTCGTACCACTCCTCGCGGAGGATGCGGTGGGTGTCGCGGTCGAGTGCGGTGCCGCCGTGGACGATCCCCTCCAGTTCGGATTCGGCGACCAACTCTCTGACCGCCGGCCGTTCGAGCAGCCGACCGGTGGTAAAGAGGACGTCGATCGGCTGTGTGTCGAGGATGGTCCTCGCCTGCTCGAGGAGATGTTCGACGTACCGGTCGAACTCGTCGTCGTCCGGGCGGGTCGAGAGATGTTTCGCCCATCGGGGATCCATTGTGACGTGATACGGCAGGGCGTCCCACTCGTGGGCGAGATGCTGGACGAACGTTCCGGCGTTGTTGGCGCCACCGGGCGGCGCGATCCCGAGGACGTTTCCCTTGGGGAAGGACCACTCCTCGAGAATTCGAGCCGTCCAACGAGTCTGCTCGCGCCAGTATTCGGACATGAGCACTCGTTTGGGCGGGCCGGTCGTCCCGCCGGTCTCGTAGACGCGCTGGTCGCCCGAAAGCGATCGGGGGGCGAACTCGGCGGCTGGAATCCGCCGGAGGATATCCTCCTCGAAAGGCTCGAAGACGGCCTCGAGATCCGCGAAGCCGTCGACGCGCGCTCGGACGTCGACGCCGTGTTCGGCCGCCCACTCCAGCCAGTACGGCGTCCCCGAGTCGGGATCGAAGTGTGTGTCGATCACTTCCCGAGTCCACTGATCGAGGGTCGCGTCGGTCGCAGCGTAGGGGTTCGTGTGTTCCGTCGTTGTCATCTCAGTCAGCTCCTTTCATAGCGTCGGTCTCTTCCAGAAGCGTCGTGGTTTTCGGCTCGGGCGAGAGCAGCGATCCGGCGACGAGCGCGAGACAGGCGACCACCAGGGCGGGAACGAACGGCAAAAAGCCGAACGCCGGGGCGGGGCCGAACTGTGCGGCGAGGAAATACGCCTGCCCCGAGAGCACTGATGCCAGCGCACCCCACGCCGACGCCCGCCACCAGTACAGCGCGCCGACGAACGCGGGGAAAAGCAACGCGTTGCCTTGGATGAAATAAATCGCGAGATCGATGATCGTCCCGTGTTGGACGAGCGCGATGGCCAGCCCACAGACGAGAAGGACGACCGCGACCGCCCGGCCGACCCACGTCTCTTGGGCGTCGCTCGCGTCCGGGGCCAGATGGGCTCTGTAGAGATCCCGCGAGACGATCGAGGAAAGCGTGAGGACGAGGCTATCCGCGGTGCTCATCATCGCTGCGACCGCCCCGCCCATGACGATACCGAATATCCACTCCGGCGCGTACGTCTCCAGCAGCACCGGCAGGATCGAATCCGGATCCTCGAGTCCGGGCGCCGCTGCCGTACCCCAGACGCCGAGCAGGACGGGAACGAGCGCGGCGACGACGACCATGACCGGCCACCACACGAGCAGTGACCGGAAGGCACGTTCGTCCTCGGCGGCCAGAAACCGCTGGAACATCTGTGGGTACGCAATGATCGCCATCGTGTTCATCAGGAGGAACGAGAGCCACACACCCGGCGTAAAGAAGCCGAGTTCGCCGGAGGGCGTCAACAGGTCGGTCTCGGCGGCCAGCCGCGTGGTCGTTTCGGCGGGATCGAGCGCCGGCGCGAGATATCCGACGGCGGCGAGCAAAAGCACCACGACGGCGACCCCCTGGAGGACATCCGACCAGGCGACGCTGCGGAGCCCCCCGATCGTGAGATAGATCCCCGTGACGACGGTGATCAAGATCGCACCCTCCGTGAAGCCGATGGCGCCGCCGCTTATCGACCGAAAAAGCAACCCGCCGCCCATCGCCTGGATGGCCAGATACGGGAGCGACCAGACGAACTGAAAGAGCAGTACCGCCAGTTTGACAGCGTCGCTGTCGTAGGCGTCCCCGATCAGTTCCGTCGGAGTCAACACGCCCCGCTTTCGCCCGACTCGCCACACTTGGATGCCGATGAGCGCAAGCGGAATCCCCGCGATTGCCTCGATCCCGAGCAGCGCGAACCAGCCCATGCCGTGCTGATAGCCCCACCCCGCACTACCCAGAAAGATGAATGAACTCATGAGCGTCGCAAACATCGTAAGCGGGAAGACGACCCGGCCGAGCGTTCCGCCCGCGAGGAAGTATTCGGCCGGCGTCGATCCGGTTCGGATGTAGCCGTACCAGCCGATAGCGAGCGTCACAGCGAGATAGAGTCCGACGATGCCGAGTGCGACGCGGCTCATCGGTCCTCACCCGGCCACCCGTAGCCGATACCCGCGACCGCCGCGACGGCGACGGAAGTAACCATCGCAGCGAGCACCAAAAGCGACCAAAGCGGGAAGACGAAAACGATCGGGTCCACCGGGACATACACCGAAAAAACGACAGTACCGAAGAGGACACCGAAAACGATCCACAAACCGCGTTCGAGCCGGCGGTTTCCGGGCTGGATGTCGGTCCGATCGGCTGACGGTTCGCGGTCGGCCTCGACCGTTCGGGTCGTCGAGTCGGCCGACAGTGATTCTCCGTCTCGGCTCGTTTGCCCGCCCCTCCCGGTGATGGACGGTGCATCGTCTCTCAGCATACGTGTTCCTCTCAGGGCGACCAATATATAACTAACTAATATAAGAAGATTATATCCGGGGAGGGCTTATGGGCGATCGCCGGAAAGGGGAGCCATGGGACTGCTGTTACCGCAGGAGATCGTCACCGAACGGGTGTTGCCGACGCTCCGGACCGAGCTGGCGACGGCGTTGCTCGAACGGGGGTGGACACAGCGAGCCGTCGCCGAGCAACTCGGCGTGACACAGGCGGCGGTAAGCGGGTACGCGAGCGGAAAGGGAACCGTAGACGAACGACTCACCGACGACCCGCGGTTCGGCGAGACGGTCGAGCGGCTCGCCGATGGCTTCGATGCGGACGACCTCGACGAGTACGAGGCGATGGTGGAGATCCTCGAGTTGATCCGTAGCTTCGAGGACAGGGGCCCGATCTGTGCGATCCACGAAGCGGAGATGCCCGCACTCGAGGGGCTGGGCTGTGACGTCTGCGTGCGGGGCGCAGACGATGCGGTCGCCGCCGACCGGGAGACGCTTGCGAACGTCCGACGGGCCGCCCGCACGCTCCGAGCGTCCGGTTCGATCGCCGCGTTCGTTCCGAACGTCGGAACAAACGTCGGGATGGCACGCCCCGATCCGGTCGGCCCCGCCGATATCGCCGCGATTCCGGGACGGATCCACGCCGTCCGCGGCCGCATCGAAGTCCCGAGCAATCCGGAGTTCGGCGTCTCCGAACACGTCTCACGGATGATTCTCGCAGCTAACGAGGTTGATCCGACGATTCTAGCGGCATGTAACCTCCGAACCGACGAGCGGCTTCTCGAGGCTGCCCGCGAGCGGGGCCTGGAGACGTTCGCGTTCGATGCCGGCTACGAGGACCGGACCGACCGGCTCCGATCGGCGTTCGAGACGCGTGAGACCGTCCCCCGCGTCGTCTACCACGAGGGCGCGTTCGGGATCGAACCCATCACGTACGTTCTCGGCGAAAGCGCCGTTTCGGTCATCGACATCGCTGTCGATCTCGGCACCGCTGGGACGGCTACGTGAGTGAGGGGTCGGATTCGGACATCAAGCAGTCGAAACACCAACCGCCTCATCCGTAACGTAACACCGCGCCACGGTCCTATGCGTATCTATAAACCACTATGTTCTCTAGAACTACGGGATGCAGGTCGAGTTTGCGGAGCTCTTTGTCAGATTTGTCGGGACGTCTCCAGTGGGACAGGCCCTGGCTGGCGGGATTATCATCGCTCTACTGAACCTCTTGGGGGCATCACTCGTTCTCGTCTGGCGAAATCCGTCCGATCGGGCACTCAATGGGATGCTTGGGTTTGCGGCCGGAGTGATGCTTGCAGCTGCCTTTACGAGCCTCATCATCCCCGGTATCGAAGAGTACTCCGGCGGAAATCCGATACCGACGCTCATCGGCGTCGGTATCGGCGCGCTGTTCCTCGATCGGGCGGACGGGCTCGTTCCCCACGCACACTACCTTCTGACCGGCAACCGTCGATCGGACGCAGCGGAACCGAGCGAGACGCTTCCGGTCACTGACGAGCGGCTGGCCGGGGTGATCCTGTTCGTGTTAGCCATCACGCTGCACAATATTCCCGAAGGCCTCGCGGTTGGGGTCGGGTTCGGCGCCGCGTCCGGGGATCCGGCTTTGCTCGGGGGGGCGTTGTCGTTGATGCTTGCTATCGGTCTCCAGAACATCCCCGAGGGGCTGGCCGTGTCCGTGGCAGCAATAAACGCCGGTCTCGACCGTCGGTTGTACGCCGTCTTCGCCGGGATTCGTGCCGGCGTCGTCGAAATCCCGTTAGCAGTGTTGGGTGCGATCGCCGTGACAGCAGTTGAGCCGTTATTGCCGTACGCGATGGGCTTTGCGGCAGGTGCGATGGTGTTCGTGATCTCCGACGAAATCATTCCGGAGACACACGAGAGTGGATACGAGCGCGTGTCGACGCTTGGACTCATGACTGGCGTCATCGTGATGCTGTATTTGGACATTGCATTGGCGGGCTGACTCTTCATCCAGGACTCGGATAACCGAGCGGGTGAGCCGGGGCGCCGACCGGAGACCGGCATTCGATCGCCACGGACGGAAACGCTTACTCGCCGCGGCCACACATCCTCACCATGAGCATCGACACGGGCACGGGCACGGATGCGAACGCGGCGTTCTTCGATCGACTCGCGGATCGGATCGCCGCCGTCGACAGCGTCGTCTCCGTCGGCCTCGATCCCGACCCGGACCGGATCCCGGCGTTCCTGTCGGAGACGGATCTTCCGCGGTGGGCGTTCAATCGGCGGATCATCGACGCGACCCACGAGCACGCGGCCTGTTATAAACCGAACGCCGCCTTCTACGAGGACGCCGACGGATGGCGGGCGCTCCAGGAGACGATCGCCTATGCACACGGCAAGGACGTACCGGTCCTACTCGATGCCAAACGCGCCGACATCGGAAACACGACGCGCCGGTACGCAAGCGTACTCGACGAGGGGAGCCTTGGCGCGGACGCGATCACGGTCAACCCCTACATGGGACACGACTCGCTCCAACCGTTCCTCGATCGGGAGACGTCGGGCGTCTTCGTCCTCTGTCGCACGTCGAATCCGGGCGGCAGCGACCTTCAGGACCTGGAACTCGCTACCGGCGAGCCCGTCTACGAGCGGATCGCAGCGCTCGCGGAGTTGTGGAACGACCACGGTAACGTCGGGCTTGTCGTCGGCGCGACTGCACCGAAGGAACTCGAAACGTTGCGGAAGACGGTCCCCTCGCTGCCGTTTCTCGTCCCCGGCGTCGGTGCACAGGGCGGCGACGTTGAGGCCGCAGTCGAATACGGGCTGGCGCCCAGAGACGGCCACAACGTCGACGTCGGACTCGTGAACTCCTCTCGCGGGATCATCTTTGCCGGTGAGGAGGTCGTCGATCGCGACGAACCACACGCGGAAGAACACGCCTACGTTCGAGCGGCCGGCGAGTCAGCAAAGCGTCTCAAACGACGACTCAACGAGTTTCGGTGATCTCGAATGCGCCAGTTCGTCGTCGTCGGCCACGACGTCCCGACGACTCCCGATATCCCGCTCGATGATCTCCCCGGAGCCGGGCGGATCGACCTGCTTTGTCGATGCGTCGGATCGGCGGTGTTTCTCTCACACGGGATTCGGGAGTCGGTCCGGGTCCACCTCGTCTGTGATGACACCTACACCGTCCGGTTCGACACCGACCATCTGAGACACCTCCATCCGGACGAACGGAACATCGCCGCGCGCATCCGGGGCGCGTTCGCCGAGCGGGAGTCGGCGATCGGCCACCAGCCGGCTGACGTCTCACCCGGTGTCGAACTCTATCGGATGGATTTCGAGGCGACGATCGAGCGGGTCGCCCGCGAGGGGCCGATCGTCCAGTTGCACGAGGAGGGCGCTCCGCTCGCAGAGGAGACGCCGCCGAGCGATCCCGTCTTCGTCCTCTCGGATCACCACGACTTCACCGACGCGGAGCGCGAGACGCTCGCGGACGTGACCGATCGCCGCGTTCGCGTCGGACCGGAGATCCTCCACGCCGACCACGCGATCACGGTCGCACACAACTGGCTCGACACTGGCGGATACACGGCCTACTGACTCACGATGACCGATCCCGGGACCGACGAGGAACGAACCGGCGGACAGGGATCCGACGAGGAGCGGGTCCGGACCACGATCGAACCGACCCTCGACGAGCGCTTCGCCGTCCCGCTTCGCGGAATCGACGTCGATCCGGAGGCGCGGTGTGCTCACTGGCACGGAGAGGTGGACGTCGTGGCGCTCCGGTTCGCCTGCTGTGAGACCTACTACCCGTGTGTTCGGTGTCACGAGGCGGCGACCGACCACGAGCCGGTTCGCTGGCCCCGCGACCGATTCGGGGAACCGGCCGTGCTCTGTGGGAGCTGTGGAGAGCGGATGACCCCGATCGCGTACTTCGAATGTGGGAACGCTTGTCCCGGCTGTGGAACGGCGTTCAATCCGGGCTGCAGAGCGCATCGCGATCGGTATTTCGAGCCGGACGGGAACCCCGACGTCGAGCTGGACGGCGGACCGGAGTCGGGCGATCAGCGGCGGCAGGACGCCCGCGATCCGTGATGGTTCGGAAGGGTTAAAGGACCGAACGACGTTCCTTTGAACGCGGGCCGGTGGGGTAGCTTGGTATCCTTCGGCCTTCGGGTGGCCGTAACCGCGATTCGAATTCGCGCCGGCCCACTTTTCACCCCACTTCGAAATGACGAGCGATAGCGAGGCATCCGTATTGGGGAGTAAACGACGAGGCGGAGATTCGAGCAGGGAAGTCGCAACGTCCGAGTGGGTCAAGGACGACTGCGCGGTCGAGACGAGGGGTGTGTCGATCCCTATCCGGTGTTTTTCATTCCGGCGGCGATGCCCTTGACGGTCAATCGCAGCGTGCGCTCCTCGAGATCGCTTCGGTCGTCGTGTTCGAGCAAGTGCACCTGCAGCAGGTTCAACGGGTCGAGATAGGGGTTGCGAAGCTCCAGGTTCTCGCCACGCTCGCGGGTCCGTGGTGAATCCTGGCTGCTGATCCGGGCGAGGAGGTCGTTTGCGCGTTCGTATTCCTCGCTCACCCGGGGGAAGAACCGGTCGCGGAGGTCGGGATCAGCGATGTCGGCATACAGGCTCGCGATCTCGAGGTCCGTCCGCGACATCGAGGCGGCGGCGTTATCGAGCGTCGTCCTGAAGAATGGCCACTCCTCGTACATCTCGCGAAGGACGTCGACGGAGCCGCCGGCATCGAGGTAGGCGTCCATGCCCGTCGCGATCGCATACCAGCCGGGAAGAATACACCGCGATTGCGTCCATGAGAACACCCACGGGATCGCTCGAAGGTCCTCGACGGTGCGTTCGTCCGAGCGGGAGGCTGGACGCGATCCGAGGTTGAGATCCTCGATGACGGTGATCGGAGTCGCCTGCTCGAAGTAGCGGACGAATCCGTCGGTGTCGAGGAGGTCGCGGTACTCGTTGCGGGCGGCGTCGGCCATCATGTCCATCGCCTCGATCCACTCCTCGTGAACCTCCTCCTCCGGGGTTTCGATCGCGTCCAGCCGCGCGCGGAGTTGAGCGTTGAGCATCTGCTCGATGTTCCGTTCGGCGATCCGGGGGTTGCCGTATTTCTCGGCTATCGCTTCGCCCTGTTCGGTGAACTTCACCTGACCGGAGACGGTGTCGTTGGGCAACGCAAGCAGGGCCTCGTTCATGGGACCGCCGCCACGGGAGATCGATCCGCCGCGGCCGTGAAACAGCCGCATCGTGACGTCGTGGTCCGCACAGATATCGCCGAGACGGCGCTGGTTCTTGTAGAGCGACCAGTTGGCGGCGAGAAAGCCGTTTTCCTTGTTCGAATCGGAGTAGCCGAGCATGATCTCCTGCGTTCCGCCCCGGCTCGAAAGCGCCTGGGCGTACGCCTCGTTCTCGAAGAGCGTCCCGATGATCCGCCGGGCGCCCGAGAGGGCGTATTCGGTCTCAAGCAGTGGAACGATGTCGATCCCCGCGTGTTCGGGAAGCGAGACGACGCCCGCCTGGTCGGCCAGAAACAGCACCTCAAGGACGTGGCTCGGCTCCTCGGTCATCGAGATGCAGTAGGTGTCGATTGCGTCGGTGCCGTACTCGCGTTGCCAGTCGGCGAGGTCGTCGAACAGCCTGAGGACCCGCGCCGACTCCGACGAGAGCGCCTCGACATCGGACAGATCGATCACGGGCTCGTCTTGAAGCACGGCGTCGGTGAGGAACTCGACGCGTTCCTCCTCGGAGAGGCTCCGGTAGTCGATCCCCTCCCGTTCGAGAGCGTCCGCGATCGCGCCCGTGTGTTTCTGCTGGTGATCCCGGAGATCGAGGCTGGCGAGCGAGAAGCCGAAGGTATCCACTCGACGGCTGATCGGGTCGACGTGCGCGTCGGCGACGCTTTCGGCGTCGTTGGCTCGCAAGCTCTCCGCGAGCACCGAGAGGTCATCCCGAAGTTCGTCGGCGTCCTCGTACCCGCCGGGGCGGACGTCCCCGACCCGGTCGAGCCGCTCACCCATGAGTTCGAGCTTCTGTCGATACGGCTCGCCGGGGTATCGTTGTTCGGCGGTGCGAGCGGTTCCGGGGAGGCGATCGCGGTCGCGGTCCAGGGACTCTTGAAACGCCGAGCCGACCTCGATCCGGCTGCCATCCTGACTCAACACGCCCGTAAGGCGATCGAGTTGGGAGCGATAGCGATCGAGGACGACCGATCGCTGGCGCTCGAGGGTGGTGGCGGTTACCGCCGGAGTGACGTAGGGATTGCCGTCTCGGTCGCTGCCCGCCCATGATCGGAACTCGAAGAGTTTCGGCACCTCGATGTGGTCCGCAAGCGCCTCCTTGAGCTCGTCGTCGAGTTCGTCGTAGACCTCGCCGACGACGTCAAAGAGCGTGTTCTCGAGGTACCATTGGACGTTTCGGGCCTCGTCCTCGGGCTCCGGTTGGCGGCTCCGGACCTGCGGGGTCTGCCAGAGGCTCGTCACCTCGGCGTCGATGTCCCGCCACACCTGGCGTTTCTCCTTGTCGGTGAGGAGTCGTTCATCGAGCGTCTCGATATGCGTTGCGATGGTCCGGAGTTTGGATTTGACCGTCTTCCGACGGGCCTCCGTCGGGTGGGCAGTGAACGTCGGCTCGATCAGGACGTCATCGAGAACTCGCCGCACCGTCTCGGGGTCACGATCACCGAGTTCCGCGGCGACGGCTTCGAGACCGTCCTCGAGGACCCCCGCCTGGGACTGCGATCGAAGCGTCCGGACTCGTTCACGCTCCTCGGCGAGGTTGACGAGTTCAAAGTACGTGGTGAACGCACGTGCGACGACCCGCTGGTGGTGCGGCGAGAGCCCCTCGAGTTCACCGACGAGGGGATCACGCGTTTCGATCTCGTCCGAACGATAGTCGATCGCGGCCTGTCGGCACGATTCGACCGTTTCGAAGGCGCTTCGGGACGTCTGGTCCTCGAGCACGTCACCGAGTAGCGCTCCGAGTTCGCGGACGTCCTGCTGGACGTTTCTTGTGTGTCGATCCATACCACACCAAGGCGGCTCGGAACGTAAAAACATCTTGATGAACGGACGAATATCTCGGCGCGTGTCCCACGATCGATCGGGATCGACTCCGATCGAGGAAGGGACGGATGAGGATGAGTCAATCGCCGACGAATTCGAAGGTTCGTGATCGTTGACGGCTCGCGTCGGTCCGGGCCGATCGATCGGTCCCGAGACAGGCCGCGGACGACAGCCGTTCGGAGGACGATCGCGGATCGGTCGCGGGCGAGCCGGTCGTCAGGACCGGTCGCCGACCGCGAGCGTTCGATCGACCTGCGTACCGATCGACGCCCCATCGGGGACGGGGACGAGCGGGGGACGGACATCGTCGGTCGGGATGACCCCTCGGTGGACGAGCGCGGACTTCGTCGCCGGCGCGAACCCGTAGTCGGTACACGCCTCAAAGAGGGGCGCGATCGCCTCCTGTTGGAGTTCCCGTCCGCGCTCTACTGCGAAGCTATCGACGGTCTCACGAAACACCCCGGGAACGGCATTCGAGAGGGCGTTGACGCCGCCGTCGCCGCCCATCCGCATCGAGGCGACGAGAAGCGCGTCGTATCCCTGCAAACAGAGGAACTCCTCGGGAGTCTGACGCAGGACGGCCGAGAAGTACTCCAGATCGCCGCTCGAGTCTTTGAGTCCGAGCGCGCGGTCGTGGTCGGCAATAGCCGCCACCGTCTCCGGTTCGATTTGGCCGCCGGTGCACTGCGGGATGTTGTAGAGGAGGACGGGAATCGACGCACGATCGAGGACGGACTCGAAGACCCGCCGGTTTCCCTCGGGAGCGTTGGCGGAGATGAAGTACGGCGGGACGATCGTGGCCGCGTCCGCGCCGGCGGCGGCCGCCGTCTCGATCGCCTCCACGGTCTCCTCGATGCTGGTTCGCGCTGCGCCAGCAACCACGGGAACGTCGGCGGCCTCGACGGTGAACTCGATCACTCGCCGCTGTTCTGCGGGGGTCAGACTCGGGAACTCACCGGTGGTTCCACACGGGAAGACGGCGTCGATCCCGCCGTCCTGCACGTGTTCGATCAGGTCGTCGAGGGCCTGCTCGTCGATCGCGTCGCCGTCGAACGGCGTCACCAGCGGACAGGTGATGCCTTCGAGCGCGGAACGAATGTCCATACCGGGTCGATGACGGCGGTCGAGTTAAATATCGGTGATGTCGCCGAAGGCGAGTCCGCAACCGCATTTCGATTCGGAATCAACCCGTATCACTGTTTCAGGTGTCCGAGAACACGGCGACCCCCTCTCACCGAAGAGTTATTCGGCCGGACCCACGGATTATGAACAATGAAACGGGGGGATGAGGCGAGCCAGGAGGGGGGATCCGGAATCGGGACCGCCGTCGATCGGCGGGCGGTTCTCGGGGCGATCGCCGGAGCCACGAGCGCATCGATCGCGGGTTGTAGCGCGTTCGATCGAGAGGCGGACGACGGAACGGTTGGGGTCGAGGACGACCGGGCGAGGGAGCTGGCCGAACAGTTCGCGCCGAATATCTACTTCGACGCCAACGAGAAGTGGTTCCCGACCGATCCACGACCCTACGAAAGCGAACGGGACGGCGAGACGGTCGTCGACGGGTTCGATGCGTTGGACGGCTATCACGAGCGGTACGACGAGGACGATTCCCCGCCGGATCCGACGGTGTTCTACCACGCCGTGGCGTACGAGGAGTCGCCGCTTGCGGTGATCCAGTTCTGGTTCTACTCGACGTTCGACCAGTTCACGACCAACTTCCACTGGCACGACTGGGAGGTTCTCCACGTCTTCGTTGACACGGAACGCGAGGAACCGCGGCTATACGTCGCCAGTTCACACTCGAGGAGCATCCCGAACAACGAGTTTCTCGACCCCGATCCCGAGATGACTCCACGGATCCTCTCGGAACTCGGGTCCCACTCGAGTACGCTCTCGGTTAACCAGGTTCCCGACCACTTCCAGCGGATCTCGACGGATGGATTGCTCGCGGACATCACCAACACGGCGATCGAAGGGATCGAGGACCTCGCCGATATTCCGCTCGCCTACGGCCTCCCACGCGACGAGGGCTCCCGACTCCCCTATCTGGTGCCGGAGTACGAAGGACGGATGATCTACGAGCACGACCGGTTGCCCTCGGTCACCCGCGAGTCGCTGATCGACGAGGAGCTGACGGTCCGATCGTTCGATGCGATCGAGTCGGTTCCGTCCGGTCTCCCCGGACGGGAAACGGGGCTCGTCTTCGGACACGCCGACCGCACGGACGGAAATGACGGCGGCTCAACGGACGGCGGAGAGACGAACGATAACGGTACCGGAGCGACGAACGACGACGGCGACGGGAGCGAGGGAAGCGACGAGGAAACGGAGGCGATCGACGTCGAGTACGAACTGGTCTCGATCTCCGAGATCGAACACATCACCGAGTTCACCGGACCGCAGTTGAGCTTCGAGTTCACGGTCCCGGAGGCGATCGAGGACGCGATGGCCGGGCATATCACGACGACCGGAACGCCCTGGAGCCAACCGCGCTATGAGAACCCGGCGGCGGACATCACGAGTCCCACACACAGACAGTCGCTCGCGGAGGAGTATACGGCGATCGGCGAGGCGGCGCCGATCCACACGGTGCTCGCCCACGTCACGAGTGCCGTCACCGACGACGACGCACCCGACGGAGAAGGAATAACCACCACCGAATCGTCGGTCGAGTCGGTCGCACTTCTGGAAAGCGAACCCGAAGCTATCCCGACGTTCGGCGGGATCGCCGCCGTACAGGACGTCCCGTCCGGCGACCACCGGCTAACCGTCAATGGTGCCGGGAGAGCGCCACACGGCGAGCAGATCGCCGTTCCGGACGACGAATCGACGACGACGGTAGCGGGCGTCGAGGGAGAGATTCCCCTCGTGGCACGCGAACACGCACGAAAGATGGCGATCACGGACGAGGAGGCAGACATCGACCTCTCAAGGGTGGCGGTCGAGGACGACTTCGGCGGCCGTGTCTACGACTCGTCGGTCGACGGCTCGGATGCGGTCTACGTCCACGCCGGCGGCGCCTACACGACCGAACTCCGCGACGTCGACGATGCGATCGGCGCGCATCGAGTGAATCCGGATCCGGAAAGCGAGGAAGACATCCGGATCGATCGCCCCGAGACCGGCAAGGCATCGCTCGCGACGTTCATCGCCGATATCGCCGCGGAGACGCGCGCGGAGGTCGCGGAAATCGATGAAGACGACGGAGACGACGATCCGACGACCGAACAACCGGGCGGATCGAACGAGACGGAGGAAACGACATCGGGGGGTTCGACGAACGCGATCACCGGATTACAGCGGGCGCTACAGGCAGTCGTCGAGAGCGCCCGAGCGGCATCGGAGCGGGCTCGGGCGGGCGACCGCGGAGGTGCCGATCAGCGGCTTATGACCGTCGCGGAACGACTCGAACGGGTGAGCGACCGACTGGCCGAAGCCGAGGCGGACCTCCCGAACTCGCTTTCGAACGCGACCCAAAACCGACTCGATCAGGCAACTCGGCGGGCCGAGCAGGCACGCGACGCCACAAAATTATGACGGGGAGGGGAGCGACGTTCAGGCGTGTTCGATCGCCACGTGCCATTCGTCGTCGGCCACCTGCTTCGCTTCGTGGCTGAACCCGCGCCGATCGAGTACATCGTAGAGCGGTTCGGGCTCGAAGCCGTTTACGACGGTGAGCCGCTCGTCGGGATCGAGATCCGAGAGGGCGGCCTGGATGCGATCGAAGGGTGGATCATCCGAATCACGGACGTCGAGCCTGCGTTCGTGAGTGCTCATCGCGTTTGAATACGGGCAGCAGGACGGTGTCAGTTCCCTCGAATATGTTCGTCGGAGCGTCCGCCGATCGACCGTCACTCCCGTTTCGGGAACTCGGCACGGAACTCCTCGGCCGACTCTTGAGTGACGCTATATCCCTCCTCGTCGAAGGCATCGACCTCGGCGGCCATCTCGTAGAACAGTGGCTTCGGTTCGTGGTCATTGACGATCGTCAGCGTCTCGCCGGGCTCCATCGCGGCGAACTCGTCGTGGATCTTCGTGTGGCGATCGACCGGTGGAACGTCGCGTACGTCGAGAGTAGGCATGCGGACGATCGTTGAATCCGGACACACCTGTGTTTTAATACGAACGTATTCGGGGCCGAGTCAGCAGGCGGCGAACGCCGACACGGGGTTTATGCGGCACCCGAGACGCCCCATCGGACGTGGTCCCAGAGGCGCTCGTAGGCGTAGTAGGTCCCGGTCTTTACCACGTTCGTGACCAGACCGATGTTTACCGCATCGCTCAGGTCGCCGACGACCAACCACGCGACGAAGACGGTTATCGTAACCATGACCAGCCGGTAACACAGCGTCTTGGCAAGTGCTCGCCGCCGGGAGTGAACGGCGGTCGACGAGAGTCCCCCGAACATGATGGAAGTGTTTACGCCGAGGGGACTTATAGGTAAGCGATACACGCTACATAGAGTTCGATCAGTTACTGAATACCATTTCATCTCTCGGTTCCGGCGATTTATAACCGATCTCGACCGATGGGGGATCGATGGAGGAACTCAGTTGGGAAACGATCGGGACGGACATCGACTACACGTGTCCGGGCTTCGACGTCCGGCGTGACGAGGTCCGCTTTCCGGACGGCACCGACGGGGAGTACCACTACATCGAGGAGCCGCCGGCAGTAGTGGTGCTGCCGTTTACGCCGGAAGACGATGTCGTCGTGATCGACGAGTGGCGCCAGGCCGTCGGTCGAGTCAACCGGGGGCTTCCGGCGGGAACGATCGAATCGACGGACGAGGGGGACGTCGAGGCGGCAGCAGCCCGGGAATTGGCCGAGGAGACCGGCTATGTGGCCGACTCCTTTGAACGGTTGATCGACGTCGAACCGTCGAACGGGATCACGAACTCGCGTCACCATCACGTCCTCGCGCGAGGGTGTGAACCGACCGCCGATCGGAATCTGGACGGCAACGAATCGATCGCGGTGGACGTCGTCGCCTACGACGATCTGCTCGCCGACGTCGTCGACGGGACGATCGTCGACGGACGCACCGCGATGGCCGTGCTGTATCACGAGTTGACGTCCCGATAGCAGTCCCGTCGATCGCCCGCCGCGTACCCGTGTGCCAACAGTTTTCCTCGTTCGACGCCAAGTCGGGTACATGTCGAGTGACGCCGGCCGATGGTCCCCGATCCTTCCCGTCGTGGCGATCGTAAGCGCCATCGGGTTGGGGGCCGGCGGCCTCTTTTTGGGATTCCTTCTCACGATCGTGGGTGGATTGGCGTTGACTCTGGTCGGCATCGAGGTGACTCCCTCACTGGGGATCGTTCTCAGCCTCGTGTTCGTTCAGGGGATCGGCTGTGCGGGCGTCGCGCTCGCCTACGTCAACCTCCAACCGGATATCCGATCGGTCGTCCGACGCCGTTTGGGGGTTCCGATCGACGCGAGTCAGTTTTCGATCGGCGCCCGGATCCCGGGGCTGCGGGAGGGGATCGTCGTCGTCGTCGGATACGTTCTGGCGTTTGCGGGCGCGCTGGCGGGCGCGTTCACGATCACCACCTACCAGGCGCTGGCTGGCACCGATCTCGAGACCGGAACCAACCAGGCTGCCCAGATCGGCATGGAGAACCCCGAAGTCCTCCTGTTGCTCATTCCCGCGTCGATCCTCCTCATCGGGCCGGGCGAGGAGTTGCTGTTTCGCGGCGTCGTACAAGGCCGACTCCGGGAGGTCTTCTCGCCGGTCACGGCGATCGTGACTACGAGCGTCGTCTTCGCAGGGCTTCACTGGTTCGCCCTGACGGGCGGATCGGCGACCGGCAACCTCGTCAGCATCGGCGTATTGGTGGTTCCGAGCCTCGTCTTTGGTACCAGCTACGAGTACACCGACAACGTGGTCGTCCCCGCGCTCATCCACGGGATCTACAACGCGACCCTCTTTTCGCTTCTGTACGTGTACATCGTGTTCGGCTGAGGGTGTTCACACCGACCGGAAAATCCGTTGAATTGACCGGAGAAGCCCTCCAGCCGGTCGAGAAATCCGCCGAACAACCCGGAAAAGCACCCACTCGAGCGCCTCACTCTTGACGGTTCACCTCGTGGCGGCCGAATCCGTAGCGCAGCCGGTTGGCAAGCCGCCGCGAGAATCGCCCCTCGTTTCGTGAGTCGAATCGCTCGGCGAGCGCGCCGTAGATGAGGGGGATGGGAACTTCCTGTTCGAGGGCCTCCTGGACCGTCCAGGTTCCCGTCGACCCGCCGGCGACGTGATCGGCGACGTCGCCCAGATCCGAACCCTCCTCGTGGAACGCCTCCTCACACAGTTCCAACAGCCACGATCGGATGACTGCGCCGTTGTTCCACGTGCGCGCGATCGACTCCATATCCAGATCGAATCGGCCGTCGTGGAGGAGTTCGAACCCCTCGCCGTAGGCTTGCATCAGCGCGTACTCGACGCCGTTGTGGACCATCTTCACGTAGTGTCCGGCACCGGATGCCCCCATCCTGTCGTGTCCTTCGGGACCGGTCGCGACCACATCCAGGACGGGAACCATCGCCTCGTAGGCCCACTCGGGCCCGCCGACCATCAGCGAAAAGCCCGCTTCGGCGCTCGCCGGGCCGCCGGAGGTGCCACAATCGAGATAGGCCGCGTCAGTCGCCTCGGCGCGTCGCATCGACGCTTCGAAGTGTGAGTTACCGCCGTCGACGACGACGTCGTCCGCCTGGATGTGGGCCTCGAGATCCGAGAGCGTGGCGTCGACTGCGTCGCCGGCCGGAACCATGATCCAGATCCGCTTTTCCTCGCCGAGGCGATCGCACAGATCCGCCAGGGAGTCGGCCGGCTCCGCACCGGCTTCCGCGGCCGCGGCGGTGGCCTCCGCGGAGACGTCAAAGACCACCACGTCGTGGCCCGCATCGAGGCTGCGATCGACGACGATCCGTCCCATCCGTCCCAAACCGATGACGCCCAGTTGCATACGCGTCGGATCGCGAGGGCGGGCCCTAGTGGTTGCGATCGGAGACTGCGGGGAAACGGAACGGGAACCGAAGGCTCACACGTCCCGGCGCTGATACCGGTTGCGCAGGAGGATCGCGGTCGCGTTGAGGAGGATCATCGTCGCGAGCAGCACGACGACGCCGGCGGCGACCACGCCATACCGGAATTCGGGCTGGGGACGGGCCCGCCAGTTGTAGATCTGCATCGGCATCGCGCTCACGCTGTCGAAAAGGGTGGTCGGAACGCTGAAGACGCTCGTGGCGGCACCGATCATGATCAGGGGTGCGGTCTCGCCGATCGCCCGCCCCATCGCGAGGATCGTCCCGGTGAGAATGCCGGGCACCGCCTGCGGCAGCGTGACGTTCTTGAGCGTCTGCCACTCGCTTGCGCCCATGCCGCGGCTGGCCTGTCGGTAGGAGTCGGGAACCGCCCGCAACGCTTCCTGAGAGGAGACGATGACGATGGGCAACACGAGTAAGCCGACGGTGAGCCCGCCCACGAGGACGATCCCGCTTGCAAAGCCGATCCCGCGGACGAAGACGGCCAGACCCAACAGCCCGTAGACGACCGAGGGGACGCCGGCGAGGTTCGCGATGTTGATCCGAACGAGCCGGGTGATCCGATTTTCGGGGGCGTACTCCTCCAGGTAGATCGCCGCCCCGATACCGATCGGGAAGACGGAAAACACCATCACGAGGAGGATGAGAAGCGATCCGACGATCGGAGCCAGGAAGCCGGCCTCCTCGGGAGTTCGCGAGGGGAGACTCGTGAGGAACTGCCAGTCGACCCACGATCCGTATTGGGGATCGAAAAGCGAGAAGGCGTCGACGACCACGTACGCGAGGAGAATGGCCATCATTGCGATCCCCGAGATCGCCGCGATCAACAGGACCGCCGCGAACGACCGGTCACGAAGGGCTCGATAGAGCGGCCCCCATCCGCTCTCCTGGAAGGGATTGTCGGTCGCACCGGGATCGGTCGACGACGCTCCGTCGCCGGAAGCACTCCCGGCGTCGGGCTCGGCGCTCATCGGTACTCCTCCCGGAGCCGGTCACGGACGATCTCGGCACCGATGTTCAACGTGAAGGTGAGTACGAACAGGACGAGGCCGAGCGCGAACATCGAGAAGTACGCCGGCGTCCCGCCACCGCCCTCCGCGTGGGCGACGTTCACCATTGCGGCCGTGATCGTTTCGCTTGACTGCATCAAGTTCTGATCGATCTCCAGGATGCTCAACATTCGCGGCGTCTGTCCGGCCGCGACGGTGACCGCCATCGTCTCACCGATCGCTCGCGAGAGCGCGAGCACGAACGACGAGAAGATGCCCGAGACTGCCGCCGGGACGACGACTCGAACGGAGGTGTCGAACTTGGTCGACCCGAGCCCGTATGCGGCCTGCCGGAGGTCATCGGGGACGGAAGAGAGTGCGTCCTCGGAGATCGACGAGACCATCGGGATGATCATCACGCCGACGACGATCGACGCTGAAAGCGCGTTGAACGTGCTCACGGGGAGCCCGATCCGGGCGAGGAAGGGCGTGATGTAGACGAGCGCGAAGTAGCCGTAGACGATGGTCGGGATCCCCGCGAGGATCTCCAGGGCGGGTTTAAGTATCGATCGCACGCGTTCGGTGGCGAACTCGGAGAGGTACAGTGCCGCGGCGAGACCGGTCGGCAGCGCGATGACCGCCGAGACCACGGTAATGAGGACCGTCCCGCTCAAAAGCGGCAGAACGCCGAATTTATATTCGCCGTCGCCGGTCAACTGCGTCGGTTTCCACTCGGTTCCAGTCAGAAATTCCGTGACGGGAACTTGCGCGAAGAAAGTCGTCGCGTCCTTGAATAGTGTGAGGACGATCCCGAGGGTGATGAGCACGGTGAGGGCCGCACACGTGAGAAAAACCCCCTTGACGGCCTGCCCGATCCGCCGCTCGCGGTCGGAGCGTTCGCCGATCGCCGTGGTGTTCGTCATGGGGTTATTCGCTTACGGCTTCATCGATCTTTGCGAGGTTTTCATCTATCTGCTCGTCATTCATGGGAACGTAGCCGATATCGTCTGCGACGATCGATCGGTCGCCGGTCAACTCGATCGCAAAGCGCATGAACGGTTCAAGCGCCGGGTTCTCCGTCAGTTTATTGCCGTTGACGTACCAGAATATCGGCCTCGCAAGCGGGTAGGATCCATCGGAGGCGGCCTCCAGGCTCGGCGAGGTACAGCCGTCGCCGGCGTCGATCTCCAACGCTTTCACCTGATCGGAGTTGTTCGTATAGTAGGAAAATGGGAGGTAGCCGTGGGCATACTTGTTGCCCGCGACGCCGGAGGCGATGATGTCGTCCTGTTCGGTTCCCTCGAAGTCGTCACGGATCTGTCGGAACTTCCCGATGACCTCCTCGGTCCAGTAGTCGAACGTCCCGCTCGTCGTCGCCGGGCCGTATAACTCGAAGGGCTCGTCGGGCCAATCGGAGTTGACGTCCGACCAGAGTTCGTTCTGGGCATCGGGGTCCCAGATCTGGCCGAGTTCCTCGATCGTCATGCAGTCGACCCAGTCGGCCTCGTTGTTAACGATCGCGGTCAACGCGTCGGCGGCGCACTGGATCTCGATCGGCTCGAAGCCGTTCGCCCGGCATCGTTCGATCTCCTCCTCGAGGATGGGTCGGGAGGCCCCGTTGATGTCGCTGTCGCCGGGGATGAAGAACTGCTCGAACCCGCCGGTCGAACCATCCGATGAGACGGAAATATTGACGTCGCTGTTCTCACGCTGGTACTCCTCGGCGGCGGCCTCCGAAAGCGGGAATACTGTACTGCTGCCAGTGATACGGATCTCATGTTGGGAGTCGCCGCCCAAGCAACCAGTGAGTCCGATCGTCGCCGCCGCGCCAGCCGTCGCGAGGAATTGGCGGCGCGTTCCGACCGTCGAGCGATCGCCGCGGTTGGACACGTCCATCATGGGTATTGAGTCGGGTGAGACGGATGAACGCTACTATTAGAGATATCTATTCGATATAGACCTATATAGCGATATATAGACAAATGGGCGAACATCACTCGTAATCCTCGTAGGTCGGTCGACCGGACTCGGGCGGGAATTCGTCGACCGGAACCTGTGTCTGGTCGCCGCGTTCCATGTCCTTTATCGTCACCTCGTCGTTCGCCAGGTCCTGTTCGCCGACGATCACGGTCGTCTCGGCGTTGATCGAGTCGGCGTAGCCGAGTTGGCCGCCGAAACCGCGGTCGACCACGTCCGTCTCGACGACGTGGCCGAGATCGCGCAGTTCCCGTGCGATCCGAGCGGCCTCCGCACGGGTGTCGCCGACGGTGAGTACGTAGTAGTCCGTCGTGAGTTCCTCCACGGGCCAGACGCCGGCACGCTGACAAAGCAACTTGAGCGTCGCGTGGCCGGGTGCGACGCCGACCGCGGGCGTGGGCTGGCCACCGAAGCTCTCGATCAGGTCGTCATAGCGTCCGCCGCCGAAGATCGACCGTGAGACGTTCCCGGTGGAGTCGAAGCACTCGAAGACGACGCCGGTGTAGTAATCGAGCCCGCGAGCGGTGGTCAACGAGACCTCACAGAACTCGCCCGCACCGAAATCCTCGGCAGCCGCGAGGACGTTCCGCAGGTTGGAGACGGCCGATTCGACGTCCTCGCCGCCGGCCTCGGCGACGACATCGAGATCGGCGACGGTGTCGACCCCGGCGATGAGGTCGTCGAACTCGCGGGCGGTTCCACGATCGAGACCGGCCTCCGCAAGCAGCGTGAGGTACTCCGCCTCGTCGATCTTCGCGCGCTTGTCGACGGCGCGGAGCACGGCGTCGATGTCGACGCCTTCGGGGTCGGTCGCGAGCGCACGAACCAGGCCACCGAGGATGTCGCGGTGGGAGACGCGAAACTCGAAGTCCTCGCCGGTGAGCCCGAGCCCGGTGAGTGCGTCCGCCATGACCGTGAGCACTTCCGCGTCCGCTTCGGGTTCCGAGGATCCGAAAACGTCGATGTTCGTCTGGTAGAATTCCCGAAATCGCCCCTGCTGGACCTGCTCATACCGCCAGAACGGCTGCGTGGAGAACCACTTGATCGGCTTCGAGAGCTCCTGGCCCCTCGCGACGACCATTCGCGCGACCGTCGGCGTGAGTTCCGGGGTCATCGCGACATCGCGGCCGCCTTGATCGACGAAGGAGTACAGCTCCGATTCGATCTCCTCGCCGGATTTGTCCGTGTACATTCGGGTGCGTTCGAGCGCGGGCGTAGCCACTTCGCGGAAGCCATACCGGTGGGCGGCGGACTCGATCGTATCAGTCACCTCGCGGCGGGCGGACTGCTCGCCGGGGTAGAAGTCCCGGAATCCCTTCAGTCGATCGTACATACGCCGCGATTCGGAGAGCGAGCGCTTGAAAGCATCCCTTCGCGGACGGGAGGATCATCTCTCGAGGTCGAATCGGGTCGGCAGGAGGACCCTCCGTCAATCGGTGCGACCGTGAACGTAGGTCTGTTCGTGGTCGGGAAAGACCTCGGCGACCGCGTCGACGTCGTGGGCCTCAGCCAGGAGAACGCGAAGTTCGTCCTCGTAGTCGGATTTGGGTATCTCCTCGCTTGGCCCCTGTTCGACGTCAAAGGTCACTTCCACGAGGCGATCGACTGCGTGGCGTCCAAAGCCCGAAAGTGGCGCGAGGTAATCGACGTCGTGGCGGTCCTCAAGGCTCTGGGCCTGCGCGCGCGAGACTGTCGGAACGCGATCGTCACGGCGGGTGCCGTCCGCGACCGCGTCGACATCGAGTTCGGCGATCGTTTCGAGGGCATGTTCATGGACGTACTGAATGCCATTTCGGGGATAGCCGTCTTCGTACATGCGGGCGACCGCCTCGCGGGCAACCGTCTCGTCTAAGTCGATCCGATCGAACGGGAATCCGAGTTCAGTGGCCGCGCGTTCGGCGTGTTGCCAGTCGTCGGTGACCCCGAAGGTGCCGGTCACACAGCGGACGTCGTAAAACCGGTCCAGAAGCACCGCTGCAAGCGAGGAGTCCTTGCCGCCGCTATACAAAAGCGCCAGCTCCATCCCTCGAGTCACCGGCGACGGATATCGTAGCTCGTCTGTTCGGGCTGAAGCTCACGGAGGAGCTCCTTCATTTGATCCTCATCGATCCGTCCCTGGACGCGGCCGCTCTGGGCGAGCGCCGCGACCTGCTTTTTGACCTTCGCGGCGAAGTCCGGTTTCGACATCTCGACGGCGTTGAGCCGCTGACGCGCGCTGTCGGTGAGATGCTGTTTGAGGACGGCCTCCTGTTGGGCCTGTGCGCGGTCGCGGGCGGCCTCCTGTGCCTCCTCCTCGGCGCCGCCCTGCTGGGCGCGATCCTGTATCTCCTGCATCTTTCGTTCGCGCAGTTCCTCAAGCCGTTCGTCGTCCGGGGTTTCACTCATACCGAGTCCTTGCGGCTACTCGCGAAAAACGATTTCGGAGAGGAGGGCCGAGTAGCCACCAGCTCGAACGGGGAAGATAATCGCTCATTCCGCCGATCGGGACGAATATCCCGCAAAGTAGTTCGGCGGGAGTACCCGAAAAGAGACTCGACGGGATTACCCCGAAAAGAGGCTCGACGGGATTACCCCGAAAAGAGGCTCGAGTGGACCGGCGCATGCGTGCGACCGGAGCCGTCCGGGATCGGGTCGTCTTCCTCGGCGGCGTCGACGATCGATTTGCCGTCGAGACCGGCATCGAGGAAGTCGTGAACCGGCGGCCCGACGCTTTCGGGCTCGACGAGGAAGGCGTCGTGTCCGTGATCGGAGTCGACGATGTGGTGGGCGACCGGAACGTCGGCGTCGCGGAACGCTCCCGCGAGGTCGGCCGCCTGGTCGACAGTGAAATGCCAGTCCTCGGTGAACGACATCACGAGCGCCTCGCCGGTGAACGCCGCGAGGGCATCGGCATCGGTCGAATACCCGGCGGCGAGATCGTATTCGTCCATCGCGCGGGTGAGATAGAGGTAGCTGTTCGCATCGAATCGGTCGGCGAACGTCGAGGCATTGTAATCGAGATACGACTCGACCTCGCGGTACGGGAAGAACGCGGCCGCCGGATTTTCCGGGACGTCGAGCCCCTCACCACGGGTTAGCGAATCGCGACCGGCCGATCGTCGCCCGAACTTGCGGTCCATCGAGGACTTCGAGAGATACATCACGTGGCCGATCTGGCGTGCGATCCCGAGACCCGTATCCGGGTCCGGCCGGTCGCCGTAGTAATCGCCGCCATTCCAGTTCGGGTCCGACCGGATCGCTCGCCGGGCGATCGCCTCAAGAGCGAGACACTGGGGATCGAGGCGTGCGGCGGCCGCGATCACGATCAGTTCGTCGGCGTCATCGGGATACCGTTTGCCCCAATCGAGGACGTTCATCCCGCCGACGCTGCCGCCGACGACGGCGTGAAGCCGGCCGACGCCAAGCTGATCGAGGAGCCGGCGCTGTGCGCGCGTCCAGTCTGCGACCTGGACGGGCGGGAAATCGAGCGCCCACCGATCGTGGTCGACGTCGCGATCGGGCGTGACCTCGGCCGGCCGGGGACTCGCGGGCCCGGAGCTTCCGTAACACGACCCCGGAACGTTCGCGCAGACGACGTAGTATTCGGTCGTGTCGATCGCCTTGCCCGGACCGACGACGTCGTCCCACCACGCGCGAGCCTGGCCGGCCTGGGCGGGCGTACCGGGAGCGCCGCCATCCTCGTCGGTGTCGGAATCGCCGTCCTCAGCCCCTGCCCCGTCGCTACCTCCGTCCCCGGCCTCGGCGTCCGAGCCGTCGATCCCCCCCGCTCCGCCCATGGGCGTCCGAGCAACGTTCTGACTACCGGTCAGGGCGTGACAGGCGAGCACCGCGTTGTCGCCGGTGAACTCGCCGTAGGTCTCATAGGCGATCCGCAACTCGGGGATCGATCGGCCGCACTCGAAGGTAAACTCGCCGAGATCGGCGATGCCGTGGTCGTGTGGTGTCGTGCTCATTGGTCTCGATCGTCGTCGGTCGTCGGTCCGGCACCGGTCGGTGACTGCGAGCCGGCAGCGCGCTCGCCGGCCTCGAGTCCGCGATCGAGGTCGGCGGCGATGTCGGCGGGATCCTCGAGACCGACCGACAGCCGGAGCATGTCCGGGTGGACGCCGGCATTTCGTTGTTCGGTCCGATCCATCTGTGCGTGTGTCGTCGAGGCGGGGTGGATGATTAACGATTTCGCGTCGCCGACGTTCGCGAGGAAGCTCGTCAACTCGACGGATTCACAGAGCGTCTTCGCCGCCTCGAAGCCACCCTCGACGCCGAAGGTGACCATCCCGCCGTGGCCGTCAAGGTACTGACTCGCGTTCTCGTGTGTCTCGTGGTCCTCGAAGCCGGGATACGTTACCCACCCGACCCGGTCGTCCTCTCGGAGGAACTCCGCGATCGTCCGAGCGTTCTCACAGTGGCGGTCCATCCGGATCGGTAGCGTCTCGATGCCCTGAAGCGTCTGCCAGGCATCGAAGGGGGACTGCTGACCGCCCGTGGATCGGAGACTTCGCTGGCGGACGACGTTGGCGAAGGCGGCCTCGCCGAAACGCTCCTGAAAGTCGATCTCGTACGCCGGATTTTTCCCCGAGAGTTCGTCGTAGTCGGCCTCGGGGTGGTCCCAGGGGAAGGTACCGCCGTCGACGACGACGCCGCCGATGGTCGTGCCGTTACCCGTGATCCACTTCGTCGTCGACTCCCAGACGATGTCGACGCCGTGGTCGAACGGTCGACAAAGCGCGGGCGTCGCGAAGGTGTTGTCGACGACGAGCGGGACGGCGTTGTCGTGGGCGATCTCGGCCACTCGCTCGAGATCGGGCGTGACGAGTGAGGGGTTCGCGATCGTCTCGACGTGGACGAAGGCAGTGTCCTCGTCGATCGCGTCGGCGTAGCGGTCGTAGTCGAGGGTCTCGACGGTTCGAGCCTCGACGCCGCGGCGGTCCGCGATCGTGGTGAGGTACGTCGAGGTCCCGCCGTACATCTCCGCGCTCGCGACGACGTTGTCGCCCGCGGAGGCGAGGACGGTGGCGATCGCATCGAACGCCGCCATGCCCGAGCCGGTCGCGACCGCGCCGCTTCCACCCTCCAGGGCGGCTATCCGGTCCTCGAGGGCGGCGACGGTCGGGTTCGAGATCCGCGAGTAGACGTCGCCGTCCGCACGAAGCGCGTACCGCTTTGCGGTCTCGTCCGCGTCCTCGAAAACGTACGACGTGGTCTGGTGAATCGGCATCGAACGCGCTCCGGTCGCCGGATCCGGTTCGACGCCGGCGTGGAGACTCCGAGTCCTGAACCCTCTACTCATGTACTACATGCATATATCTGGACACTCCTATAACCGTCAGTTACGGCAAGCCCTGCCGGACGTCGATCGTGGTCCCACACTCCGCGGATTTGAGGGACCGCCGACAGAATTATGTACCTGACATCAATCATACGACAAGAAGAGAGACGAGCGAGGGTCGTGTCACGGACGCGATCCGAAATCCGCCCAGCGGGAGGTTTCGCGGAATGGATGTCGGTCAAACGGGATCGCGGGGGATACATGACTACGAGCGAATCGATCACTGAGGCCGTTAATGTGCTCCAACAACTCGGGTTGAGAGAATACGAGGCGGAGTGTTTCGTCGGCCTCACGCGTCTCTCAAGGGGAACGGCAAAGGAAATCAGCGAGGTCACGGAGGTCCCACGGACGCGCGTTTACGATTCGGTCCGCGTGTTGGAGGCGCAGGGGCTCGTCGTGACCCAACACACCAGCCCAAAGCGGTTTCAGACGGTTCCGATCGAGGAGGTGATCCAAACGTTCCGCGATCAGTACGAACGGAACCTCGATCGACTGGCCGACGCACTCGAGGCGGTGACGGACGTCGAGCGCGAGAGTCGAGAGATGACTCACGAGGTGGGGACGATATCCGGACGGGACGCGATCACCGATCGAGCCGAACGACTCATCACGGACGCCACGAGCGAGGTCGTGTTGATCATCGGCGAGCAGTCGCTTTTCACCACGGAGTGTATCGAGAGCCTCAGCGACGTCGACGACGAGGTAACGCTGTTCGTGGGAACGGCGAACGAGTCCCTCCAAACTCGGATCGAGAACGCCGTTCCACGGGCCGAGACGTTCGTCTCGGGAGCGGAATGGCTCGAAGACGAACGCGGGGTCGAGGACGATCGAGCCATCGGACGACTGCTGATGATCGATCGATCGGCGATACTCGTCAGCACGGTCACCCGGAGCACCGACGATGAACACGCGATGTTCGGAGTGGGATCGGAAAACGGATTGGTAATCGTCGCCCGCCGACTGCTTGCGCAGGGGACCCTCCCGGTTCGTGATCCGGACCAGGAGTGACGATCGGACGGTAGGAAGCCCATAACTATCCACTGATGAGCCGATCGGCCGATATGAAGGTGTCGAGCGAGTCAAAAATCGTCTCTTCGCTGAAACGTCCGGAGTATACGGGCGAGAATCGGTGTCTTCCCTGCACGATTCTCAACCTTGCCATCGCCCTCCTCCTTGCAATCGGCGTCGGATACGCCGCCATGCTAATCGATCGATCGCCGTTGGGTGTCGGGATCGCAACCCTGTCATTCGCGATCACGGCGATCTATCTCCGGGGATACCTGGTCCCGGGAACGCCGACGATAACGAAACGCTACTTCCCGGATCGGGTGTTGGCGTGGTTCGAAAAGACGCCGGAGAAACGGACGCCTGAGAAAATCGGCTGGGACGGGGAGAGTCCCGAGGCGTTATTGATGGAGATCGGCATCGTCATCGATGAGCCGTCGAACGAGGACCTGATCCTCGATCCCGAGTTCGCCCGTGCGTGGACGGGAGCGATACGAGAACACTGGACTGACGATCAGTTGACCAAACGAAGTCTCGGGACGTTCGTCGATGCCGATGCCGATCTGATCGAATTCGATCCCCGTCCCGGCTCCTTCCTCGCGTGGGGCGACGGAAGACATCTAGCATCGTGGCCGTCGCAGGCGGCGTGCGTTGCGGATGCGGCCGCGGCGACGGCGATCCCGGACTGGGATCCCAACTGGGAACGACGACCGCTCTCGCTGCGAGCGGAGATCCTCGGCGCACTTCGGCTGTTTCTCGAACAGTGTCCGGCCTGTGAGGGCGAGGTCGTGTTGTCACAAGACGTCGTCGAGTCATGCTGTCGGAGTCGGGACGTGGTGACGGCTACGTGCCAGTCCTGTGAGACGAGGATCTTCGAACTCGACGTCGATCCTGCGGAGTTCCCGGAACAGGAGTCGTGACCGTCACGCCGGAGCCGACCAATCACAGTTGAATTCGATCGTCCGAGATCGCGAAGGCGACCGCCGAAAGGGCGAACGTGGCCGCGACGATCGCGGCTGAAACGTGTCCATTTTGGGAGAAATACGGGAGATATCCGAGGGCCGACGTCACCACGAACGCGGCCGAAACGGCCGCGACCCCGAGCCAGTAGTCAGCCCACGACAGATGGCCGTTGGAAACCGTCTCGAGGTAGATGGTACAGTCGGTTGCCGTGGACGTCAACTCGACGACTCCCTCCCGTTTTTCGTAGTCGACGATCCCGTTATCATCGAGTGTCGGAAGGTGAATCTGGTACAGGGAGGTGTAGACCCGTTTGCGCTGTTTGTAGGTGACCTCCGCCGGGGAGACGTCGTTCTCCTCTGCTGCGATCACCTCCGAGAGGTCGCGGATGGTCATTCGACCGTCCTCGGCCTCGCTCAGGTGTTCGATGACGCGACGGCGGCGATGATTCGACAGCATTCCGAAGACCGTATCCTTCGAGAGGGTCGGATCCGTCTCGTCGTCTCCGTCGTCGTCGCCGGAGATGTCGAAGTCAGTGGGATCGATCGTGTGTGTCGTTTGGGCCATCAGGCCGATCATGATACCCACACTCCCTCGGTGGATGTGAGGGGAACGTCCCCGACCACGGGTGTCGAATCCGGAGCCTTGGCAAGGCTCTCTCGAACTCGTGTCCGGCGACGCCGGTTACTATTCGTCGATCGCGATTCGGAGGGATGCGGGGTGGTGATCATGGGTTTTATCGGGACGATAATGCTCCGTCGTCGGTTCGACGGTCGAGTCCGGACCGGGCACATCGGGCCGGGCGTTCGACCTCGTCCTATTCGCTGCCACGGACTCCAACGACGAGAAAGATCATATATCCAACGTATTTTCACGTGATAGTGACTTTGTGAGTAATCGAGTGACAACATGGTCCGATTCGATCGTCGGCGTCCTCCGGCCGTGGACGAGTGCGAGGGCGTTCGCGTCATCGGCAGGCGCGACGATGTACCCGACATCGATCAGTTCACCTCCCGTTCGAGTCCCCGTAACGAACGGAGCACGTACCAGCGGTGGATCCAGAGCTGGACGCTGATCGCGATCGCGAAGATTCCAAGCGAGACGCTCGACCACAACAGGGGATCGACGGCCCCGACGAGCGGAGCATCGAGCAGCGCCGCCAGGACGAAAACCAGCGAGCAGACGCCAAGCGTTCGATACAGTTCTCCCCACGTGATGCCGTAGGGCGTGATCACCTCCATGTAGGTGCCCACCTTCCGCGCGCTCCCGCGGAGGCGGATCACGTGTGTGTCCGGATCGTAGTCGACGATGCCGAGATCGTCGAGCATCGGGAGGTGGGTCTGTCGAAGCGAGCTTCGAACGCTGTCGTAGGCCGCCTGTGGTGGGGGCGACTGACCGGTCTCCTCGGCCGCGATCTCCGTCGCCAACGTGCCGAGCGTGAGTGTTCCATTCGAGGTGGTTAGATGACGAACCGTTTCGCGACGTCGCGCGTTCGCGAGGACGGTATAGACGTCGGATTCCGAGAGATCGCTGGTTCGAAACATGGGCATGGACATCACCTTTGGCAGTCGTGGCGGAGCACCGGACACGATCTTGAACCGGAATTGAACCGGAACCACCGTCAGGATGGGGATCCTACCGGTCGAGAATACACAGATGGAGCGATCGTAGGCTCCGTCTACTCCGCCCAAACGAGTCGTTCGGAAGGGCCGCCGATCCACAAACCCGTCATTTGGAAGAGTGGTTTTTCGACGAACGAACGGTTCGAACGGACGGATCCTCCCGAACCCACTGTTCGTTTGTGACATGTCGACTCGTAACTACGGGGGACGCGCTCACAGTGGTCGCTAACTGAACGGGCAGGCCATCCGGCCTCTCGAAATCCGTTCAGGGGACTCACAATGAGCGACACACCGAACGAACGAAACGGCCTCTCACGGCGGCGCGTCCTCGGCGGGCTCGGCGCGATCGGCGTTGCCTCTGCCGGCGCCGGAATCGGAACTACAGCCTACTTCAGCGACGAGGAGGCCTTCGAGGAGAACAGACTCACCGCGGGTGAACTCGATCTGAAGCTCGACTACAGGGCGACGTATTCGGGCGGGCCCGGACGCCGTGACGAGATCGACAGCTGGTACAGCGAGGACGGCCCGGGAGAGCCGTTCGACGTCGAAACGATCGAGGACGGGACCTATCTCATCGGCGAGGTTCCCGAGGTCGATGAGGGGGAGATGTGGGAAGACGAAGTACAGAACACGGACCTCTGTGATCCGGAGCTCGGCCTCATCAACGGCGACGAAATCCCCGTGTTCACCCTGAAGGACGTCAAGCCCGGCGACTCCGGCGAGGTTACCGTCAGCCTCCACATCTGTGACAACCCCGCGTGGATGTACATGAACGGCGAGCTGACGGCGAACGACGAGAACACCGTCACGGACCCCGAGGCGAGCGCCGACGGCGAAAACAACGCCGCATCGGACTCCGAGATAGACGGCGACGGCGAACTCGCCGATGCCATCCAAACGAGGCTCTGGTACGACGAGAACTGTAACAACGTGCTCGACGGGGGCAGTGACGAGACGACCTCGGACGCCGTGTGTATGCAACTCGTGATCGACACGTCCGGTTCGATGTCTGGCACTCGTTTGGAGAATACCAAAGACGGGGCACAGGAACTGGCGCAGACCGTCCTTGACGCTAATCCGGAAAATCGGGTCGGTGTGACCGAATTCGCCAATAGTGGCAATCTCGTGCAACCGCTCACCGACGTATATGATGACACTCCGGGTGATCCTGCTGCAGGGAATGGGGTCGGCCCTGCAATCGAGAATCTGAGTGCTGGCGGTGGCACTAATGCCCAGGGCGGGGTGGATAACGGACAAGCGGAACTCGAGAACTGTCCTGACGAAAAGCGTCGAGTGATGGTCGTGTTCGGCGACGGCGACATCAACACCGACGGTCAGGCCGCAAAGGACGCGGGAACTGAAATCTTCGCCATCGGCGTCGGCGGAGCGTCCGAAAGTGACCTCGAAGGTCTCGCCAGCGAACCCACCGACGAGCACGTCTTCCTTGGTGCCGATGACGCCGCCATTGGGCAGTTGTTCGCACAGGTGGGACAAACGATCACCGGCGGCGAGGAGGTCATCCTCGAGGATACGCTCGCGAACGTGATGAGCGATCTCGAAGCCGGAGTCGCGCTCGATGGAAACCGGTCGTCGGACGATCGCAAGCCCTTCGTCGGCGGCATGACCCACTGTCTCGGCTTCGAGTGGGAGGTCCCCGAGGACGTCGGCAACGAGATTCAGACCGATTCGGTCGGATTTGATCTCGGATTCTACGCGCTCCAGGGCAGGCACAACGACGAGCCGCCGGAGAACCCGTTCAACGGCACCTACCAGGACGACAACGGCCTCCCGTCCAACGGTACAGCCGACTGATCGACGATTACCCACACCGGCACGGTACCTCCGGGTTCGCCGGAGGGCCGTGACACAGGGTATCACCTGTGATACGGCGGTTCGACTCCGCCGGTGGGACTCCCCGTTCGGGGGATGAACAATCATGAGTAACCAAGGCAAAATCGGGCTATCACGCCGACGCGTACTCGCGAGCATGGGGGCGATCGGCGTCGCTTCCGCGGGTGCCGGACTCGGGACGACGGCCTACTTCAGCGACGAGGAATCGTTTACCGGAAACACGCTTACCGCAGGCGAACTCGACCTCAAAGTCGACTGGCAGCAAACCTACAACGGGCCGATGCCGAACGGCGATGGCGTCGGCGAACACCCCGTGAACGCCTACCCCGACACGGCGGTCGACGGCGAAAGCTACGGCGACGGTCTCCAGGACCTCGACGGCGTTCACTATTCGGGTGCTGGCGACGTCGAACCCGTATTCAACGCAGCAGAGATTCCTGCATGCTGTGACTGTGAGGACGACGAATATTACGTCGCCTACGGTGGGGAGTCGTACTGCATCGAGCCGGTGAGCTCCGTGGACAGCATCGAGGACTTCTACGACTACACCCAAGCCGGCGGAAGCATCGAGTACTCCTCCCAGAACGACGACATTCAACGGGAGGACACGAGTGTCATGTTCCTCCACGAGGACGAGGCAGGAGGCCTCAGTCTCGTCATCGTGAACGACGCGTACACGAACGAGGACGGCGGCGGTGCCGCGTCGGTGACGATCGAAGGCGCGCCGAGCAGCTCGGGATGGTTGGTCGGCAGCGGCGATTGGCACGTCAAAGACGACGTCGAAGGCAACGAGAACCAAGGGTTCGAGCAATACGAGGAGTGGGAAGTCGACTGGGCCTGGGGAACGGACCGAACCGACGGCGGCGCGATCGGCTACCTCGAGGACGACTTCGCCCTCCGAATTTCAGCCGCATTCAACCAGGCGGCTGACCGAAATCCGTTGGGGCCGGGACAGATCGAGGAGCTTGTCGTCCTGAGCGGCGGGTCCGGGTTCGGTAGCTCGGACGAGATCGTCCTGGAGGACGTCAACGAGGCCGGAGACAACGTCGATCCGATCACCATCCACAGCGCCTGTGGGATCGACAGCGGCGCCGAGCTGGACGTGCCGGCCGTCTTCCAAAGCGAGAACTACCCCGGCCAGGAGCACCTCGTCGAACTCGACGACGTGAAACCGGGTGACGAGGGCGAGATTACCTTCTCGCTGCATCTCTGTGACAATCCA
>NZ_JBGUBC010000024.1:0-38303 GCF_041821145.1 Halopenitus sp. H-Gu1 | reverse complement strand
TTCTGTGTTTCGGGAGCGCGGGCGAACACCCGGGACAATAATTACGGTAGGTATTCCCGCCGTCGTTTGCTGGGATACCGCTCGAAGGCAACCCGGTCACGAACAATGTGAATCCGATCACGGACAAAGTGAACCCGATCTGGAATTCGGAGGAACCGTTTTTATACGTCACCCCGTCGTTCCGAGTATGAGCGATCTCAAACGGCACGAGATCCCGGAGGCGATCGAGACTACCGAGTGGACGCTTGATGTTATCGGCGCGGTCGATGCCCCGCTCGTTCTCTCTCGACATGAACTCGAATCGTTCCCCCACGAATCCATCACGGACGAGTTCGCCTGCGAGGAGGGATGGGTCGCGGACGGGCTCCGCTGGTACGGAATACGGGTCGAATCGATCCTGGATCGGGCCGCCCCGAGCGACGCAAGCGAGTACGGACTGGTTCGTGCACTCGATGGGGAGTACGCGTGTTCGTTTCGGCTTGATCGTCTCGCCGAATCGATCCTCGCCGTCGAACTCGACGGTGCTCCCCTCGCTCTCGAACATGGTGGACCGGCTCGGTTGGTTCCGGAAGCTGGCGATCGCGACTGCTGGGAGAGCGTCAAGTGGGTCTCGTCAATCGAGCTCCGCGAAACCGAACCGACGGCAGCAGACACCGCTGAGGATCTCGCGCTCTCACGTATCGCATGAGAGACACTCATCAAAAGTGGGAACGACGGTTTCGAAACGAGACGTATCCCACGGATCCCGATCCCTCGCCGCTTTTGCTCGACTGTATCGAGACCGCGGCGGATTCGGAGCGTGGGGATGGAACTGGCAACCGCGCTCTCGACATCGCGACCGGAACGGGTCGGAACGCGATCCCGCTCGCCGAGGCGGGCTATACGGTGGACGCGGTCGACCAGTCGAGGGCGGGATTACGTCTCGCTCGTTCGCGGGCACGCGAGCGGGACGTCGCCGATCGGATGAACTGGATCCAGGCGGACGTCTCGACGATTCCGTTCCCGACTTCGAGATACGCTCTCGTCGCAATCAGCTTCTATCGAGCGATCGATCGCTTCTCCGACATCAAGCGATCGCTCGCTCCGGGCGGAATTCTGTTCGTCGAGCACCACCTTCGGACGACGGATCCCGTCGAATTCGGATCGAGCGACGATCGATTTCGTCTCGCCTCGAACGAGCTGCTTCGGTCCTGTCTCGATTTGACCGTGCTCCACTACGAGGAGCGAACGGAGATCCTTGAGGACGATCGCCGGAGCGCGATCGCGGAGATCATCGCCCGGAAGTCATCAGGGGACGCCCAGTCCTACCCTCATTTCGATCGTGGACGCGGAGAAGGCGACGAAAGGACGGATGAAACGGACGAAGCATAAATCGCCTCGACCTGTTCCGCCCGCAAAACGGAACCGAATCCGGTTGTGGATCTCTTGTTTCTTGATCGGAGCTAGTTTTCGCTCGGGGCTAGTTTTCGCTCGGAGCCAACCGATTACGATCGTTTAACGCGCCCTCGGCGTCACTCGTCAATCCTCCACTGTCGCTCGTCGACCCTCCAACGTCACTTGTTCCGCTTCCCGAGAGGTGATACTCCTGCACCCATCATAGGCAGTATGGCTCGGCTGGAGTTCGGAACCCGACGGACGGTGTATTATGCCCTCCTCGTCGTCGCGACGACGACGCTTTTCACGCTGACGTACAACGTCGGGATGGCGATCTGGGAAGGTCGTCCACAACCGCTTTATCGGTCACTCGAGGTCGTCATCCAGAGTTTCACGACAACGGGCTACGGGGAGGATTCGCCGTGGCAGTCGCTCCAGATGAACGTGCTCGTCATCCTGATGCAGTTGTCCGGGATCGGACTCATCCTCACTGCAGTCGACGTCTTCGCCGTGCCGTGGCTCCGTAGCGCGCTTACGCCGAGCGCGCCCGAGGCGATCGACGATATCAATGACCACGTCGTCGTCTGTGGATACACGCCACGTACGGAGGCATTCATTTCCGAGTTGGACGCCCGCGATCGCGAGCATGTGCTCGTCGAAGCCGACGATGAGATCGCACGGCAACTACACGATGACGGGTATCGCGTCATTCACGGTGACCCCGAGTCCACGGACACGCTCGAGAACGCCCGTATTGGCTCGGCGATCGCGGTGATCGCCGACGCCGGTGACGACACCAGCGCGAGTATCGTCCTTGCAGCGCGCGATGCCGACCCGGACGTTCGAACGATCACTCTCATTACGGATCCTGAACTCGTTCGGTATCATCGGGCCGCTGGCGCCGATGAGGTGCTCTCGCCGCGGCAGTTGGTCGGTGAGAACCTCATCAGTGAGATCCCGACGGCCGTGACGACTGAGGTCGAGGAGGGGATCGCCCTTGGCGAGGAGTTTGAACTGGCAGAACTGTCCGTCGAGGAGGGGAGCTATCTGTGTCATCGAACCTTCGGCGACGCTCGCATCCGCGATCGGTTCGGCGTGAACGTGATCGGCGCGTGGCTCAACGGAGATTTCGAGACACCCGTCGACCCGGAGGCAACGCTTGAGGCTGGCACACGACTACTCGTGGTCGGTACTCCGGATCGGATCGAGACGCTTCGGGACGCCACCGAAACGACCGTTCGACGGTTTCCAAGCCAGCGCATCGTGCTTGCGGGATACGGTGATTCCGGTAAAGCGGTGTACGATCGGCTCAGGGACTCGAACTCCCAGGTGACCGTTCTCGACATCGAGACTGATGAGGAAGGCATCGTCGATATCGTCGGCGATGCACGCGATCCGGCCGTTCTGGAGGAGGCGAACGTCTCCGAGGCCTCCGCATTCATCCTCACGATCGGGGACGATACGACCGCGATATTCACGACGCTCATCGCTCGCGAGCTTAATCCGGATCTCCGGATCGTCGTTCGGGCCAACGACGCCGAGGCCGTCAAGAAACTCTACCGTGCCGGGGCTGATTACGTCCAGTCGCTCGCGACGATCAGCGGGCGAATGCTGGCATCGACGGTCTTCGAGGATAAGGAGGTCATCGCCTACGACAAACAGATCAGTGTGGTTCGGCTTCCGGCCGGCGATCTGGCTGGAACCACGGTCGCCGACGCGGATGTCCGTGAACGGACCGGCTGTACGGTTGTCGCGTTTCAGCGGGAGGACGAGACGATAGCCGACTTCGATCCCGAAACGTTCGAGATCGAACCCGATGATAGTCTCGTGGTCGCCGGTGCCACCGACGACGTGACGCGATTTGAACGGACTTTCGTCCACTCGTGAACGGTCGGTCGAGGGAGTGGGTCGGTTGAGAGAGCGGGTCGGTCGATTTCGTGAGATCGGATGAGTGAGAGAGTACGTTTCGTGTGCTTTTGGGTTGGGTGGGGGAGGGGGATGGGGTGATATAGTGTGAGGTGCGGTAGGATAGGATGGTGTGTGGTGATCGTGTGTAAACGGATCGAGAAGCCCGTTCGACTCGAAATCAAACGATATACGAATACGCCCGAAAACTGGTGACACGGCGGAGGCAAGAGGGACGATATCTTCCCTCTCTCCGGATCGATGCTGGAAGTGACACCCGGCTATCTCCGAGGGTGAGAGTACGTTTCGTGTGCTTTCAAGATGATAGTTCGCATCCAGACCCAAGACGTCGACCATCTGTGGTCGTTCGATCGTTCCTTGAGGAAAGCAAACGAAACAGACGAAAGTAGGTATTAAGTAGTAGAAAGATCCTACCGTTTACAAGACATGGGAGGGCCATTCAGTGGTCTCACGGAGACCATCTTTGCTGACAAATCCGTTCTCAACGAGAGCTATCAACCCGAGGAGATACTTGAGCGCGACGAGGAGATCGAGTCGTTCAGTCACGCGCTCCAGGACGTCTTGTTCGGGCGCGAACCGGAGAACGTGTTCTTGTACGGCAAGGCCGGCCTCGGAAAGACCGCCGTGACGAAGTACATGATGGATGAGTTGCGTTCGGAGGTCACCGTCCGCGAGGAGGCGAACGACCTTCACGTTCACGAGATCAACTGCAACGGAAAGACGCTGTTCATGGTGGTTCGACGTCTCGTAAACGATCTTCTACCCGAGGAGTCGAGTCCGTTTCCGAAACGGGGACTCGGTACAGGGGACGCCTTCGACGAACTCTATCACCAACTCGATCGACTCGGTGGAACCCACCTCGTCGTCTTCGACGAGATCGATCACCTCGACGACGTCAACACGCTCCTGTATGAACTCCCCCGAGCGCGATCGAACGGCCACATCACCGATTCGTTGGTCGGGATAATCGGCATCAGTAACAACTACACGTTTCGACAGTCACTTTCGGCAAAAGTGAAGGACACGCTGATGGAGACCGAGATATCCTTTAGCCCCTACGATGCTGGCGAGCTTCGAACCATCCTTCGTAATCGCGCCGACCGGGCGTTCGTCGACGGTGCATGCGACGACTCGGCCATCGCGAAGGCCGCCGCGCTTTCCGCACAGGACATGGGGAACGCTCGACAGGCGATCGATCTCCTCCGTGTCGGCGCGGAGGTCGCCGAGCGCGAAAACGACGAGGTCGTCTCCGACGACCACATCGAGGACGCGAGGACGCTCGTTCAACGTGGACGGTTGCGCAACAAGATCCGCGATCAGACCGAACACGCTCAATACATTCTGGAGACGATCGCGAAACTCGATCAGCGGGGGGAGGTCCCGGCCCGATCGAAGAAGATTCAAAAAGGGTATGAACGGGTCGCGGAGGCCTACGGTTCGTCCCCACTGACGACGCTTAAGAGTATCCAGGATCACCTCTCTGACCTCCATATGCTTGGATTCCTCCTCAGACACGAACGCAACTACGGACTCAAAGGGGGCCAATATTACGAGTACGAACTCGATCTCGATCCGTCGATCGTTCTCGAGACGCGAGCGGAGATCGTCGAGGTGGACGAGTAATACCGGATCAGGGAGATGGCGCAAAAACGCCGAGCCGACATCACCTCTTCTCTTCTCTTCTCTTCTCTTCTCTTCTCTTCTCTTCTCTTCTCTTCTCTTCTCCCCTTCCTCGTGTCACCACAAAGCACACGAAACGTACTCTCACTCTCCCCGATTTCCCTCGTCAATCCACCTCATCTCCACCGTCTCCCATCTCCATCTCCATCTCTCCCCTTTATCACCTATCTCCCTCCACTATTTCCCTCCACCATTTCCCTCCACCCCCTCCCCCGATCCCAAAAGCACACGAAACGTACTCTCACTCTCATCCAACTCCCGCTCTTCGGACGGGGATTCACGACACCAGCCCGCCGGACGGGACCCAGGACGTCTCCGGTATCTCGCAGTAGCACCTCGACAACTTTCGTCGTCCCTCAATCGAAGGGATTCGGAGGCGAATCCCTGGCAACGAAACGTCCGGCACAAACGCGACAACGAGGTGTTCGCGTCGATCGACGGCTGAATGAGGTAAATATCTCCTGTATCTACGACTCTCAAATACCCGAAGAAACCCCGTAAAGCAGACATACGACGCCGGAGACGCCGAACACGTTGATTCACCCGCCATCACCGGCGACCGCGAGAATAGCCGTCGGCGACGAGGCAATACGGCGGTACCTCCTTTGATCCATATGAAACGGATGACGACGTCGACTCGACGTAAATTTCTCTCGGTAGCCGGCGGAACGGCGGCGGTCGGGCTCGCGGGGTGTCTCGGCGGAGCCGGCGGGAACATCGACGAGTTGACCGTCGCACATATGCCGATCTATCCGGACCTCCAGTGGTACGTGATGGAGGGCGAGGGATATCTCGACGAGATCGACGCCGAGATAACCAGTCAGGAGTTCTCCGATGGTCCTGCGATCGTCCAAGCGTTGGGTGGCGGGGACATCGACGTCGCGCTGTTCGGCATCGTTCCGTCGATCATCGCGATCGACCGAGGTATCCCGGTGAAGGTGACGGCCGCGAACATCCATGAGATGCTCGGGATCATGGTCGGCGAGGAGTTCCGGTCGCTTTGGGCGGATCACGGCGCAGACGCCTTCTCCGTGTGGGAATCCGAGACGGGCGAACCGTTCGAGTTCGGAACGTTTCCGCAAGGATCGACGCCGGACGTCTTCTTGCGACACTGGCTGTCCGACGGCCTCGGTCTCGATCCGGAAACCGACGTCGAGATCACCGAGATCAACGGTGCGAACGCGGTCTGGCAGGCGATCGCCAACGACGAGATCGACGGGACCTCGATCATGGAGCCAGTTCCGACGATCGCAACCCAGGAAGGGTCGGACGTCTCGCTTTTCAAGACCGCCTCGGAGATCATGCCCGGCCAGCCCGGCGCGGTCGTAACGATGAGCGACGCTGTACGCGAAACCGATCTCGCCGAGCAGTTCCTCTCCGCACACGTCCGGGCGACGGAGTTCATCCGTGACCAGCCAGCCGAGACGGCGGTCCACGTCGAGGAGGGGATCGGAATGTCGGCGGATCGAGCCCAAACGGCCCTCCAGTCCCCGCTTTCGAACTTCATCACCGACCCACGGGAGATCGAAAGCGGAACCGAGGTGTTCGCTCGATTCGCCGAGCGAAACGGGCAGACTGACGAGCAGCGCTCGACCGATGAGATATTCGATTACGACGTGTACGATGGACTCTAAGCACTTCCCTCGATGATCACCGATGGCCACTGACACTTCCTCACCCACGGAGGCAACCGGGGCGGACACGCTCGACGGGATCGACGATAGTGCCTCGTTTCCGGAATCGATAGACACCCGTCGCATGCTCTCCGGTGCCGTTGGGATCACGGCGTTTCTGCTCGTCTGGTACCTCGTCTCGTTCACCCAACCGGCCTACGTCCTTCCCTCACCGGTGGCCGTTGCCATCACGTTCGGTTCGGAGGTCGCCTCCGGGGAGTTGCCGACCGCGATCGGACAGAGCGTCCTGCACTGGGTGCCGGGAACGATCGTCGGAACGACACTCGGCGTTGCCTGTGGGATCGCTCTCGGTTGGAGCCGCTTCGTCGACGATCTCGCCTCGCCGGTCGTTCGACTGTTGCGTCCAGTGCCGCCGCTCGCACTCCTCGGCTTCGCGATCGCCTGGTTCGGGATCAACCACGCCGGCGCGGCGTTCATCATCGCGATCGGCGCGTTCTGGATCAACTTCTATGCAGCCTACGGCGGCATCGAGAACGTCTCCGAGGATCTGGTCGATGTCGGTCGTTCGCTCGGGGTTTCCGGCGATCTGGATCTACTCAGACGCGTCGTCATCCCGGCGGCCTCCCCCGAGATCCTCACGGGGATCCGCACCGGAATCGGTCGCTGTTGGATGCTCGTCGTCGCCGCCGAGATATTCGGAGTCGCGGGCATCGGCCGGCGGATCCTCCGTGCCTCGAACAACCTTCAGGTCGACGTCGTGATCGCGTACATCCTCACGTTGAGCCTGTTGTTCCTGGTCGTGGATGTCGGTTTCCGTGCGGCACAACGCCGGTTACTCGTCTGGCGGGGTGAAACGCGATGATGGACCGCGAAGCCGATCCGACGACGTGGCCGACTCCCGACTCCGCGCTCGTTCCCGGCGAGCCGCGGGTGGACGTGCACGGACTGAGCAAACGGTATCCCGCGCCGAACGCTCCGGTTCGGGCGATCGAGGACGTCTCCTTCCAGGTGGCCGACGGCGAGTTCGTCTGTGTTATCGGTCCTTCCGGGAGCGGCAAGACGACTCTGTTCCGGCTGATCGCCGGGCTCGAGTCACCGAGCGACGGCGCGGTCTATCTGGGCGGCGATCGCGTCACGGAACCCGGACCGAACATGGGGATCGTCTTTCAGGAGTACCACCTTTTCCCATGGCGAACCGTCGCCGGAAACGTGCGGTTCGGTCTTGAACAGCGCGAATTGACCGAGACTGCTCGTGCGGACCGCGTCCAGGAGATGATCGATCTCGTTGGATTGTCCGGATTCGAGGACAGCTATCCGCGGGAGCTAAGCGGCGGGATGAAACAGCGTGTGGCGATCGCCCGCGCGCTTGCGGTCGATCCGGAACTCCTGTTGATGGATGAGCCGTTCGGTGCAGTCGACGCCCAGACCAAGGAAATGCTCCAGCGCGAACTCCTCGACGTCTGGAGTGAGACGGGCAAAACCGTGCTTTTCATCACCCACGACGTCGCGGAGGCCGTCACGCTCGCCGATCGAGTGGTCGTGCTCGGTTCCGACCCCGGGCGGCTGCGGGACGTCGTGACGATCGACCTCGATCGCCCTCGCGAGCGCAGTGACCCCGAGTTCGGCGAGCAGGTCTCCTTGTTGCGCGAACTCATCGGCGCGGACGGATGACGGGTCAAGTGCCGGCATTCCCCGCCCCTGACGAATATATTCGTGGACAGCCGGAGGTGTTTGGCGGCCGTTCCTTCGAACGATATGAGCGTCGTTCCCGGCACCGTCGAGACGGATCGACAGCCGCCGATGACGATTCCGCTCCGTCACTTCCTTTTCGCCCTCGTCTTTCTCGCCGCCGGAGTGATCACGGGATTCGGAAGCGGTATCGGCACGCTCGGCGGACTCTCGTCGCTCGCCCACGTCCATCTGCTTTTGGCAGGGTGGGTCTGTGTGACGATCATGGGGGCGATGACGCAGTTCGTCCCGGTGTGGTCGGGCGTCGAGCTTCACTCTCGAACGCTTGCGACCCGGCAACTCCAGCTCGTCGTCGTCGGGCTCGGCGGGTTCGCGATCGGGTTGTTCACCGGACGACTCGCCCTCGTTCCCGTCTTCGGGGCGGTGATGCTGCTCGGATTCTGGATCTTCGTGTACAACCTCGCGCGGACGCTCCAGTCGATCGGATCGGCCTCCGATCTCGACGTGACCGAACGGCACTTCGCGATCGCCCTCGGATTCTTCCTTCTCGTTACCACCCTTGGGATCCTCCTTGCGATCGACTTCGTCCGTCCGGTCCTTTCCGTTCTCCCCGTCTCACGACTTGACGTCGTCGGTGCACACGTGACGCTCGCCGTCTTCGGGGCGGTTCTCACGACCGTCCTCGGGGCCCTTTATCAGCTTGCGACGATGTTCACCCAGACCGAGCTTCACGGGATCGATCTTCCGATGAAACGCTTCGAGGAGATCGGATACCCGATCGGTGTCCTTTCGCTTGCGACCGGGCGACTTCTCGGGATCCACGTTCTCGGAGTCGTCGGTGGGGTTCTCGTGCTTGGGGGTATCATCTCGATGAGCGTCATCCTCGCGCGCCGACTCGTCGAGACGAGAGTCCCGTGGACGCCGATGCTCTCGCGATACGCCGTTCTCTCGCCGGCGATGGCGATTTGGGCGCTCCTCACGCTGCCGGTTTGGGTCCGGGATCCTCTCTCGGCGTCCGTGCTGTTTGGCGCACCGGGGACGGTCCATCTATTGACCTTCGGCGTGATCGGGTTCGTCGTCCTCGGGACGGTGTATCACGTGGTCCCCTTCATCGTCTGGGTCCACCGCTACAGCGACCTTCTTGGGTTCGAGGACGTCCCCATGATCGACGACCTCTATAGCGACCGTCTCGCCCGCCTCGATTTCGCCAGCTTCCTCGTCGGGACCCTCCTGATCGTCGCGACCGATCTGATCGCGGCGGCCGAACTAGTGGCTGCTGCCGGCTCGATCGTGGGAATTGAAGGTGGAATCGTGGGCGGTGAGCAACGAATCGACGGGGTCGTTCGCAGCGTCGGCGGAGCGGTCGTTCTCGCCGGTACCGTCGCCTTCTGTTGGAACATCGTGGCGGTGCTTCGAACCCACAGTCCCTACTCGATCGCGGAGATCCTGTTCGGTGCAACCGCGGCTGATTCTTCATCCATCGATGACCCATCGACAGTCGACAGCCCGCCGACTGCTGACGGCTCTCCGACCGTCGACGGCCCCTCGACCGTCGATAGTCGATCGACTGTCGACGACGAGTCGAGCGTCACACGACCTAATTCGGGAGGAGACCTTCCTCCGGATCGGACCTGATCGAAACCATCCTCTGTCAACCGGGCGACCGTCTCTGGAACTCTCTCGACTCCCGGAACTCTCCGAACCGCTGAAACACCCCGAACCGCCGGAACTCGCCGAATTGTCGGGATTCGCCCAAATCGCCGGATCCGATCGGAATCGAGAACGGGACCGCCGATTGGAATTAAGAACGATACCGCCGATCGGAATCGGCAAATGATCGCCGGCCACACAGTGACGTATGACAACGAGATTCACACCCGGGCCGACGGAGGTTCCGGAGCCGGTCCGGGAGGCGATGGCGGCGGTCCAGCCGAACCCGGACGTCGAGGCGGCCTTCACCGAGCGATACGATGGGGTCTGTCGGAAGCTCGCTCGCGTCTACGGGACATCCCACGACGTCGTCGTCCCCGGTGGCGAGGGGATCCTCGGACTCGAAGCAGCGATCGCCTCGCTCGTCGCGCCCGGCGATCAGGTCCTGTGCATCTCGAACGGACTCTACGGCGACGGATTCGCGGACTTCGTCGAGTCCTACGGGGGCGACGCGACGGTCGTCTCGACACCCTATGACGAGCCATACGATCCGTCTGCGATTGCCGACGCCCTTGATACCGCCGCTGCCGGCGGTGACCCGATCGAAATGGCGACGCTCGTCCACTGTGAGACGCCGACCGGGGCGCTCAACGACATCGATCCCGTTCTGGATATCCTGGCGGAACACGACGTAGTGACTGTCGTCGATGCCGTTTCCTCGCTCGGGGGAACGCCCGTCCCGACCGACCGGATCGACGTCTGTCTGGGGGCCTCCCAGAAGTGCTTTAGCGCACCGCCGGGACTCACCACCGCCGCGATCAGCGACCGGGCTTGGAAGCGAATGGAGGAGCGCGCTCCGTCCTCGCTGTACACGAACTTTCTGCCGTGGCGCGACGTCTCCGAGGGCTTCCCCTATACTCACCTGAGCGCGAACGTGGCGGCCCTCGACGTCGCGCTCGATCTCCTGTTGGATGAGGGACTCGAGGCGGTCTTTGACCGCCACGAGCGGGCGGCCGAGCGATGTCGCAAGCGTGGACGCGAACTGGGCCTCGAGTGTTTCCCCGCTCCCGGGAACCGATCGCCGACCGTGACCGCCTTCCGCCTGCCAGGGGAAGCTCGAACCGTGCAAAAACGGGTGCGGGAGGAGCACGACGTCGTTCTTGCGACTGGACTCGCCGGGATGGCCGACGACATCCTCCGGGTCGGGCATATGGGGTACAACGCCGACGTCGAGGCGGTCGATCGCGTGATGGACGCCATCGCGGCGGTCCTCGATTGAACCCACGTCGTTCCCTTCGTCACCGTGCTCCCGCCACGTCTCATCGCTCGCCCCGATCATCCAGGAACCGGCCGGTCAACTCGGTGACTGCGGACCGGAGGTCATCCATCTCGACCGGGTCCGGACCTTGGGCGAGCCGGCTGTATTCCTCGCGAACGAGCTCCTCGAGGCCACGCTCGGAGAGCGTCTCGACGGTCACCGGGTGATTTCGATCCGTGATCCCCGCCGCGATCCGCTCTAGCCGATGTGCGGTCACGTACCGATCGGCCACCTCCCGTGGTGATCCCTCGATGGGCGTCGTCCCGTCGGCCTCCTCGACGTCCGGATCGAGAATCTTCGCCCGGCGTCCGCCTTTATCGCGGAGCACGATCCCCTCCGCGGGACCGTCGTACCACGCCGAGTCGGGGATGGCGTCGGGGTCCGGATCGAAGTCCCGTGCGCGGACCTCCTGTTCGAACACGTTGATGGGCCGCAATCCGAGTTCTTCGAAGATGGCCTCGACGGAATCGGGCGGCCGGAACGCGTCGGCATCGGCCGACCAGACGTCGAATCCCAAGAACGGGGGCATCCGGTCCCACTCGTAGTCGATCCGCTGGAGGTATGTCGCCTCACCGAAGAAGACGACGTCCTCGATATCGTCGATCGCTGTCCGGAGGGCCTCCCGGTCGAGATGCTCGCGAACATGGTGGACGGCGTGTCGATACTGATCGGGGATGTCGTCCGGATCCTTGTACACCCGGTTTCGATCGCCAAACTGGATCAGTCCCGACGGCCGTAGCTGAAACCGGAGATGCCCCCCGTCGACCTTCTCGAGGAGCCAGAGGTGGCCCTCCTTGAGGAGCCGATCGGGGGCGTCTTCGATCCGCGGGATGGATGGGTACGTCTTCATGGGGAGCTCGTTGCCGTCGATGTCTCGGCCACCATCGGCGTGTTGCCGACGTGGCTGTGTCCGACTCTCGACGGCGCACCTCGACGTTGGCCGGGATCCGGTTTATACGTCCGGGTGAGGCGGCCGTAACTCCCTAAAAGGGTGCCCCCGAGTTCCCTGACGGTCCCCGGCTCGGACCCTCCTCGCGCATCGATCGCTCCATCGGGTTCGAGCCGACACCGTCCGATTCCTCGGGAACGATGGTAACGTCACCAGTCTCCAGATACAACTCCTCCAGTTCCGCCAACTGCTCGTTGATCGCCTCGCTTTGATGGTGCATCCGGTCGGCACGGACGCGAACCAGATCGTAGTCATGGCGATCCCTCAACCCATTCCAGGCACGAAACGATCCAATGGTCAGCGTGTGCGTCTGTGGACAAAACGGCGTCGTCGGCGTGAACTCGGCGCGCAGGATGGCGGAATCGTCGGTCTGCTCGGCGTAGCGGTAGCCCGCTCCCGGGTGGCGAGTGTCGAGATTCAACCGCGCGAGGTTGTAGTTAAAGGTCATGTCGTACACCTTCCGTTCCTCGAAACATTCCTTCGTCACCTCGTGGAACGCGAGATGCTCCTCGCCGGTCAACACGTCGTGCCCCTCGAGGAACGCTCCCGGTCTCGGCAGGTGATCGGGGACGAACTCGTCGTCTCCGTCGAAGAGATCCCCGTCGTCGTTTCCGAACGGTGATGGAAACCCGGCCATGGATCACGGTCGGGCCCACTCGACCCTAGAGCTCTCCCCGGACATGTTCGTCCGAAATTCACTCGTATGTTCGTCCGAAATTCGCTCGTATTCCTCCGATTCGAATGCTTCCCTCGTCCGAGCACTTCTCCCTTCAACCGCTCCCTTCGAACGCTCCTCTCGTTCAAGCGCTTTTCCGTTCGGTCGGGATCTGGGCGCCGGTCACTCCCGGACGAGTTCGAGATCTCCGTCCACCTCGCGAGTCGCCAGTCCGTGTTCATGGACGAACGTCGCCGTGTACTCGGGCACAACCCGCTCTGCGGCAAAGCGTGCTCGAAGTAGCGGGACGACGTCAAGGAGGTCGCTGCCCGTTCGGATCGTGGGTAGCGATCGGATGAATTCGACGTCTCCCCCGACGTCTCGCGTCCGCTCCGCGATCGTTTGGACGCTCGAGCCGGCGAACGCGTCGGTAAAGTCGATCGCCTCGGTAAATCCGGCGTAATAACACCGCCCTCGTGAGGAGGGGCCGAGAACGGTACTCATACTGCGCAACTTCATCGCGGCCGCATCGATCACCTGTCGGGTGAGGAACGGGGCCGTCGGGGTTACGACCGCCACGGAACGCGCGCCCTCCTCACGAAGCAGGTGTGTCGTCGTGTTCCCCGCCCGCGCGCTGACAGTCGAGCCGACCTGGGGTTCAAACCTGACGCTTTCGAAATCGCCGAGCGTGTCGGCGACGACCGCGCGCAGGTCCGCTTCCGGAGAGCCCTCGCCGCGCGCGCGCTCGGGAAGCATCTCCTCGGTCGGGTAGTTCACGAGGAGATCACCACCGGATCGATCGACGGCGCGAACCGTATCGCGCAACACGGCCTCATACAGTTCGCTCGCCTCCGCCTCCGAAAGCGGACTCGTTTCTGCGAGATCGGGATAGCCGACTCCCTGGCGTGGCGGATCGGCAAGCACGGCGATGACGGTCATATCGTTGTTGGGATGGTCAACGACTTTAACGCCCGGTTTCGGATCCACGTCACGGTCTCGCCCACGTCCGTCCCGTCACCGACTCTGCCGGCCCTTCGTCTGGCGGTAATCCCGATCGAGGACGTTTTCTCTGAAGTGTTCGAGAAACGACCGCCGGTCGGTCTCGGGGATAGCCGCCGGATCACACATCGGGACCAGTTCGAATCCTCGCCCGCGAACGGTGCTGGCATGTTCGGACTCGACGTCGAAGGAGTCCGGCGCGCGCGTGGTGTACTCGATCGCGAGCGCTTCGAGTGCCCGCTGGCCCACCGGGACGATTATCTGCGGGTTGATCATCCGGATCTCCGCGTTCAAAAACGGCTCGCAACTGGCCAACTCCTCGTCCGTTGCCGATCGGTCCGGATGGTGACACCGCGTGAGATGGGTGAAGAAGGCGTTTCGAACCGTCGGATCCTCGTCGTCTCCCGGATCGATGAAGCCGAGTTCCGTGAAGATCGATCGGAGCTGCGAGCCTGTCTCGCCGGCCAGGGGGGTTCCTGCGGCGTCCGTCCCCGATTCCGGGGACTCGGCTATCACGAGAAAATCCGCGGCGACGTCGCCGTATCCGTGTACCACGGTCGATCGCATGTCGCACAGTTCGGGACAGTTCTCACAGGCGGTATCCATCCCGAACGGGTTCGCAAACTCCGTTTGGTGTGCGTCCACGGGCCGCGTTCGCGTCCGAGCGGCAAAAATTCCGTGATCGATTCCACTCGAGGATCGTGAATCCGGCTGGAATCCCGCTGCCCCCACAAGATTTATCACGAAATATGTGGCACCCTCACATGATATGCCGGAATGTCAAAACTGCGGCGCGTTCGTCACCCCGGCGTACGCGCGTGTTTTCACGCCCAACGGGATCGAGGAGCCACGAGCGTGTCCGAGTTGTGAGGACGTCGTCCGTGACGGTGCGGACGTTCGCCGGGCGCGATCGACTCGAAATACTGGCTGATACACTCTCCACCCGAAAAACGACTGATACACCCTCTCCCGACGTTGACAGCGACGTTCCGGTCTGCGGCGAGTACCTTGCGTCGTTCCGGATCGGTCGTTTTAATTCAGGCGATACTCCTCGCCGCGCTGTTGGACGAATTCGCGTTTCCGAAGCGTCTTGAGAATGCTGTACAGCGATATCTTCTTCATCCCGAGGGAGGTAGCCATTTCGCCAACCGTCGCGCGCTCGTTGGTTCGAAGGTAAAGATACACGAGCTTCGCCCGCGGCGACTGCAACTCCGGTGGGAGTGTCATTGCGGACTCCCTGCCGGTCTCGGTTTCGATCATCATAGGTGATTCACTACTTCGACGATAATAAATCCCCTCTTCAACGATCGTCGAATATTCGAATAGTCGGAGTTCTAAGCCGTCTACACCGGAATATTCCGCCATTTACCCGCCGGATCGACTCCGCGATCGTCGACGGTCCGGTCGAACCCGGACGGATCATTCGATCGACGTCGTATGGGGCGTGTGAGTAGTGAACACGGTGATTTGGGGCGATCCAAACTGATTCATGGCCGACCATACGGTCCTGATTCACGGACGATCGCACGACTCCAATTCGCGGACGACCCGACGGCTTCGATTCGCGGAGTACACGATTACACGACCATCGACGGGCGAACGGATCGGGGTTGCGGTAGCCGATCCCGCTCGTCTCAGTAGGAGCGAACTTTCGGCTCGTACCGTTTCTCCTCGCCTTCGAGCACGACGGGGCGGTACCACAGTTCGGGCTCGCCGTCGTTCCAGGAGATGAGAGTGTGTTTGAGCCAGTTCTCGTCGTCGCGGATCTGATTCTCCTTTCGCCAGTGGGCACCGCGGAACTCGTTGCGGGCGAGTGCGCCGACCGTCAGGGCTTCCGCGATATCGAGGATGTTTCGCGTCTCAAGCGTGTGGATGAGATCGGTGTTGAACGTTCGTGACGGGTCCGAGACGCCGACGTCCTCATAACGCTCACGAGCCTCCTGAAGGTCGGAAAGCGCCTGCTTGAGGCCCTCCTCCTCGCGGAATACGTTTACGTTCTCGGTCATCGTGTCCTGAACGGCCGACCGGATCTCAGCGTGGTTGACTCCATCGGCGACGAGCAGTTCCTCGACGCGCTCGGTCTCGCGCTCGACCGCGCGTTCGAGAACGGCGTCGCCGTCGGTGACTGACTCGCCGCCGTCCGCGGTGGCGGTCGTGTCGGTTTCCGATCCTGTCTCGCCGAGCGGAACCGGCGAATCGAACTCGGCGTCCTCGTAATCGCCGTGTCTGCCGGTTTCGATCTCCGGCTCCTCGAACTCCTCGCCGGCGGCGTGACGCCCGGCGAGCTTGCCGAAGACGATGAGTTCGGGGAGCGCGTTTCCGCCCAGGCGGTTCGCACCGTGGACGGATGCGCACGCGCACTCGCCGGCGGCGTAGAGGCCGTCGACGCACGTCTCGCCGTACTCGTTCGTCTCGATGCCGCCCATCGCGTAGTGCTGTCCGGGCTTTACCGGCATCGGCTCCTCGAGCCCGTCGACGCCCTCGAAGTCCTCGGCCAGATGGAGGATGTTCTCGAGGCGATCGAGGATACGCTCCTCGCCGAGATGGCGCATATCGAGATGGACGTACTCGTCCTCGATGCCGCGTCCCTCGTTGACCTCGGTCAGCTCCGCGCGGGAGACGACGTCCCGGCTCGCGAGTTCGCCGTCGTTGTTGGCGTAGCCGCGTTCGAACATGAACCGCTCACCCTCCTCGTTGTAGAGGATGCCTCCCTCGCCGCGGACACCCTCGGAAATGAGCACGCCCGTGGACGGAAGCGTCGTCGGGTGGAACTGGATGAACTCCATGTCCTCCATGGGAACGCCCGCGCGGTAGGCCATCGCCACCCCGTCGCCGGTGTTTGCGACCGCGTTGGTCGTGTGGTCGTAGACCTGTCCCATTCCGCCGGTCGCCATGATGACGCCGTCGTTTGCGCGGAAGCCGGCAATCTCGCCGCTCTGGAGATCGTAGCCCACGACGCCGTGACAGGATCGGTCCTCGGGGTCGGGTTCGTCCGTGACCGCGAGATCCATCACGTGCCACTCGTCGTAAACCTCGATCCCCCGTTTGACCACCTGCTCGTACATCGTGTGCAACAGTTGGTGGCCGGTCTCCGCGCCCGCATAGGTCGTTCGCGGGAACGAGAGACCACCGAAGGGACGCTGGGAGACGGTGCCGTCCTCCTCACGAGAAAAGGCCATCCCCCAGTGTTCGAGCTTTATCGTCTCCTTTGGACTCTCCTGACAGAGGGTCTCGATCGCGGGCGCATCGCCCAGGTAATCGGACCCCTTCATCGTGTCGTAGGCGTGATCCTCCCAGGAGTCGCCGTCGCGAATGGCTGCGTTGATGCCGCCCTCCGCGGCGCCGGTGTGTGACCGAACCGGATGGAGCTTCGAGACGATCGCCACGTCGGCGCCGGATTCTTGGGCCGCGATGGCCGCTCTGAGTCCGGCACCGCCCGCGCCGACCACGATCACGTCGTATTCGTACATGGGTTGGGTAGTCTGTGTGTGCTGGCTCACGTTCGAGTCACCAGAATTTGAGGTTGTTCTTTACCGCTTCCCGTTTCAGCTCCTGGATGTGCTCGGTGAGTGGAATGTCCTTCGGGCACACCTCGGTACAGGAGAACTGGGTCTGACACCGCCAGACGCCGTGTTCCTGTTCGATGATCTCGAGACGCTCCTGCATGCGGTCTTCTCCTTCCCGTTCGTCCATCGCGAACCGATATGCCTTGTTGATCGCGGCCGGCCCGAGATACTCGTTATCGCTGGCAGCGATGTTACACGACGACATGCAGGCGCCACACCAGATACACCGCGTCGACATTTTCACCTTCTCACGGTTTTCCCGGCTCTGGCGCTGTTCGGCCAACTCGTCGTCGGGCAGCTCGTCGGCGTCGAAATACGGCTCGACGGCGTCCATCTGGTCGTAGAAGTGTTGCATGTCCACGACCAGGTCCTTGCGAACGTCCGCGTGCGGGAGCGGTTCGATGCGGACCGGATTCGAGAGATCCGAAATCTGTGTCTTACAGGCCAGTCGCTGCTGGCCGTTGACGAACATCGCATCGGATCCGCAAACCGCCTGTCGACACGAGTGGCGGAAGGTCAACGACGAGTCGTAGTGATCGCGCGCGTAGATCAGCGCGTCGAGGACGGTCATCCCCTTCTCGAAGGGAACGTGGAACTCGTCGAATCGCGGCTCCTGTTTGCCCTCCACCTCCGGATCGAACCGGAAGACGAGGAGCTCGCGCGTGTTCTCGCCGGCGGCCGGCTTTTCGGCCTCTTCGGCCTGCCGTTCCGCCTCTTTGTCGGCCGCTCGTTGCCGTTTCTCCTCGCGGCGGATGTCCCCTTTCGAGGGTTCCCCCTCCGCGTCCGATTCGACCTCGGCTTCCGCGTCGGATTGCTGTGGAAGTTGTGTACTCATGGTTACGTTCCGATTACAGCGGGAATCCCCCCGCCCAGGCGTTGGCAGTGCGGATGCCTTGAACGATGAGGATGATGCTCGCGAGGAGCAACGTGGCCTTGATGACCTGTTTTTTGCGTCCGGTCAATCCCTGATTGATGAGCGCGTTGTAGACGCCGTTGACGCCGTGGAACGTCGCTGTCATCAGGAACAACACCATGAGCGAGTAGTAGCTCACCGTCTCCATGCGGACGGAACTCGCCAGGAACGACACCTCGTCGGCGTGGTTGACGAAGTGAAGCAGGAAGAAGTGGAACGCCAATACGACGATGAGGAACGCGGCCGTGACCCGCTGGAGGAGCCACATGGTTCCTCCGGGCGTGAACGAGGAGTAGCGCTCGGCCATTCTAGAGCGCCCCCCCGACGAACGTCGGTACTGACGCGACCGTGATGAGGCCGGTCAGGATCAACGACGCGTAGAAGCTCTTGTCCTGTGATTCCAATCCGACGCCGAGATCGACGAACAGCAGACGCGTTCCGTTGAGGATGTGGAACACGGCAACTGCAAGGAGGCCGACCTCGAGAATGCGGACCAAAAGCAGTTCCTCGAGGGTGACGATCGTCTGCGTGTAGACGTCGTCACCCGCCTGCAAAACTGCTTGTTCCGCACCGGATGCGGGAATGGCGGTGCTCAAGACGGCGATGTGGGTAAACAGGTAGCCCACAAGCACCCACCCGGTGAACTTGTGAAAGATCCAGGCCCACATCCCCGCGCGGAACTCCCGCCAGCGGCCGAAGTCCTCGATGAGGCCCCGATTGTGCGACTGACTCATACCGTTTGGGGGTGCGTACCCATGAGGTAAAGGCGTTTCTAACGCGTCGGCGAGAGGGCACTCGCCCGCGTGTGTCCGTCCGCGATGGATCTACGCGTTGTCCCGATCTCATGAACGCGTCATTCCGATCCCACGATCGGATCGCGTCCGAATCTCGCGATCATATCTCGGCCGAGATCCCCCGACCAAATCGCGGTCGGACCTCACAGTCATTTCGGCTCCGATCGGTTCTCGATCCGTGCGATCGATCACCCCGATCTTGGATCATTTTCCCCATTTATATACTCCAGTGCATACATGTTCGATTGTCGTCCCCAGAAAATCGGAATACCGTTGCTGTTTGATGTATGTACCACACATTTGCTTACCTAGAGAGATCCAATGTCCAAGACTCCCAACATCCCACGACGGACGTTCATGAAAGCAGCCGGCGCCGGCGCGGCGGTATTGACGGCGGGCTGTCTCGGTGCCCCGCAGTCGGAAGACGCGAACGTTGAGGCGGCCGCTCCCGAGGCGACTGAAGCCGCACTCGCTGAAGCCCAGTCGGTCGATCTCGACCGGATCGCGGCCGATCCGACCGAGCTTCCCGACCCCGTCGACTGGAACGCTCCACGCCACCACGAGGTCGAACTGGAGACGACCGAACGCATCGCCGAGATCGAACCCGGCGTCACGTTCAAGTACATGACTTTCGAGGATCGGGTTCCCGGTCCGATGGTCCGTGTGCGTCGCGGCGACACCGTGACGCTCCGCTTGACGAGCAACGAGAACAACACGATGCCGCACAACATCGATTTCCATGCGGTTTACGGGCCCGGCGGCGGCGCTGACGACACGACGATCGGACCCGGTGAAACTGCGGAGATCCAGTTCAAGGCGATGTACCCCGGCGTCCACATCTATCACTGTGCGGTCCCGAACATGGATCAACACATCAGCGCGGGAATGTTCGGAGCGATCCTGGTGGAGCCGGAGGCAGGACTCCCCGAAGTCGACCGCGAACTCTACTTCGGCCAACACGAGTTGTACACGAACGGGGCTCCCGGCGAACCGGGTCACCACGAATTCGACTTCGACGCGATGAAAAACGAGAATCCCACCTACGTTTGTCTCAACGGTGAGGCGTACGCGTTCACGGGGAACGGATACGGTCCCGTCACCGTCGACAAGGGCGACCGCGTCCGGATCTTCTACAGCAACGGCGGTCCAAACCTCACGAGCTCCTGGCACGGCATCGGAAACGTCTGGGAGACGTTCTACCGCGATGGCGACCTCGTCTCCGATCCGGACCGGTACGTCGAGACCGCTCCGGTCGGACCCGGAACGGTCGCGGCCGCCGAGATCGACACGCCGGTTCCCGGCCCGATCAAGGTCGTCGACCACGCGCTCAGTCGCGTCGTCCACAAGGGAATGCTCGGCGTCATCGAGGTCGAGGGCGAACCCGAACCGGAGATCTACAACCCGAACCCCTGATCACCGGTTCCGGAATCGATCCTCGTCCAGTTGACCGATCGACGAGACGAACCGACCGGAGACGTCCGCTCCGTCCATACCACGGATCGGTACGTGCTCAACGACTCACTCGGCGTGACATGAATCCATGACTCAACGACTCACTCGACGTGACATGCTCCGATCGGCTGTGGCTGCCACAGCGGTCGGTCTCGGTGGCTGTCTCGGTGTCACCGGCACCGAGCGAGACTCGCCGCCGGAGGATGCGGGGGAGCTTGGCACGCCGGCTGCGGAGTTCCGGATCACCATCATATCTGAGCCGTTCCCCGAATTCGAACCCCAGATCGTTCACGTCGAACCTGGGACGACCGTGGAGTGGTTCGTCGAGACCGGACGACACGACGTGACCGCCTACCATCGTGAGAACCACCCACCGCACCGAATGCCGGAGGGCGCCGAGGCCTGGGAGAGCGACTATCTGACGGGGCCGGGAGCCAGCTATAAGCACACCTTCGATCGGGAGGGGATATACGACTACGTGGACACCCAGCAGGTCTGTGTCTCCCACGAGGTGGCCGGAAACGTCGGACGGGTCGTGGTCGGTTGGCCCGACCTTGAGACACAGCCCGCGATGGCGGCCCCCTCCGAGGAGTTGCCGTCACAGGTCGCCAACGCGATCGAACTGTTCAACGAGGAGACGCGGGCGGCCGTCGCGGACCGCGACGGGGACTCGTGAGCTCCGACCCATGGGATCGAACGCACGTGCGAACCACGAACTGAGGCAACTGAGGCAATCGATATGACGAGGACCAACACCACATACGACAGACGTAGCGTACTGAAGGCGGCGGGAGCGACGGCGATGGCTGCCTCCGTTGCGGGCTGTTCGCGCGTGATGGGCCAGCGGGCTGACGGCACGACGCTCCTCCCGCCGGAGAACCACGATCGCCTGGAGGATGTCGATCTCCCGTTTCCCACCTATGGCGATGAGCTACCGACGGCGACCGTTCCGGCGCCGCTTCACGATCGGGAGGTGACCACGACGGAGTTCGTCGGCGAGCGTCACACCATGCTCACGTTTATCTACACGAGTTGTACGACCGTCTGTCCGGGATTAACGGCTACCCTTCGCCGGGTACAGGGTGACGCGATCGAGGAGGGATACGACGGCGAGATCACCTTCCAGGCAATGACCTTCGATCCCGAACACGACACCGCCGACGTTCTGGAGTCCTACGGACGGGACATGGGCGTCGACTTCGAGGTCGGAAACTGGTATTTCCTTCGCCCGGAAACCCCGGAAACCGCGGAGGAGGTCGTCGAGGATACCTTCGGCGTCGCCTTCGAGGGCGGGGGGATGGACGGCGGCGAAATGAACGTAAACAGCGACGAAATGAACGGCGACGGCGAAGGGGCCGCCGACGACGGACGTTCCGACGATGACGGCGATCACGACGGCCACGATCGTCACTTCCAGCACGCCTCGCTGATTCTGCTCGTCAACGACGAGGGGATCGTCGAGCGTGCGTACAACGGCGGGCCGCCGAATCCCAGCACCGTCATCGAGGACGTTCGAACCGTCGTGGAGGCGTGATCCACGATGCCGATGCGTCGTCGTGAGGTCCTCATCGGGGGTGCAAGCCTGTTCGTTGCGGGAGGCGGCGCACTCGTTGCCACGGGGGCCGGACGCGACGACGCGACGTCGATCGAGCCGGTCGAGATCGAGACCCTCGATGCCCCCGGAAGCGAGAGTGGAACGACCTTCGTCCCCGAACCAGGACGCGTGACGTACCTCGAGGTCTTCGCCACGTGGTGTTCGGTGTGCCGATCGATGATGCCACGGATCGCCTCGGTTCACGGGACGTTCGGCGAGGAGATACAGTTCGCGTCGGTGACGAACGAACCGATCGGGAACACGACCGCCCGCGCGGACGTCGTGGACTGGTGGGACCGTAATGACGGCGCCTGGACGGTCGGAATCGATGACGAGTTGGTTCTGACCGAACGTCTCGACGCCTCGGGGGTACCCTACTCGTTCGTCATCGACGCCGAAAACCGGATCACTTGGAGCCATCGCGGGGCGATCGAGGCGTCGACGATCGAAGCGCGGATCCGCGATGCGAGGCGGTGATACCCGATGGTTTTTGGCGCTACCGGGACGGCCGCGTTCGCGGTCGGGGCGGGTGCAGCGACGTTCTTTGCCCCCTGTGCGTACGCTCTGCTTCCGGGATACGTCGGCTATTATGCTGCAACGATCGGCGAGAGTCGACCGCCGCTTTTCGGCGTCGTCGTCCGCGGACTGGCGGCGGCGATCGGTTCGCTCGGCAGCTTCCTCGTCCTTTCGTTGGTTGCGGTAGTCGCGGGCGATCTCCTTGAGCGCGCCCTGCCGTCGATCGAACTTCTGACGGGGGTGCTCGTGGCTCTCCTTGGCGTGGCCGTTCTCACGGATCGAACGGGATCGCTTCACGTTTCCCTGCCGGAGCGTCGTTCGAGCATCCTCGGATTTCTCGGCTTCGGAGCGGTGTATGCGCTGGCCGCGACCGCCTGCGTACTCCCGCTTTTCCTCGCGGTCGCGGTTCGATCGCTGACGTTCGGACCGGCCGGAACCGTGGTGGTGCTGGGCGCCTACGGCGGAAGCTTCGGCATGCTCGTGCTCGTCGTCACGGTCGCGACGGGAGTCGGCTACGACCTGTTCGCGGAACGCGTCGCCGCCCACGCCGAAACGGTTCGACGCGTCGCCGGCATCGTCCTAATGCTCGCCGGGCTGGCACAGGCGGCCATCGCGCTTCCGCTTTGATCGCTTTGGGAAACGGCGGTTTCTCCGGATCCCCGCAGCCGAACACGTTCGCGGCCATCCATTCGGGTATCGCCACCAAACGATCACGTAATGGGAATCTGCGATCTCTGTGAGTTGCCGACGCCGGTGCCGCCGATCGAGGCTCCCGACGTCGACGGGATGTTCTGCTGTCGCGGCTGTCTGGAGGTGTCGACGGCGCTTTCGGAGGTCGCCGATCGGGACGTCGATGTCGAGCGACTCCGCGAGGGTGGGCTCGAGAAAGAGGAGGCGGAACGTGATCGATCCGCCCCCGACGAGTTCCCCGAGGACGCGTCCCGAGAGTTCCTTGCCGTCGAGGGCATGCACTGTACGACCTGTGAGGCGTTCCTCGGGATCCGTGGCGAGGAATGCGAGGGCGTCCACGCCGTTGACGCCAACTACGGGACGGGGACGGCCCGGGTCATCTACGATCCCGATCGGATCGAAGAGACGGAACTCCCGGATCGACTCTCCGGTTACGGCTATTCCCTTCGGTTTCGTGACGGAGATGAGGCCAAGGGAATCGATCGAGGGCCGTCGCACGCGCGCCGAAGTGATACGCTCCAGCGGCTTGTCGTGGGTGGCTTTTTCGCGATGCTGATCATGCCGTGGTACCTGTTTTATCTGTATCCCAGCTACGTCGGCATCGAAACCGGGATCCTCGACGTCGATACGACGACCCCGGTCGGGATCTACCTCCCGTTGGCGCTTATCGGGCTGATGAGTGCGGTCGTCGTCTTCTATACCGGTCGTCCCGTCCTTCGGAGCGCGTGGGTCGGCGTCCGGACCCGCCGGCCAAACATGGATCTCCTCGTCTCCGTCGCGGCGCTTTCGGCGTTCGCCTACAGCACGGTCGCCCTGGCGACCGGCAGCACTCACCTCTATTACGACGTGAGTGTCGCCGTGATCCTCGTCGTGACCGTGGGCAGACACTACGAGGACCGGATCCGATCGGCCGCGACGGATCGCCTCTCGGCGGTCACTGCCGCACGAACGCGCGAGGCGACACGGCTCACGACGGACGGTCGAGAGGCCGTTGACGTCGACGAGGTGGCTCCCGGCGATCGGCTGCTCGTCTCGCCCGGTGAACGAGTTCCCCTCGATGGAACCGTCAAGGAGGGGATCGCGGACGTGGACGAGTCCGTGCTCACCGGCGAGTCGCTTCCGGTACCGAAGCGCCCGGACGATACGGTCATCGGCGGTGCGACCGTGATGGACGAGGCCATCGTCCTCGAAGTCGGTGAGGATGCCGAAAGCACCACGGACCGGATCGCGACGGCGTTGTGGGAGATCCAAAGCGAAGCGCCGGGCGTCCAGCGATTCGCGGACGCGCTCGCGACGGTCTTCGTCCCCGTGGTGTTGACGCTTGGAATCGGCGTGTCCCTGGGGCGGTTGTGGATGGGGGCAGACGTCGCCACCGCGCTTCTTTCCGGATTGACCGTTCTCGTCGTCTCGTGTCCGTGTGCCATGGGACTTGCGACGCCGCTCGCGGTCTCCGGCGGACTTCGCGATGCCCTCGATCGTGGGATCGTCGTCACCAACGACGCGCTCTTCGAGACCGCGCCCGAGGCGGATGTCGTCGTCTTCGACAAGACCGGGACGCTTACCGCCGGCGAACTGCACGTCTCCGGGACGCACGGCCCCGCAGAGACCCTCTCCCGCGCGGCCGCGGTCGAGCGACTCGCGGACCACCCGATCGCCGACGCGCTGCTTTCGGCCTTCCAGGACCGGGATTGGAGATCCAACGAGGATGGGATCGACAGGCACCTCCCCGCAGTCGACGGATTCACCAGGCATCCGGGTGCGGGCGTGTCGGGGATCGTCGAGGGCGATCGAGTCGTCGTCGGCACGCCGGAGCTCGTGGCCTGCGAGATGGCGACCTCCGAGTTCGCACGTACGGATGGCGGTCGATCGAATCCCCGTGACGACGTCCCCGATCACCTTCGCGATCGGATCGAGCGCGCTGACAGCCGCGGAGCGCTGCCGGTCGTCGTGGGATGGGACGACGCGACTCGCGGTGTCGTCGTGCTTGAGGATCGCGAGCGGGCGGCATGGCGCGAGACGATCGCGTCGTTCGCCGATTGCGAGGTGTGCGTTCTCACCGGCGACGACGGCGAGAGCGCGGAACGCTTCCGCGATCACCCCGCCGTCGACCGTGTCTTCGCCGGTGTTCCCCCCGACGGTAAGGCTGAGACGGTCAGACGTCTCTCGGCGACCGGCACGACGGTGATGGTTGGTGATGGAACCAACGACGCGCCGGCGCTCGCGGCCGCCGATCTCGGGATCGCGATGGGCGATGGGACTGCTCGGGCGGTCGACGCCGCGGACGTGACGCTTCTTGATGGACGACTGTCCGCGCTCGCGACCGTCTTCGATCTGGCGCGTGGGACTCGCCGGCGGATCCGACACAACGTCGGCTGGGCACTCGTGTACAATGCAGTCGCGATCCCGCTTGCCGTCGCGGGGCTGTTGAATCCGCTTTTCGCCGCCCTCGCGATGGCGGCGAGTAGCCTCATCGTCGTTGGCAATTCAGGACGGCCGATCGTGGATACGGACTCGACGGCGACGAACGTGGATACCGACTCGGGTAGTTCGAACGGACATGCCGACTCGCAGGACCCGGACGGTCCGATTTGACATCCTCCCCGCGCTAAAGCGCGAGGCTTTCGTCTCGAATTTTCCGTAACACGCCGCCGTCCCCCCGAAGCGAACATGTGCGCGATAATCACCAGTGCCTTTCGACCGTAACGTCCGCTGTGAACGCCACATGAGTACGAATGATCCTCAAGAGTCGACGATCCCGTTCATGCAACAACTGTACGATCGCATCTGGCTGCTAGCGGCGGCGGCGTTCGTCTTCTTTCTCGTCGCCTACGTCGGCTGGGGGATCCTCGATGTCCTGTCGCTACCCGTGAGGTGATCACGAATGACCGCACCCATGGATCCGCCCGACGGCAACTGGTGGGACGAACCCGTGAACAGACGCGAAACGATCTGGCTTGGGATCGCTGGCGCGTGGTCGCTCGTGATCTTCGGCTGGATGAGCGGGTTCACACGCTTTGGCGACCAGAACCCGGTCGGGAAGACCTACGACGTCGATCCGGGTGCCTACCGCGATCGTGTCCAGGAGTACAAGGAGGCCGCAGCCGAGACCGACGAGGGGATCGTTCCCCCCAACGACTCCGTCTACATCGGCGCGATGCGGTTCAACTGGGACGGCCTTCCGGTGGTTCTGGAGGCCGGCACGGAGTACGACATCCATCTCGGAGCCTATGACGTCCAACACGGATTCTCGATCCGACCCGAGGAGACCCTGAGCAAGCAGATCAATCTCCAGGTGTTCCCCGGTAACGAGTGGATCGTTCCGATGACGTTCGATGAACCCGGCACCTATCACGTCATCTGCAACGAGTTCTGCGGCGAGGGCCACCGGACGATGCACGGGACCCTGATCGTGGAGGAACCGTGACGATGTACGCACGCCTACGCGCGCTCTTCGAGAACGATTACGACGCGGATGGGTTCCGGAGCTGTTCGGTCACCGGCCTTGACGTTCATCGATCGGTCGAAAACCACGTGAAGCTGTTCGCCATCACCGCCGTGATCGCGTTGATCGTCGGCGGGAGCTTCGCGTTCACGGTGGCATCGACGCGCTGGGAGGTGATCGGCCTGCTCGCTCCCGGCCAGTTCTACACGCACTTGAGTCTGCACGCGTGGAACCTGCTCATCTTCTGGATGGTATTCATGGAGATCGCCATCCTCTACGTCGGCGGCCCGATGGTGCTGGGGCGCCGGCTCCCGTTCACCGGAATCGCCAAGGCAGGCTGGGCGATCATGGTCGCGGGTGCGGTCGGCGTGAACCTCTCGATCTGGTTCACGAGCGCGCCCGAACAGGCGCCGCTTTTGACCGCGTACGTTCCACTTCCGGTCTCGCCGTGGTTCTACGCGACTGCGATCGTCTTCCTACTTGGTGCCACGGTCGCTGCCCTGCCGTTTTTCGTTTCCATCTGGCAGGAGAAACGGCTCGGCGAGACGGGGACGCTCCCGCTCGTCGCCTTCGGCGCGTTCATAACCTCGATCATCGCCGTGGAGGCGATCCTCGGCGGGATCGCGGCGTTCGGATACGCGCTCGTCTGGCGCGTGGGGCTGATAGACAGCGTGAGCGTCGGGATCTACCGACAGCTCTACTGGATCGTCGGCCACGGTGCCCAGCAGATCAATCTGCTGGCGATGATCACGGTTTGGTATTTCCTCACTCACGTCATCGGCGGCGCGGTCGTCGTCTCCGAGAAGGTCTCTCGGTCGGCGTTCATCCTCTATCTCTTCTTTATCAACCTGGGCGCCGCCCACCACCTGATGGTCGATCCCGGCCTCTCGGTTGGCTGGCGGATCTGGAACACGTCCTACGCCTTCTACGGTGCCGCCTTCGCGAGCATGATCCACGCGTTCGCCATCCCTGCGGGTCTCGAGGCTGGTCGTCGACAGCGTGGCCTCGGCGGCGGCCTCTTCGGCTGGCTCACCTCCGCTCCCTGGCGTACTCCCGCCTTCTCCGCGACGATCTTCAGCATCATCCTGTTCGGATTCCTCGGCGGGATCACGGGCGTCGTGATGGGTCAAATGCAGGTCAACATGACCTGGCACAACACCCTCGCGACCGTCGGCCACTTCCATGCGACCGTCGCACTCGGGACGACGCTGACGTTCATGGGGCTCGTGCTCTTTGCGGTGAAGACGATGTTCCGGCGCGATTTCGTCTCCGATCGGCTCGCCTCGCTCGTCCCGTACGCCTACGCCGGAACGATGAGCGTCGCCACGCTCATGTTGATGTATGCGGGTATTCTCTACGGCGTTCCACGCCGAACCGCCGCGGTCGTCGAGAACATCCCCGGGACGTCGTTCAACCTCTCTGCGGCCGCGCCGCTTTTCGTCATCTTCGGCGTCTTCGCGCTCCTGGCGATCGTCTCCGGCACGCTATTCGTCCTCGTGACGGTCGGATCGCTGCTTTTCGGCGCGGACAACTCGGATCGTAACCTGACGGAACTGCACTCCGAGGGCGGGCTCGCACCCGACGGTGGTTCCGTCCACGTCGTCGAAGTCCGCGGGACGTTCGTCCTCTGTCTGGTCTTTATGGCCGTCTTCATCGCCTCCTACGTTCTCAACTGGTATCTGCTCACTCAGCTGTGGTCGATCGGCGCCTAGCGTCGATCGATCGCTTCGATCTCGGATCGTCGTCGACCCCTACCGCCATTCCACGTCGTCGACCTGCCCCCGACCCACGCCACCGACCCATCAACACACCACTGACCCACGTCGCCAAACCACGCACACCACGATGTCACAGACACCATTCGTTTCGAATCCGGCAGCCGCCATCGGCCGCGCCGTGAGGCGAGCCTGGCGCGACCTGTTGAGCGTCTACTATCTGAACACGCCGACCTGGCGCTGGTTAAAAAGCGGGACGCTCGTCGTCTTCGGGTTCTTCCTGTGGACCGGATCGAGCGTCCTGTTGTCGTATCGTCCCGACTGGGGATTCCTCTCGTATGCGATGGCCTATGGCTTTGCGGTCATCGCGTGGGGCCCGTTCACCCATCTCGTCGTCGTGCCCGGATCGATCCGGCTGCGACGCACCGCGACCCATCCCGCAGTGCGTACGCTCGCGAAACACGCCTCGAAGCTGAACTTCGCCACGTTCCTGCTCGTGGTGGTCGTACTCGGCACGTTCTCCCCCGGCGTCATGGCCCTTGAGTACTCGAGTCCGCTCGCCGGCGACGAGAGTCCGGACGCCGGCGCCGACGTCATCTGTGAGACCGGTGCCGATGCCGAGACGATCTCGTGTCACCTCGAGAACGTCGAGGGGACGGACCACGTCGTGGTCCGATCGGGCGGCGAGACCCTTCGGACCCTTGAGGAACCACCGTACGCCTTCGAGTTACGCCGTGAGGAACTCACCGATTCGACGACGGGCGAACAGTTCGTCGTGGAGTTGCGCGACGAGAACGGGGAGACGCTCCGTCGATACATACGAACGCCCGTGTCCGCGTAGGGTCCTCCCTCGAACACGCCAGAGGACGACCGGGCGTCGATGGACACGTCCCGACGGCGATCGACGCTCGACACGCGCTTGACGCTTGACACGCATTTTTTTGAATCCCGTCTGCCGCACCCGGCGTACCGGACCTGCAGACCTGCATGCAACCACACGCCTGCAGGCGTCTCAGACGAGTAGCGCTTCGAGAAGGACGGCCGCCAGAACGGCACCCAGATATGCGTTCGAGGCGTGAAACGTTCGGTAGGCCGCGCGATCCGTTCCCAGTTCGTACTGGCGGACGATCGAACGCAGGAAGACGGTTGCGGCGACGGTGGTGACGACCGCATAGAGGACGCCCAGATCGGCGACGACGCCGAGGAGAACGGTCACGACGAGCGTTCCACCGAGCCAGTAACACGTCCGCCGTCGAGTGGCCGAGACGCCCTCGACGACGGGCAACATCGGATAGCCGCCGGCGGCGTAGTCCTCGCGGTAGGCGATGGCGAGGTTATAAAAATGCGCCGGCGTCCACGCCACCACGAGCACGGTGAGCATGATCGCCGGGAGTCCGATCGATCCGGTCACGGCCGTCCAGCCGATGAGCGCCGGTAGCGCACCTGATCCGCCGCCGATGGCCGTGTTCCAGCGCGTGTTCGGTTTCAACATGACCGTGTAGACGACGGCGTAGTAGATGATGGCTACCGCGGTCAACAGGGTCGAAAGCGGGGTCACGTACGTCCAAAGTACCGACAGCGAGAGGATGGTCAAGCCGATCCCGAACGCCGTGGCCCGCCGGACGGGTACCTGCGCCGTGGCGATCGGTCGGTCCGCGGTTCGTTCCATCCGTCGGTCGCGGTCACGTTCGAACACGTGGTTGAACGTGCCCGACGCGCCGATCGCCAACACGCCTCCCGTGAGCGTCGCGAGGACCGTAACGCCGTCGAGGGTGACGGTCGTGGCCGCCGCCCCCGTCCCGGTGATCGCGCCTCCACTCGATGTCGGTGCCGCGATCCGGGCGAGAGCCATTCCCGCGAGCGCGAGTAGACACAGCAACCACATCAAACGCGGCTTGGTCAACGCAACATAGGATCGGATTCGATCGTGGATGCGGCCACGTGGGACGCTCCGATCGGGGACGCCGCTTTCCGGATCGGCATCTTCGAATCCATCCGTTCCGGCATCGCCATTCTGACCGTCATCGGGAACGTGTGGCTCTGAATCTCTCGTTGCTCCTTTTCCCTTCGATGCTCCTGTGCCCCTCGATGCTCCGGACCCGGTACCAGCCACCTCCCGATCGAGGTGGCGAACCAGCGAGAGCAAAAGCACTCCGAAGACGAGGATTGCACCGAACAGATGGAACTCCCCGACGTCGCTTGCGCCACGGATCCGTCCGAAGAGTCCGGCCAATCCCTGTCCCAGGTAGAACAGAGTCGCCGCGATGAGTCCCGCAGTCACCCCGCGATCGTGGCTCTCGAGGGACGACCGGACCGCGGTGACGGCCACGAACAGCCATCCCGCCGCGGCCGCGATGTAGTGTCCCCACGCGAGCGGCGTCGATCCCCCCGCTGCCGCCGTCATCGCTCCCAGCGCGAACAGCAGATAGGTGACGATGACCGTCGCGGTCAGCTGCGTGGTGAACCGTAGCGAGCGCATGTCGATCGTTGGGGGCCGCCGCTCCCCGACAGTTACCCCGAACGTATTCGTCCAGCGGCAGAGCGAGTCGACAACGCTGGACCGATCGAGTCAACCGAGCCGATCGAGGCATTGAGGTGATCGAGCAGACTGAGCCAACGGAGATAACTGAGGTGATCGAACCGATCGAATGACCGGAGGCGACTGGATTTCGAGACTCCGTTCAGTCTGCTGATTCGGGCGTCCCCTCCGGTGACGCGATCGTTTCCGGGAGCGGTCCGTCGTATCCCTCCGGAACGTAGGGGCAAAGCGGATCGCTCTCCAGCGGGTCGCCGGTCATCGCGTACGCTCGCGATCGACTTCCGCCACAGACTTGTCGGAACTCGCAGGCGCCACATTTCCCCCGGTAGGCGTCCGGATCACGAAGCGACTCGAAGAGGTCGGCGTTCCGATAGACGTCGACCACCGATCGGTCCCGGACGTTGCCGGCGGACTCGGGGAGGAACCCGGATGGATACACCTCGCCGGTGTGGCTCACGAACGCGAATCCGCGACCCGCGGTGATACCGGCGCGCCGACGAGGAGCGGTCGTATTCTCGCCGGACTGCAACTCGACGCGCCGGAAGAACGGTGCCTCCGTCGTCTTCACGCCGAACCGCTCCTCGCGTGCGACCTCGCCGAGCCACTCCATCACCGCCTCGGCGCGCTCGGGAGCGATCGGATCGAGCACGCGTCCTCGACCGACGGGCACGAGGAAAAAGACGCTCCAGAGAACTGCACCCAGATCGCGAACGCGCTCGCGGATCGCCGGCAACTCGCCGACCGTGTCCGCACAGACCGTCGTGTTGATCTGCAGCGGAAGCCCCTCCGCGGCGGCGGCCTCCGCGGCAGCGACCGTGTCCGCGAAACTCGCCTCGCCACGGAACGCGTCGTGACTCTCCCGTGTGGCGCCATCGAGGCTCACCGCCATCCGTTCGATCCCGGCGTTCGACAGCTCCTCGACCCGTTCGGGAGTTAGCGATCGGGTGCCGCTCGGCGTAATCGTCATTCGGAGACCGAGATCGGTGCCGTAGGAGATCAACTCAAGGAGGTCCTCGCGAGCAAGGGGATCACCCCCCGAGAGCACGACGAGCTGTCCCTCTCCGAAGGACGCGGCGTCCTCAAGGAGTGCCTTCCCCTCCGCGGTCGAGAGTTCGTCGGGATGCCGAGCGGGCCGCGCGTCGGCCCGACAGTGTCGGCAGGCGAGTTCACATGCCTGGGTGACTTCCCAGATGAGTACCACTGGCCGCCGACCGGTGTCGATGTCCTCGAACATTCCCAGACCGGGACTGTCGTCGCGATCCCCTTTGGTCCTTGGGCGAACATGTTCGTATCGTATTGTCACCGAGTGAAAGTGACCGAAATTCGATTTACGCGTGCCCGCAAACGCCTGCCATGGTCGAGAAAGCGACCCGATCGTCGGAGGCGAGTCCCAGGGCGACGACGGAGCGTCGATGGGAGGTGTTCGTCCGTGAAGCGGTCGACGACCCCCTCGAGCACGTCGGGACGATCGCTGCCCCTTCACCGGACGTCGCTCGCCAGGAGGCAAGTAAGCTGTTCGCGTGGTACGCACGCGACCTGTGGATATGCCCGGCCGACGAGATGCATCGATACTCGACGGACACGCTCGGCGAGGACGGAACGGCGGATGAAGACGGGACTGAGTCCGGGGGCGAACCAGGGGTTGAATCCCGTGTCTACGAGGAGACGGAAGGGACGCCGAACGTCGGGGGCCACCCCGAATGATCTCGATCAGCAAACTGCTTTGTGGTCTCGACGCCGAAAGTGACGGGCTCCGCTACGACGCCGCGGACGACTCCGAGGTGCCTCAGATCACCGAACGCAAACAGCTCCGGCCGGTCGTCGTCTGGAACACGACCAAGCGATGTAACCTGTATTGTGATCACTGTTACGCCTCCGCGGACACCGACGGCGCTCCCGGTGAACTCTCGACTGCGGAGGGGAAGGCGCTCCTCGATCAGCTGGCGGCCTTCGACGTTCCGGTCGTGTTGTTCTCCGGCGGCGAGCCGCTCGTTCGCGACGATCTACCGGAACTCGTCGAACACGCCGCCGATCGTGGACTTCGACCGGTCCTTTCGACGAACGGGACGCTCCTCACCGAGGAGGCGGCCGCGACGCTTCGGGACGCCGGTCTCCAGTACGCCGGCATCTCCGTCGACGGACTCCGCGAGCGAAACGACGCGTTCCGCGGCAAGGAGGGCGCCTTCGACGCCGCGATCCGTGGGATCGAAGCCTGTCTCGATGCCGGGTTGAAGACGGGGCTTCGCTACACGATCACCGACCGCAACGCCGCCGATCTTGAGGGCGTGATCGATCTGTTGACCGACGTCGGCGTCGACCGATTCTGCTTTTATCACCTCGATTATGGCGGCCGCGGCAAGGAAATCGTCGACGCCGACCTTTCGCCGGCGAAAAAGCGTGATGCGGTCCGCCGACTCTGCGATCTCACCCGACAGTACCACGCCAACGGCGAGGAGATAGAGACCCTGCTCGTAGGCAACTACGCCGACGCGGCGTATCTGGTCGAGTACGCCCGCCGCGAACTCGGATCCGAGACCGCAGCACGGATCCGAACCTATCTCGAACGGAACGGCGGGGATCCGGCCGGCGAGCGGATCGCCGACGTCGATCCCGTCGGCAACGTTCATCTCACCCAGTTTTGGCAGGGATACAGCCCCGGAAACGTCCGGGATCGTCCTTTCGGAGCGATCTGGAGTGACGCGTCCAACCCCCTCTTCGAGGCGCTTCGCGATCGTGAATCCCGATTGACGGGGCGATGTGGAGAGTGTCGCTATCAAAACGTCTGCCGTGGTGGCTCGCGACTTCGGGCGTTGACCATCCACGAGGACCTCTTTGCGCCCGACCCGCAATGTTACCTCACCGACACGGAGATCGGTGTGGAAACCGGGTCGAATCCGGCCGACTGACGGGACCACGATCCGGGGTGGATCCGGCCAGGCTCGACGCGGGAACCCTGCATCGATACCGGATCTCTCGTTCCCCGATGATCCGGAACCCTCCACGTCGCGGAGAGAGCCTGCTGAAGTCATCCGATACAATTAATCGACCGAAGCGTGTGTGTGAACATATGGCAGAGATTCCATCCGAATTCCACGACCTGTTTGAGAAGAAAACGTTCGCACACGTGACGACGATGATGCCGGACGGGGACCCCCACGTCACTCCCGTCTGGATCGATTACGATCGTGATGCCAACCGGCTATTAGTCAACACCGAACGCGGCCGGCGCAAGGAACGGAACGTTGCTTCTGATCCGACCATCGCCGCTAGCATGATCGATCCGGAGAACCCCTATCGGTTTCTCTCGGTGACGGGGGAAGTCACGGAGATAACGACCGACGGAGCACGGGAGCATATCGACGAACTCACACGGCGATATATGGGCGAAGACGACTATCCGAACCCGATCCAGACCGAGCGCGTGATCCTCCGTATTCGGCCGGATGAACTGCTGACCAGTGACTGATGATGACTGTCCGACTCTCGAAACGTCATCGGATGCAGACCTGTCCCCCTCCTCGCCGATCGAATTCCCCAGTTCCCCTTCGGGATCCTACTTTGGTTTCTCGTTCGCCGTCGACGTGGAGTCGTCACTGAGGTCTGAAGGGCAACTTTAACGGAGTCATGATCCCTACACTGTACAATGTCTGATCGGATTCAGGTGCTTTATGTCGATGACGATCCCGACACCAGGGCGGAGACGGCAGAGCATCTCGAGGGGGCGGGCGATCAGATCGATGTGAGACCGGTTACAACGTCCGAAGAGGCGTTCGAACGGATATCGACCGACGCGGTGGATTGTGTTCTCTCCGACTATCGACTGTCCAGCATGACCGGGCTCGAATTTCTCTCGAAGGTTCGCGACCGCTGGCCTGAACTACCGTTTATTCTGCACCTCGGAAACGGATCGGAAGCGATCACAGATGCGGACATCTCCGACGACGTTACGGACTACGTGCGAAAGACCAGTACGACAACGGACTATGTTCTTCTCGCACAACGGATCATCGCCCTGACTGAACACCGACGAGCAGCCGAGTACGAACGCATTGCCGATCTCGTGAGAGAGGTTCAGACCGCTCTCGTCCAGGCGAGAACACGTGCGGAGGTGGACAGTGCGGTCTGTGAACGGCTCGCCGACGCCGGCCCCTACGTATTCGCGTGGATCGGCACCGTTGATGCCGCCAATGACCGGCTGACCCCACAAGCCTCCTCCGGGCGGGATGCCGGGTACCTCGAGGACGTTGCGATCACGGCCGACGATAGCGCCACGGGGAAGGGACCGACGGGGAAGGCAGTCAGATCGCGTTCCATCCAGGTGACTCGGGATATCGCGGAGGATTCGAGCTACGATCCGTGGCGAGACGACGCTCTCGAACACGGCTATCGCTCGAGTGCTGCGGTCCCGATCGAATACGAGGGAACCCTCTACGGCGTGTTGAACGTCTATTCGGATCGTCCGGGCGCGTTTGACGCCGACGAGCAGTCGTTACTCCACGATCTCAGCGAGGCCATCGCACACGCCTACTATCGCGTTCGGATACAAGAACAGTATGAGTCCCAGTACCAGGAACTGTTCGAGGACGCGCCGGTAATGATGGCGTTCACGCGGAATGAGGACGGTGAGCCGATCGTTGAGGACTGCAATCGACGGTTCGCCGATAGGTTGGGATACTCACCTGCGGAGCTTCGAGATCGGCCACTTGCGGAACTGTACACGGAGGAGTCGGCTCAACAGTTACACGATCAGGGTGGCTACGAGCGAGCACTTGAGGGCGAGTTTGCCCCCCAAGAACGCGGATTCATCACAGCCGATGGGGAGCGGCTGATCACCCTGCTCCAAGCGACGCCCCGTCGGGACGTCGACGGTGAGATCGTGGGGACACACGCCCTGTACGTGGATGTCACCGAACGAAAGCGCGCTCAGGAGGTGCTCCAACAGGCCGAAGCGATGGAAGCATCGATGGACGGAATGGCGATTCTCGACGAGAACGAGGAATATATCTACGTGAATCAGGCCCATGCCGACATCTACGGGTACGATGATCCCGACGCCATGATCGGGAATACGTGGCGAATGCTCTACGAGGACGACGAGATCGAGCGGTTTGAGGAGGAAACCTTCCCTGTTCTGGATGACACGGGGGAGTGGCGCGGAGAGGCAACCGGTCTGCGGGCCGATGGAACGACGTTCCCACAGGAACTATCGCTGACGTGGCTCGAGGGTGGCGGCATCGTGTGCGTCGTTCGCGATATCACCGAACGCAAGGAGCGCGAGCGCGAGCATCAGGAACTCCAGCGGGAGTACGAGACGGTTTTCGAGAACGTGCAGGATGCGCTTTTCCTGCTCGATGTCGACGAGGAAGAAACGATCCGGTTCCAGCGGTTCAACAGACGTGAAGAGGCGTTCACGGGGAAATCGACCGAGAACGTTCGCGGGAAGACGCCAACTGAGGCGTTCGGAGAAGATCTCGGCGCAGAACTGGAGGCGAACTACCGCGAGTGTCTCGACCGTCAAGAAACGATCGTCTACGAGGAAGAGCTACCGATCGGCGGCGAAACAACCGTCTGGCAAACGAAGCTCACCCCCATCATCGTCGACGGACAGGTAGAGCGGATCGTCGGTTCGGGACGTGAGATCACTGAACTCAAGCAGTACGAACGGGAACTCGAACGAAAGAACGACCTTTTCGAACAGGCCCAGAAGATCGCGGATCTGGGTGCCTGGGAGGTGGACCTGCGAACGGACGAAGTGTGGTGGACCGAGCAGGTGAGCCGGATATACGGACTGTCGGCCGACTACGACCTGGAGCCGAGCGAGGCGATCGAATACTTCCATCCCGAGGATCAGTCCACCATCCGGACGGCCTACGAACGCGCCGTTGAGGACGGCGAATCGTACGACCTCGAACTCCGGGTGGTGGGTGACGACGGAACGATCAGGTGGGTTCGGGTCCGCGGAGAATCCCACCTTGAGGACGGGGACGTCGTCCGCGTTCGTGGAACGATGCAGGACATTACCGAACGCAAGGAGCGTGAACGGGAACTTGAGCGCGCCCATGAGCGGCTGCGGGTGCTGTTCAACGAAGCCCCGGATGCGATCGCGATCCATGATGCGGACGGAAACGTTCTCGACGCCAACCAGGCGACGGCCGAGTATCTCGAATATTCGCGCGAGGAACTCCTCTCGATGACGATTTCGGAATTCGATGTCGACCACACGATCGATGAACTCCGTGAACACTGGGCGGAGATGGAAATCGGCAACACGGTAGAAATCGAATCCAGACACGAACGCAAGGACGGTTCGACGTACCCCGTCGAAGTCTGGGTCACCAAACTCGAGGTTCACGACACACCGCAGTACCTCGCACTCGCCCGAGACATCACCGAGCGAAAAGAACACGAACGAGAACTACAGCTGTTCCAGGAAGCCGTCGAGCAGACTGCCCACGCCGTCTACATTACCGACACGGACGGGACTATCGAATACGTCAATCCGGCGTTTGAAAAAATCACCGGGTACAACGAGGAGGACGCGATCGGCCGGACGCCGGAGATCCTCAGTTCGGGAGCGTACGGCGACGAGTTCTACGAGGAGTTCTGGAGGACGATCAACTCCGGAGAACGATGGGAAAGCGAGATGGTCGACGAGCGGGTCGACGGCGAGAAAATCGTTCTCCATCAGACGATCTCGCCGATCACCGACGACGACGGCAATACACGGAAGATCGTCGCCGTCGCACAGGACATCACCGACCGAAAGAAGTACGAGGAGACACTCGAACAAGCGCGCGAGGAGCTCCGACAGATAATCGACCTCGTGCCGGACCTGATCGCCGCTAAGAATCGGAACGGTGAGTTCCTTCTGGCGAACGAGGCGACCGCCGAAGCCTACGGATTGACTCCCGAGGAAATCGAGGGCATGAAAGAATCGGCGGTCATTCCGAACGCCGAGGATGCCGAGAAGTTCCGGGAAGACGACCTCGATGTCCTCGAATCCGGCGAGTCAAAGACCATCCCGGAGGAAGAACTGACGACCGCCGACGGCGAGACGATCATTCTCCAGACGACGAAGATCCCGTACGAGGTTCCGGGAAGCGGTGAAGACGCGGTACTCGCGTATGCCCGCGACGTGACCGAACTCAAACAGTACGAACGGGAACTCGAAGAGCAGCGGGACAATCTCGAGGTGCTCAACCAGGTCA
>NZ_JBGUBC010000023.1:0-43820 GCF_041821145.1 Halopenitus sp. H-Gu1 | reverse complement strand
GCACCGAACCTTCATGTGGACTCCCTGGAATTGCACGTCATGGCGAGTGCGGCACCCCTCTCGGAACCACGAATTCTCGCACACACGAAGCGGCATCTCTTTCCCGAGGATGCCGACTCGAATGCGTACGCAGTCGTGGATACGCAGTTTGCGATGGACGATTGGCTCCCCGATCAGCCCATCTCTCCGGACGTACGCGAGCAGCTCGCACCGTTCAACCACGTCCGCGTCGGATCCGGATATCCGGACCTGGTTGGCGTCCGACGCCTCGAGTCCGACGTTCTCGCGGTCGAGCGGTTCGGTGAGCGACCTCCCCTCGTCGCGATCGAAGCAAAGGGGTATACACAAACGGGGACGGGTGACGTCGAGAGGGGCGTCGTCCAAGCGTACGATCGCTTGCACGAAGCGAACGCGGCATACGTCGCTGCGCCGGCTGAAGCGATCTCCCAGTCCGCCCGGACGCTTGCCCGCGAACTCAACGTCGGAGTTCTCGCCGTCGACACGGATGGGACGGTCAGTCCGTTCGAAGTCCCTCGAGTCGTGGGAAACCGGACGTCCGACGAGGCGACGGCGATCCGTTTTCAGGCGACCGCCCAGGGCGTCGCCGACAAGTCCTTCGGTCTGAATCATCCGAAGAACTATCTCGCATACCCGCTCGCAGTGTCTCACGTCGACGACACGGATGCGGTACTCGCCGAACGCGTCGTTCGGGCCGTCGATAGTGCTCGAACGGGAGCAGCATTTCTCGATCTCGTGAACGAACGACCGAATCAGATCGAGCTTACGCTACTTGGCGAGGAGGTGGTTCGATTCGCGCTGGACCGGTACGGGTCAGTCGATGCTGCCCTGAACGTATTCGAGGAGTGGCAGGGATCACGAACTCGATTCTGCGATCTGGCCCCCGAATGGGGGCTGTTGACGCGACGCGTCGTCTGGGCGTATCCGGCGACGCAACTGATCGTCGAGGAACTCCAGACGATGCACGACGACGGGATTGCAACTCCATCGCTGGTCGATTTCGTCGAGTGGCTGCACGTCCACCATCCGACGTTCACCGTCGAGTTGTTCTTGCGCGGTACCGACGACGTCCGCAGTCGGGTACTTGATGAAGAAGGTGATCTTCGACCCGGCGAGCTCGAAGACGGGAGCGTCTTCCACTCTCCGACGGTCTTCCAGCTGAAAGCGATACTGTTTCACGCAGGTATTCTCACCGACCGGGGTGTTGAGCCGCATCGATTGGATCCCCGTGACGACGAGTGGGCACTTCGCGAGCCGTTGAGCGCTCGTCGTCACGTCTGAGTGATCTGACTGACGGATCCCGGAGGCGACGATGCCAGTTAGTGGCCCTGGATTGCGTCGATGACCATGGCCGCAGCCACTATCGGTTCTTTTGGAACGCTACTCGCGTCGTCGATCGTGATGTCGTATCGGTCCTTCAGGGACAGTTGCCCCTCGATGGATCCGACATGAGTGCCCTCCTGGTCCGTGATCTCGTATTTGTGGGGGATCCACTCCCCAAAGGGGACGTACCGACGGGCCAGTGCCACGAGTGCTCCCCGGGAGGTGATTTCGGCCAAAACGGAGCGATCGTCGGCGTCTCGGATCTTCCATGTGTCCTGGAAAACGGAGAAATCGTTGTCCAGAATAACGAGGTCGGTGCCCGTTTGGCTGTCGGTGAGTAGGTAGTCGCCGGCGACGTCGATGACGCTGCTGGCCTTCACGGTGAACACGTCGTTTCCGTCGGAATCGGAGAACGGGAATTCCTCTTTCGACTTGAACAGCTTCTGTTTCCCTTTAAGAACGGTGTTTCCGCTGGCGTCGAGGGCTTCGTATCTGTTTCCGATCAGGCTCTGTTCGACCGTGTAGTTGGTATCCGATAGCTCGAGTCCGGTGATTTCGTACGTTTTTTCGGGTGTCATTGTGTTTGAATGAGATCGAATTCTCTTTGGCCGAGACTGGTCAGGGAGGGGCTACTCCCACGTCGCGCGGATGTCATGACGATCCAGTCTGATTCGACGTCGTCCACCGTCGTGTCCGCATCCGCCGTGAACACGAGCCACCCCTCCTCGTCGCCGCCGAGACAACCGGCGATGGAACCGAAAGCGATAGCCGCTCCGGATGTCAACGCCGTTCTTCGCCCCATAACTGTAAGTTAGACTATATATGGTTAATCATAAGTATGGTTTTCACATTATAAGAATCGCAATATAGTATTATTCACTGGAGACAGAAATTTCACATAGAAGACCAATGAGTGCAAGCACCCCCGATTCCGATCAAGCACCGAGCCAAGAGACACAATCCGGCCTCGAGACGCAGTCCGGCCTTGACGTGAACGTCGCGGCAGCCCTTGCGTACGTGATAGGATTACGTCTCCGGTATCGTTATGTTTCTCATCGAATCGGAGAATGACCAGGTGAGATTTCACGCTGCCCAGAGTATCGTCGTATTCGGTGCCATTTTCGTGGCGTCACTAGTGTTGAGTTTTATCCAAGCCATTGCCGGGTTCGCGGATATAGTTGGATTCGTGATAGGGGCGATTTTCGGGCTCCTTAGTTTCATCCTCTGGGTCGGTGGGTTCATCCTCTGGATCTATCTGATCGTCCGGACTTACCAGGGCGAGGATCCCAGGATTCCCGTTGCAGCCGATGTCGCAGACAGTTTCGCCTAAAAGGCGATGGGGACCATCGATAACGTATCGGGTTCCCTGAGAAACGATTTATCGGAACAGTACACGATATCCTGGAACACTACCGGGACGGCCGGCGAATGTTTTTCAGGATAGGCCGCAATCAGGTTAGTGTGACAATGAGTACCGAGGTATATACACCCGCAGAGATGGAGGCGCGGTGAACGATGGAGTTCGACGGAACGTTTACCATCGACGGAGTCTCGGCCGAGGAAGTCTGGCTCTCCCTATCGGATCCGTATATGATCAAACAGTCCCTGCCGGGGTGTCAGTTTCTGACGGAAGTCGACGATCTCGACGGCGTGGACTTCGAGGCGTTGCGGGAAGCGGAACCGGACGAAGATCCGCCGCTTCTTCCCGAGGCGGATCCCGGCGAGGTGAAAGCTCGGGGCTTCGAAGCGAGACAACATTACGCGGCGCTGATGGAACTCAGCGTCGGCGCGGTCAGCCCGAGTTTTCGGACGACCGTCACCATCGACGAGTGGGACTTTCCGGAGGGCAGTGCCTCGGGCCAAGGGAACGCCAGCGGCAGTTCCTTCGAGATGGACTCCCGGATGACGATCACGGAACACGACGAGGGGGTCGATATCGAGTGGTACGCAGAGGCGGACGTCTTCGGTCGGATCGCCAATATGGGCCAGCGAGTCATCAACCCCGTCGCGAACCGCGTCGTCGGCCGCTTTTTCAGCAACATGGAGGATCAACTCACGGAGGTGGCAGCGGTGGAATCCGACGGGCTCAGCGACCGGATCCGGGGGTTGTTCTGAACGGAATCGGACAGCGACCGGATCGACAGCCGAGACGACGGCGGCGGAGGGGCACGGACGATGATGGCTAGAATCCGGTATTCGCTCTCCAGCGACCCGAAATCGGCGTTTTGAACCATGAATTTATGCCGACTGCAGCCCTGAACCCACCTGTGAGCGAAAACTCCTTCGCCGACATGACGGAACTCGATCTCCGGGAGGCATTCGACACGACGGATTACGTCGCGGAGGACGACATCGTAACGACAGTGTTACTGGCGCTCCGACTCGAGCGTCCGCTCCTGATCGAGGGCGAGCCCGGCGCGGGCAAGACGGAGCTGGCGAAGGCGCTGGCCAACGGGTTCGATACTGAACTCGTTCGCCTCCAGTGTTATGAGGGACTGACCGCCGAGAACGCACTTTACGAGTGGAACTACACGAAACAGTTGCTCGCCGTCCAGGCCGACGAGCACGGTGTCACGGGCGATAACTCGGTGTTCACCGAGGAGTATCTGCTCGAACGGCCGTTGATGCGAGCGCTGTCTGACGGCGAGGACCGGCCGCCGGTATTGCTCATCGACGAGATCGACCGGGCTGACGAGGAGTTCGAGGCGCTCCTGCTTGAGGTCCTGTCGGACTTTCAGGTATCGATCCCCGAACTCGGGACGATCAAGGCCGATCGACCACCGGTGGTAGTCATCACGTCGAACAGAACCCGCGGACTGAGCGATGCACTGAAACGCCGATGTCTATACCTGCACGTCGAGCCGCCGACGTTCGAGAAGGAGCTCGATATCGTCGAGCGGAAAGTCCCGGAACTGGACGGAGCGATGGCCGCGGAACTCTGTGCGATCACACAACGGCTCCGCGAGGAGCCGTTCCGCAAACACCCGGGCGTCGCGGAGACGCTCGACTGGGCACGGGCAGTGGCCGAACTTCGGACCGAGGACGAAACCGAGTCGCTGAGCCCCGAGGAGATCGAACACACCATCGGCTGCCTGCTCAAGGAAGTCGAGGACGTAGAGCGCGTCGACGAGAGCCTGCTGGAGACGCTCGTCGAATCCGCGCGTGCGGCCCGCGTCGAGACGGAAATGGAGACGGACTAAGAAATGTCAGCCGACAAAATAGATCAGGTCCCGGATGTCGCTGGCGTCCGAGACGACGTACGGTCGGATCTGGTGGCGTTCACCAGAGCGCTCCGACACGCCGGGGTGGACGTATCGGCGAACGCGGCCGCCGTCGCGGCCCGCGCGCTCGTGGAGGTCGGTTTCGACGACGAGAACCGTGTCCGGGCGGCACTCAAGGCCGCGCTCGTGGGGCGCCCGGAGGATGTCGACCGCTTCGACCGTCTGTTCGCGACGTTCTGGCGGCGGCTGACGGACCGTCTGTCACTCGCTGAGGGCGATCGATCGGCCCTCGAAGCGAACGACGACGAACGGTCGGACGAGCATCTGGCACCCCTCAGTGCCGAGGACGCCCCCGAAGCGGACGGTGTCGAGGCTGACGAAGCCGACCCCACGCTCGGTTCGGAGACCTGGACTGGTGGCGTCGGGGCTGGCGATACCGAGGACGGGGACGAAACGGTCGCGAAAGCGACGTACAGTCCCGCGGGTCAGCCGGAACAGGTGATCGTCAGGCTCGCTCCCACGTCCGGAGATGGGGAGTTGATGCGGACAGTCGAGCAGTTCGTGCGGGCAATAGCGACCGAGCGGGGACGGCAATGGCAGCCCACCAGATCGGGGGAGAAAGCGGATGTGCGGCGCTCGCTACGAAAAAGCATCGCGACCGGCGGAGCAATCGTCTCCGTGCCCGAACGGCGCCGGGCACGAACGGCGAGCCGAGTGCTCGTCCTCACGGACGTGAGCCGCTCGATTCTGGACGTCATCGACCGCGCCTTCCTCTTGCGGTGGCTGCGAACACTTCAAGCACGGACACGCAACTGCCGCACGTTTCTCTTCGACAACGAAATTCGAGAAGTGACGGATGCGTTCGATGCGGGGGACACGCACGTCGCCGTCAAAGCGCTTCGAGACGCCGAGACGGCATGGGGTGGCGGCACCCGGATCGGAAACGCCGTTACGACGATCCGGAATGACTACGCCGAGACGGTCGACAGGCGGACCACCGTACTCATCGTGAGTGACGGTCTAGAGATGGGGGACGTGTCGTCGCTTGAGTCCGGGATGGCCTGGCTCTCGCGTCGTGCCGCGACGGTGCTGTGGCTAAACCCGCTCGCAGCCACGCCGGACTACGAGCCGTCCGCCGCCGGGATCGCCGCCGCGTTGCCAGCCATCGACGGCCTGTTCGCGTTTACCGGCCCGGACGACGTCAGCGAGATGGCCCGACAACTCTCCCGATACGGTAGCAGGGGAGCGATCGGCTACGAACACGATCCCCGTCGGAAAACCCGAGATCAACTATGACAGACCACACACAAACGAGGTGGCACGCATGACTGCAGGTGACTGGAGCGTCCCGGAAACGGAAGTAATGGATGCGATCGACGATGCGATCGACGATCGTCACGCAGTGCTGGCGACGGTCGTCGACGTCGTCGGCAACGCGTATCGTCGCCCGGGAGCGAAGATGGTCATCGCCGAGGAGGGCGACGGCGTCGGCTCGATCACTGCGGGCTGTCTCGAAGACGAAGTGCTCGATATCGCCGAGGACGTCATCACAGAGGGACGCCCGCACGTCGAACAGTTCGACCTCACCGGTGACGACGACGTCTGGGGGCTGGGCGTCGGCTGTAACGGCATCATCGACATCCTGCTCGAACCGCTCGACGACAGTTACCGTCCCGTCGTCGACGCCTACGAGCGGAGCGACGATATCGCCGTCGTGACCGTTCTGGACCCCGGAGAATCCGGCACTCGTCGTGGCGACCGAGCATACGCCACGCAGGCGGACGGATCGCTGTCCTTTGACGCCCCAGACTGGCCAGACTGGCTTCTCGACGCGCTTGACGAGCCGACCGCAGAACTGCTCTCGGCGGAAACGTCGGATACCCTCGAATTCGAGCACGAAGGCGAGAACACGGAGGTGTTCGTTGATGCCGTGACTGCGCCGCCGGATCTGGTAGTTTTCGGCTCCGGACACGACGTCGCTCCCGTCGCGAACCTCACTTCACAGGTCGATTTCCGTGTGACGGTGGCCAGTTTCCGGGGCGCGTCCGCCACCACGGAGCGATTCCCGGACGCGGACGCGGTCGTCTCGACCTCGCCGGCCGACGTCCAGGAGACGCTCGATCTCGACGAGAAGACGTACACGATCGTGATGACGCACAACTTCATCGACGATCGTATCGTCCTCGAGGAGTTGCTCGATTCCCCCGTCCCGTACGTCGGTCTGCTCGGTCCCCGCGAACGGTTCGAGGAAATTCGTGACGACCTCAGAGAAGACGGGGTGAAACTGACCGAGGACGATCTGGAGCGCATCTTCGCGCCCGCGGGCCTCGATCTGGGCGGCGGCACGCCGTTCCACATCGCACAATCCATCGCCGCCGAAGTTACGGCGATCCGGTACGGTCGCGAGCCGAAACACCTCACCGAACGGGAAGGACATATCCACGAACGCCCGTCGTTGGAGTGAGCAGCTCGCTCGTCGACTGCTCCCGCGTCCGTCGATCCATAGCGAAAAAATCCGCCGCCAGTGAGGTCGTCAGTGGGTGGAATTAGTGGATGGCCGTTCCGGTGTGGTCGGCAGCCGCCGTGAGGGCCTGCTCCGTATACACTTCGAGCAGCGTCGACCGGTATTCCGCCGACGCCTGGTTGTCATCCATCAACTCGAACGTCTCGATCCCGTCGGTCGCCTGGGGAGCCGCCGACGCGATAGCATCCTCATCGAGAGCGGTGCCCACGAGTCCCTCCTCGACCGCGGTGAGTCTCTTGGCGTGGTCGATCGCACCGGTCGCGGCGACCCGCGCGGACTCGACGATGCCGTCCGCGAGTTCGAAGACGGCTGCCACTCCGACCATTGCATAGCCCGACGATGGACTCGGCTTTTTGACGTACGTGCCGATGTCGTGTCCCGGCATCTCGATGGCAGTGAGGAGTTCCCCCTCCACAAGGTCGGTTCCGTACAGACCGGTAAAGAAATCGTCTACCGGAATGGTTCGGTGACCGTCCGGTCCCTCCGCGTGGAGGGTCGCCTCCGCGGCGAGTGCTGCCGCCGGAAGGTCGGACGCCGGATCGGCGTGAGCGAGGTTACCACCTACTGTCCCGCGATTGCGAACCTGCACGTCGCCGATGGCCTGGGCGGCCTGGGTGACGGCAGGAATCGCGTCGCCAAGGGTATCGTCGCCAGCGACCGTGCTGTAGTCAGTGAGCGCACCGATCTCCACGATATCGTCGTGTCGGTCGACACCTCGCAGATCGTCGAGTTCCCCGATGTCGATCACGACGTCCGGATTCGCCAGCCCGGATTTCATCGTCGGGAGTAAACTGTGCCCACCTGCCAGAATCTCGACCTGGTTCTCACCGTGCGTTGCAAGGAGGTCAACCGCCTCCTCGACGCTTCCGGCACGCTCGTAGTCGAACTCGGACGGGAACATCAGTCCGCACCTCCCGTCTGTGCCGTTGCATCCTGGATCGCACGCCACACCGTCTCGTCGGTCAGCGGCATGTCGATGTGGTCGATCCCGAGCGGTTGGAGCGCATCGGTGACCGCGTTCACGACGGCCGGGGGGGCCGCAATCGTGCCAGCCTCGCCGATCCCTTTGGCCCCCAGGGGGTTGTGCGGACTCGGCGTGACCGTATGATCGGTTTCGTATTCGGGAAGATGGGACGCTTTAGGCACGGTATAATCCTGCATGGATCCCGTAAGGAGGGTTCCATTTTCGTCGTATTCGACGCCCTCGTAAAGCCCCTGTCCGAGTCCTTGGGCGATGGCACCGTGCACCTGCCCCTCGACGATCTTCGGATTGATCTGGTTCCCACAGTCGTCGACCGCGATGTATCGATCGATGTCGATCTCGCCGGTGTTCGGGTCGACCTCGACGACGACGATGTGGGTTCCGAAGGGGAACACCAGGTTCTCGGGATCATAGAAGTTCGTGGCCTCCAGTCCGGGTGAGGTACCCTCGGGAAGATCATGTGCCAGATACGCCTCTTGAGCGACCTCCTGGATTGACATTGATCGCTCCGGCGCACCGGCGATCTGGAATTCACCGTCCTCGAACTCCAGATCCTCCTCACTCACCTCCAGGTGATGGGCAGCGATATCCCCTGCCTTCTCTACGACCTCCTTCGACGCCTCGACGATCGCACTGCCGCCGACCGAGACGCTTCTGGATCCGTACGTTCCCATGCCCATGGGAACCTCGTCAGTGTCGCCTTCGATCACCTCGACATCGTCATAGTCGACGCCGAGTTCGTCCGCGACGATCTGTGCGTACGTCGTCTCGTGGCCCTGTCCGTGACCGGACGTGCCACAGTAGACCGTCACCGTCCCCGACGGGTGGAATCGGACAACGCCGTTCTCATAGAGCCCTAACTGCCCGCCGATCTGGCCGATGATCTCCGAGGGACCGTACCCACAGGATTCGTTGTAACACGAGATGCCGATCCCGAGGTATCGTCCCTCTTCGCGGAGAGCTGCTTGCTTCTCGCGCAGCGTCTCGTAGTCGGCCATGTCGAGTGCCCGATCCAGCGTCTTCTCGTAATCGCCGGAATCGTAGAGGAGCCCCGTCGCCGTCTCGTGGGGAAAGTCGTCACGGGGCACGAAGTTCTTCCGACGGAACTCCGTCGGATCCATATCCAACTCCCTGGCGGCGAGCGTTGCCAGCCGTTCGATAACGTACGAAGCCTCGGGTCGGCCAGCGCCACGGTACGGTTCGGTCGGTGTCGCGTTCGTGAACACCTCCGTCACCTCACAGTAGACGTTTTCGACGTCGTACTGGCCGGGCAGCATGAGCGCATATCCGTGGGCCGGCATCAGCGGCCCCCACGTGGAGAGATATCCGCCGAGGTCACCGTAGGTCTCGACTCTGAGCGCCTGGATCGACCCGTCCTCATCGACCGCTATCTCGGCGGTGGTCTCCTGTCCACGACCGTGACCCGTCGACGCGTAGGCCTCCGTTCGAGTGGCCTGCCACTTTACGGGCCGTTCCAACTGCATCGAACACCAGGCAGTGAGCGTCTCGTCGGGGTGGGCCGAATCCTTGCTACCGAATCCACCACCGACTTCCGGCGCAATGACGCGCATTTTCTGCTCCGGGAAATCGAGCATGTCGGCCATGAATCGACGATGGAGGTGGGGGCACTGTGTACCCATGTGAACCACGAGTTCGTTGGCATTGGGTCGGTAGTTCGCCAGCGTGACCCGCGGTTCCATCGCGGTCGGAAGCAGTCGCTGGTTGACCAGATCCACCGACACCGTTCGATCGGCGTCCTGAAACGCCTCGTCAGTTGCAGCCTCGTCACCGACGTCCCACTCGGCGGCAACGTTGTTCGGCGCCTCCTCGTGAATCGTCGGCGCGTCCTCGTCGGTTGCCTCCCGCGCCCCGGTCACCGCCTCCAGACGGTCGTATCTCACGTCGATCGCATCCACGGCGTCCTTCGCTCGGTACCGAGTTTCGGCGACCGCTATCGCGACTGGTTGTCCCTGATACCGTACCTTGTCCTGAGCCAGCATCGGGTAGGGAGGTCGCTTCAGATCGGGCAGCAGCCAGATCGGTTTGACCATCCCCGGTGAACCGCTTTCCGCGACGTCTTCGGCGGTGTACACGGCGAGAACCTCATCGAGTTCCTCCGCAGCACTCGTATCGATGGATTCGATCCGAGCGTGGCCGTACTGGCTCCGGAGGACCGACATGTGAACGGTCCCCTGTGGCTCCATGTCATCGGTGAACGTCGCTTCGCCGGTGAGCAGTTCCGGATCCTCCCGTCGCTCGACCGGCGATCCCTGGAGCGTCTCGGCCTCTTGGGCTTCGATCGATTCGACGGGCATCTCAATCGGCCCCCGACGTGCCGCTCATCTTGTCAGCGGCGGATTTGACTGCGTTGAGGATGTTCTGATAGCCCGTGCACCGACAGAGGTTCCCTTCGAGGGCGTCCGAGATCTCCTCGTCGTCCGGGTCCGGATTGTCCTCAAGGAAGTCGAGAGCGGTCATCATCATGCCGGGTGTGCAGAAGCCACACTGCAGCCCGTGCTCCTCCTGAAAGCTCTCCTGGAGGGGGTGGAATTCACCGTCGTCGGCCAATCCCTCGACCGTATCGACCTCGGAGCCATCCGCTTGTACCGCAAGCACCGTACAGGACTTGACCGCGTCGCCGTCGAGATGAACCGTGCAGGCCCCACACATCGTCGTCTCGCAACCGACGTTCGTTCCCGTATAGCCCAACTCGTCCCGGAGAGCGTGTGCGAGCAGTGTGCGTGGTTCGACGCTCAGCTCATGATCTGTTCCATTTACCGTCAGTTCGATTTCCTGGGCCGTCATGGTACGTGTAATCCGTGCGCGGTGGAATCGCGCTCCTCTTGCCGTCCCGAATAGTGGTATGTGTTGGCTCCCCTCATACAGTATCTACGGTCGCTTGCTTGTCACTTATAGTTTTGTGTAACAATCGTCACGGTGCCAAATTTAGGCGAGTTATCTACTCTACCGTGAAGATGCGATATCCGGCGGGCGATACTCTCCCTGATTACCTCGCAGTCTTTATACCCCTGCTGGACATATCGGCCGGTCTGCAACGGTTCCATAATGTCACACCAAAGCGGCGGACGAAAGATACAGTCAGTCGACGTCTCCTGTTCCATCATCGAGTACCTCCGGCGGGTGAACGAGGGAACCGTCTCCGAGATCGCCGAGGCGGTCGATCTGTCACCCGGGTCCGCCCACACGCACCTCGCAACGCTCAGGGACTACGGGTACGTCCGCAAGTCCGACGGGACCTATCGGTTGGGACCGGAGCTTCTCACGCTCGGGGAGCACGTGCGCAACAACGACGAACTCTACCGCGCGGCAAAAGACGGGATCGAGGAACTCGCGGAGACGACCGGGGAAAGCACACATCTCATCATGGAACACCGCGGTCGCGTGCTCGTGTTGTATCAGGTGTTCGGTGATGACGCCGTCGGCGAACGCTACCACGCGAAAAAACGGGAGAAGAGTCTTCGACACCTCCACTGTACGGCGTCCGGAAAGGCCCTGTTGGCCGAGCTGCCACGCGATCGCATCGAGACGATCGTCGCTGAACACGGGATGGAACGAAAGACGGAGAACACGATCACCGACCTCGATGAACTCCTCGAGGAACTCGATCGTATCCGAGATCGGGGCTTTTCGATCACGGACGAGGAACAGACGATCGGGTGCCGTGCGGTCGGTGCGTCGATCATGCGTTCCGACGGGCGTGTCGCGGGAGCACTCAGTGTCTCCGGACCGAGGAGCCGAATGCGCGACGATCGAATCCACGGGGAGCTTGCAGAGCGGGTCATCCGGATCGCGAACGTCGCCGAGGTGAACCTCAACACCGAACAAAGGGCGTGAGATCAGGCTCGCCGATCAGCCGGCCGGGTGATTCATGACCATCCGGCGGATACAGGTTCACATGGACGGACAGACGCCGAGTCACGATCGAGTGACACCGGAGGAGTGCCGGTGATGGTCGAGCCGATATCCCCGGAGGAACGCAAGAGCGGGAACGGGCTACTCAAGGCAGTGTTCGTCCTTCTCGTCACCGCATCGGCAGGCCTGATCGTGTTGCAGGCCGGTTCCACCACGGCCGAACTGCTGGCAGCGCTCGCCGGAGGATTCGTCTTTTCGTTGCTACTCATGTGGTACGTCGTTCGAATCCTGAGCGGGCTCTCGACCGGTCCGACTACTGAGCGTCGAAACCGCCGGTAGCCGTCGGGATCTTCGAGGCCACCGGACGATGACGCGGCTCGATGCGCTGTCTCAGGGATCGACGCGCTACCAGAGGAAACGGCCCGCTACCTCAAGGATCGACCCGACGGATCCATACTTCGGGTCGGTCCAGTTCCGCGGGCGTCGGGAGGTTCCCGGGAGCCGTCCAGGCGGTTGCGGCCGCCTCGAGCCCTCGCTCGTCGGCGACGTGTTCGAAGAAGGCCGAACCGCGTTCGTACTGGCGGCGCTTGAGGCCGAACCCGAGGAGTCGACGCACGACCCGCGTGATCGGACCGCCGCTTCGTCGTCGCTCGTCCAGTTTGCGCCGAAGGTCGGCATAGGAGTCGTCGAAGGCCCGATCCATCACCAACTCCGCGTATCCCTCGACCGCGGTCATGGCCGCATCCAACTCGCGGAACGCTTCCCGGTCGAGTTCACCCTCCACCATCGCGATGACGCCGGCCTCCATGCGCGATTCGAGGTACTCCGACAGCCAGGGGGCCGCGCCGAACTCCGCGGCGTGGGCCACCTCGTGGAAGGCGATCCAGCGGCGGAATCGAGGATATCCTATATCGAGTTCGGTGGCTGCGGCGACGATGTTCGGATGGACGAAATAGAGCCCGTGGTCATCATCGGAGTCGTCGGCGAGCAACAGTGGATCATACTGGCCGAGCACGTTCCGAGCGAGGAATCCGAGGAGGACGGACATCGTCCCCGTGTTCGCGATCCGGGAGAACCCGGGAAATTTCGGGGACGCGTGCGACTCGATCGGCGACATCACGTTCCGAAACGACTCGACGTTGGCGTCGATCCAGTGATGTCGGTTCTGTATCTGGGCGGTCGGTGGAACGTCGAATTCGAGTTTTGCGACGTCGCGGATCCGATCGCGAGCGGCCTGTACGTCATTCGCGTATCCCTCGCGATCCGCCGCCGAGAGATCCAGCGAGCCGGGGTCAGTTCCCTCCTTGGCAGCGGTCGCTGCGTTCTCCCAGTCGACGACACCCGTTCCGGAGGCGTCGGCCACCGCCTGAACGCTACGAAGGAGGTTCATGGCTGTGGTCGGGCCCGCGCAGGGAAAGCGTTTGTGTCCGCCGATCGAGGTCGGGATTGGCCGTCGAAACCGGCGATCGCCGATCGCAGGGATCACCCACTCCCAGCCGTCGGTTTGATACGGGACGGCCACGAGGGATCGGCCATGGACGAGCGACGGCGGGAGTTCTTAGAGGACCTGCTTGCGACGCCGAGCCCCTCGGGGTTCGAGACGAACGGACAGCGGGTGTGGATCGACTACGTCGAACGGTTTGCCGACGAGGTCACTGTCGACGCGTACGGGAACGCGATCGCGGTCCACGAGGGAAACGGTGACGGCCCGGAGATCGCCGTGACCGGCCACGCCGACGAGATCGGATTCATCGTTCGCGACGTTCTCGAGGACGGCTACCTCCGGATCGCTTCCGTCGGAGGAGCCGACCGCACCGTCACGAAGGGACAGCACGTGACCATCCACGCCGACGAACCGGTTCAGGGCGTGATCGGCCAGACCGCGATCCACCTGCGAGACACCACTGAGGACGACTACGAGGACGTCTCCGCACAGTTCGTCGACATCGGCGCAGCGGACGACGAGGAGGCACGCGAACTCGTCGAGATAGGGGATCCCGTCACGTTCACGACGACGCTGCAGGAGCTTTCGGGTGATCGGCTCGCGGCCCGCGGCATGGACAACCGGACCGGAACGTGGTGTGCCGCCGAGGCGCTTCGACGCGTCTCGAAGGCCGACGTCGAGGCGACCGTCTACGCCGTCTCGACCGTCCAGGAGGAGGTCGGCCTCCAAGGGGCAAAGATGGTCGGCCACGGGCTCGATCCCGACGCGTTTCTCGCCATCGACGTGACGCACGCGACCGACACGCCCGGCGTCGAGGCCAAACGACGCGGACCCGTCGAACTCGGTGAGGGTCCCGTCATCACACGCGGGAGCGTGAACCACCCGATGCTCGTCGATCTCGCCCGTGAGGCGGCGGACACGGAAGCGATCGACGTCCAGCTTCAGGCGGCCGGTACCCGAACGGGCACCGACGCCGACGCATTCTACACCTCGCGATCGGGGATCCCCTCGCTCATCGTCTCGATCCCGAACCGGTACATGCACACCCCCGTCGAGGTGATCGATACCACCGATCTCGTCGACGTCGCCGAGCTGCTGGCCGCCGTCACCGAAGACGCCGCCGAGTACGACCGATTCGCAGTCGAGATCTGATCGGGCGCGAGACGCACCGGCGATCGACCGTATGATCCGACACGTCGAATGAGGCGTCACGGCCGATCGATCCAGATTCGTGGATCGATCGTCGATCGAACGTCCCGGATGAAACCACAAACACGGGCCTTTTTAGGAGTCGATCACCCATCCATCGATATGGAACCCCGAGGGGACGGGATCGCCTCCGGCCCGCGCGAGAAGTGCGGCGTCGTAGGGATCGCGCTTGAGGACCGATCGGCGGCACGACCGCTGTACTATGCGTTGTACGCATTGCAACACCGTGGACAGGAGTCGGCCGGGATCGTCACCCACGACGGCTTCCAACAGCACGGCCACGTCGAACGGGGACTCGTCGGCGACGCGTTTGATCCCGAGGATCTGGAGTCGCTGAACGGAACCACCGGGATCGGCCACGTCCGGTACCCGACCGCGGGCAGCCTCGACAAGAGTTGTGCACAGCCCTTCTCGGTCTCGTTTAAGTCCGGATCGCTTGGTCTTTCACACAACGGCAATCTCGTGAACGCCGCGGAGATTCGCGAGGAGTTGGCGAAGCAGGGCCACGCGTTCACCTCCGACGGGGACACGGAGGTCATCGCTCATGACCTGGCGCGAAACCTCCTCGATCGCGATCTCGTTCGTGCGGTAAAACGGACGATGGAGCGGATCCACGGCTCGTATTCGCTTTCGATCATGCACGACGACACCGTCCTCGGCGTGCGCGATCCGAAGGGGAACAGACCGCTTTGTATCGGCAAACTGGAGGACGGGTACGTGCTCGCCTCCGAATCGGCGGCGATCGACACCCTCGACGGCGAATTGGTTCGGGACGTCAAACCGGGTGAACTCGTCGTCCTCGATTCAGACGGGACCGGCTACGATACCTATCAACTCGTCGAGGAAGACCATACCGCGCACTGCTTTTTCGAACACGTCTACTTCGCGCGGCCGGATTCGATCATGGACGAGAAGCTCGTCTACGAGGTCCGGCGAAACCTGGGCCGAAAGCTCTGGGAGGAGGCGGGCGTGGAGACCGACGTCGTCATGCCCGTTCCCGACTCCGGCCGGGCGTTCGCCTCGGGATACGCCGACGCGGCCAACGAGACGACCGCCGGTGGCGATCCCCGTCCCGATGGCGACACCGGGGTCGAGTTCGCTGAGGGGCTCATGAAGAACCGATACGTCGGTCGGACGTTCATCATGCCTACCCAAAACGAGCGCGAACGCGCCGTTCGACTCAAGCTCAATCCGATCAGATCGACCGTCGAGGGCCGGACGGTCACGATCATCGACGATTCGATCGTTCGGGGAACGACCTCGACACAACTCGTCGATCTCGTCACCGAGGCCGGCGCCGAGGAGGTCCACATGCGGATCGGCGCACCGCCGATCATCGCCCCCTGTTATCTCGGTATCGACATGGCGACCCGCGAGGAACTCATCGCCTCCGATCGCTCGACCGAGGAGATCCGCGAGACGATTCAGGCCGACTCGCTTTCGTACCTCTCGATCGACGCGATCGCCGAGACGCTCGAATCGGACCACCAGGATCTCTGTCTCGGCTGTGTCACCGGGGAATATCCCTTCGATGTCGAGGGTGAGGCGACCGACCGCGACGTGGAGCGACCCTCGACCGGCGACGGAACGGTCGCCGACGACTGACCCTCGTCGATTACTCCCGACGTCTACTTCGTCGACTGACCCCAGTCCGTCGCCCACGATCATCATGGCGCGCTCGCTCCTGGCCATCGTCGTCCGGAAGCTCTCTTCAGAAACCGTATATGTTCGGATTGGGGGTCCCATCCATCGGGAAGGAACGATGGGTTATACCGTATCCGGATCCAACGAACGTCCATGTCCGGAACGAACGCAGTTCGGGAGGGTGCATCACGCGACGACGGCGAGGCAACCCTCGGTCGGCGAGACTTCTTTCGAGTGGGTGCAGGTGCAGCAGCCGTCACGGCCGGGATCGCGGTCGGAGCAGGAACGGTTGCGGCCGCCTACGACGGCTGGCTCGACAACGTGAGCAACTACGAAGGGACCGTCGATCACACCGGCGAGGACGAGGTGACCGTGACGGTCGGGGCAGGAAACGGCCTGCTTTTCGCTCCTCCCGCGATCCTCGTCGATCCCGGAACGAAGGTGGTCTGGGAGTGGAGCGGCGAGGGCGGCCAACACAACGTCGTCGAGGCCGACGAGGAGATCTTCGGTTCCGAGCTCACCGACGAGGCCGGCCACACCTTCGAGCACGTCTTCGAGGAGGAAGGGACGTTCCGGTACCGCTGTGAACCCCACGAGGCGGTCGGCATGAAGGGCGTCGTAGCCGTCGGCGGTACCGACGACGATCTCGTCGCCCCCGCAAACGGTAGCGAAGAAGGTGGCTCCTCCGACGACGGTGCAGACGCCGCCAGTGACGGTGAAGACTCCGATGGCAACGGCGAGGCAAGTGAGGATGGCGGAAGCGCTTCCGGACCCGCATCGGGCGGCGTCACGCTCTCCGGCAACGATCTCGTCGCTATCGGGCTGGGGCTTGGATTCTCGGCGGTACTTTTCGCTCTCGCGTTCGGGAACATCGATCCCGAAGAATAACGTCTTCGAGGCCTCCCCGCCGCGCACACGAGTCGATCTCGTCTCCATGATCGACTCGCGGGTCGCAGCGGTTCGCGAATCCACTCCCGAGGTCATCATCGATACCGAACTCCCCGATCGACTCGAACTCGAGACGGATCCACGGATCGAGGAGGCGCTTGAGGAACTTCTCGAAAACGCGGTCGAACACAACGACACCGACCGTCCAATGGTTCGGATCGCGATGCGATCCGCCGTCGATGGGTCGGTTTTGATCGACATCGCCGACGACGGCCCGGGGATCCCCGAGATCGAACGGGAAGTCCTCGAGGAGGGCTTCGAGGCACCGCTTTTTCACTCCCAGGGACTCGGGCTGTGGATCGCGAGAACGCTCGTCGTCCGGCTGGGTGGGACGGTTCGAATCGTCGACAATGATAACGATCCCCGCGGGTCGGTGGTAAGACTGATGCTCCCGCCGGGCTCGGACGAGTCACAAGCCTGATTCGCCGCTCAGAAGGCGTGATACAACAGCACGTAGACGCCGACACCCATCGCGAAGGAGATCATCCAAAGCGACGCCGCGATCCGACCGATCCGGGGATGGCTCGTCTCCGGAATCTGCGAGACGGGACGGGTGATCGCCGAAAGGAGGGCGTAGAATACCAACGGGATACAGACGATCGCAAGCACGATGTGTACGAGCAACAGCGGGAGATAGAGGTAGGTGTGATACGCCTCCGGACCGGGAAACTCGGCCGTCCCGAGGAGGGTCAATCGCCACAGATATCCGACGAGAAACGACCCAAACAGGAGAGTAGAAAGCCCCATCAGAGCCCGATGCCGGCGAATTTGGCCGTTCCGTATTGCCCGCCATCCGAGCGATATCGTCGCGATCGCCGCCAACGAGAGGCCGGCGTTAAGGTGGGGAATCACCGAAAGAACCGTCGATCCGGGGTGGGGGACGTACGTCGTTGGTATCGACTGCGTCGCCGCGCCGAAAACGAGCATCAGCGCGAGGATCGATAGCACGGCCGTCGAAAACGGAACGTGATCGCGAAGCCGAAGCGCCATACGGAACGCATACGCTCGGAAGGAAAAGGGATTGTCCTTCGACGCCGAAAGCTCCCGGCCGAACGAGACCACCCGAGGCGGCACCCGACACGATCCAAGCGAATGGAAGGGCTTTTAATCGGGGACCGGATAGGTGAGATTGCGAGAAAACCACGGCGAGCGTGGGTAGCCAAGCCAGGCCAACGGCGCAGCGTTGAGGGCGCTGTCCTGTAGAGGTCCGCCGGTTCAAATCCGGTCCCACGCATCGCAGGCGGCACACCCGCCACACCGATGCACGGTGTTGTCCCTACGAGACAGCACCCACGCACAATTCTACGGAACGCAACGTCCCCAGCGACTGCCATGACTCGGCGGATGTCATCCACCGGGAGACCCACACGAGTAGTCCCTCGTTTGCTTTAAAAGCCTGCGGGCGATAGCGGGGATATGGCCAAATACTCGACGGGGTCGAAAGGCGGCGGTGGTGACGGCGACTCCTGCGAGCTCTGCGGACGCAAGACTGGCGACCTTCGCCGTGCGAACGTCGCGGGTGCAACGCTCCTCGTTTGTTCGAGCTGTAGCCCCCACGACGACGCGAGCGAGGGACGTGGCGACGACGGCGGCCGGTCCGCGGACTCGTCAAGCCGGAAGCAGGAACTCGCACAAAAGCAGGCGGAGATGTACGACGCCGGCAAAAGCGACGCCAGCCACTGGGAGGAGCACGGCACCGACTACGAGGACGACCAGCTCCCGTATCTCGTCTCGGGGTATGGTGCCCGAGCCGAGGCGGCTCGACAGGAGGCCGGACTGACGGTCGAGGAACTCTCCGAGGAGTTGGAACTTAACGAGGACGACGTACTGGCCGTCGAACAGGGACGGGCGTCGCGAGCCAACGTGGGCGGGTCGGTGATCCGGGCGCTCGAGAAGCGGCTGGACGCGGAGCTCGTCGACGAATGAGGTAACAGCGGACCAAAACTCGAACCGGACGGTACTTCGATCGGGACGACCCGCGAACGACGGGGCCGGTCAAAGAAGATCGGCAACGGCATCGACTTCGGGACTCTCCGTTTCGACCGCGAGGGGGTCATCGTCGACGACCCCCTCGCGGTCGAAGCCGCGATCACTCGAGGTCGAAGCGATCGAGGGTCATCACTTTATCCCACGCATCCACGAAGTCACGCACGAATTTCTCTTCTGCGTCATCGCTTCCATAGGCTTGCGCGATGGCTCGAAGCCGGGAGTTCGAGCCGAAGACGAGATCCACACGGGATCCCGTCCACTTGAGTTCGCCCGTGTCACGATCGTACCCCTCGTACACGTCCTCGGATCCTGAGGACGCTTCCCACTCCGTGTCCATGTCGAGCAGGTTCACGAAGAAGTCGTTTGTCAGCGTCTCCGGCTGGTCAGTGAAGACGCCGAGGTTGGACCCCTCGTAGTTCGCATCCAGCGCTCGCATGCCGCCGACCAGAACCGTCATCTCAGGTGCCGTCAGGTTCAGCAGTTCCGACTTGTCCACCAGCAACTCCTCTGCCGGTCGATCGACCTCATCCCCGAGGTAGTTCCGGAACCCGTCCGCCTTCGGTTTGAGCGCGTTGAACGAGTCGACGTCGGTTTGCTCCTGTGAGGCGTCCGTGCGTCCCGGTTCGAACGGGACGTTCACGCCGTACCCGGCGTCCTTCGCCGCCTGCTCGACGGCTGCGCAGCCGGCCAGAACGATCAGGTCGGCAAGCGAGACCCTCGTTTCGTCGGACTGCGAGCCGTTGAAGTCCTCCTGGATCCCCTGCAGGGTGTCCAGCACGGTCGCCAACTGCTCCGGCTCGTTCACCTCCCAGTTCCGCTGCGGTTCGAGGCGAACCCGGGCCCCGTTCGCGCCACCACGCTTGTCGCTGTCGCGGTACGTCGACGCCGACGCCCAGGCGGTCTTGACCAGTTGGGAGACGGACAGCCCCGAATCGAGGATCTCCTCTTTGAGCTCGGCGACCGCTTCTTCCCCGATCAGTTCGTGGTCGACGTCGGGGATGGGGTCCTGCCAGATCATCTCCTCGTCAGGGACCTCCGGGCCAAGGAACCGGGACGGCGGGCCCATGTCGCGGTGGATCAGCTTGTACCAGGCCTTCGCGAAGGTCTCCCGGAACTCCTGTGGATCCTCCTGGAAGCGCTCGACGATCTCCCGATAGTCCGGGTCCTTCTTCAGGGCGATGTCCGTCGTGAGCATCATCGGGGTTACCGTCTCCGATGGGTCGTGAGCGGCTGGCACGGTGTCGTGTGCCTCCTCGTCTACCGGCGTCCACTGCCACGCACCGCCGGGACCCTTCTCCGGCTCCCACTCGTAGTCGAGCAGGTTATCGAGGAAGCCCATGTCCCACGTGATCGGCGCGTCGGTCCAGGGCCCCTCGATGCCGCTGGTGATCGTGTCGGGACCTTTGCCGGAGCCGTACTCGTTCTCCCAACCGAGGCCCTGCTTCTCGATGGGGGCTGCTTCGGGCTCGGGGCCGAGGTTGTCGTCGGAGTCAGCACCGTGAACTTTCCCGAACGTGTGTCCGCCAGCGATGAGTGCGACCGTCTCCTCGTCGTTCATCGCCATCCGGTCGAACGACTGTCGAATGTACTTCGCCGACTCGCGCGGATCCGGCTCACCGTTCGGGCCTTCCGGGTTCACGTAGATCAGACCCATGTGGTCGGCGGCGAGATCTCCCTCGAGGTTCCCCTCTTCGTCGTGGCGCTTGTCCGCCATCATTTCCTCCTCGGGACCCCAGTCGACGGCCTCGTTGGGCGCCCAGGCGTCCTCGCGCCCGCCGGCGAAGCCGTACGTCTCGAATCCCATCGACTCCATGGCGACGTTCCCGGTCAGAACCAGCAGGTCGGCCCACGAGAGTTTCTTGCCGTACTTCTGCTTGACTGGCCAGAGCAGCCGGCGCGCCTTGTCCAGGTTGGCGTTGTCGGGCCAGCTGTTGACGGGGGCAAAGCGCTGTGTACCGCCGGATGCGCCGCCGCGGCCATCGGTGGTACGGTACGTGCCGGCGCTGTGCCACGCCATCCGGATGAAGAGCGGCCCGTAGTGGCCGTAGTCGGCCGGCCACCAGTCCTTCGAATCCGTCATTACTTCCTCGATGTCCGCCTTCACCTCATCGAGGTCGAGTGTCTTGAACTCCTCGGCATAATCGAAGTCCTCGCCCATCGGCCCGGCGTCGTGGGCATTCTGGTCGAGCACCTTCACGTTCAACTGGTTCGGCCACCAGTCTTGGTCGGATCCATTCATTACCAGGTGATTGCTGCTTTGGCATATTAATATTGTCCATTCAGTAAGTAAATCTCCGATGTAACCCAAGCAATCTATCGTCTTTATGAACTCTTGTCAGTGGTGGATTCACGCCCTGTATTCAGCACGGCCCTTTCGACACTATCGTTACTTGGTGACATCCTCAACAGAGCCGGATCTCCGGATCGGAGACGCCCGCCATATCGCCAACGATGTTCTCGACGAGCCCAGCGTCGCCGTCAATCCCGACCACCTTCTCCTCCGAGAGGTCCCCGATATCCTGATCAATCATAAAGTGGAACGTGTGGATGATCGAAATCCGAGTGGGAGTCTTTCACGGATCGGCTTGGGAATCCCGAAAGACGACGTCGACGATGGACGATCCGTGAACTGTCACTCGAGTTCCTGAAAAGAGAAACGCGAACGAGAGAAGACTCTTCACAGGGAAGCCAGTCGAATCCTTTTTTTCTCGGACCCCTAATATGGTAAGCGGTAGCATAGACACCGCCGGGCAGAAGAGGCATATGGTGGAGATGGATCCGACACGTGGTGGAGGTGGATCCGATACGGTCACACCGCCGCCCGGTGCGGGCGCGAGAGCGAACTCAAGACACCAGTATGACAGACCGCATCGACATCGACGAACTGGACATCGACACCGACGAGGAGACGGATCACACGGAAAAAGCCTGGCTCGAGAGCGATGCCAACACCGAAGCCGAAGGGAGCACGAGCGGCAAGCGAACTGCTGAAACGGACGAAGGCGCGGCCGAGGACGAAAACACGAATACGACATCCCGCGCGATACCTCACGTCCCGCGGAAGAACGAGGATCGGCCGGCCGGAATTCCCGTCGAGTCTGGCGGGGCAGGAGCCGGCACGAGCGCCGAGAGAGGCGCCGCACGGTCGAAGCCCTCGGAGTCGACAACGGACGAAGACGGCAGTCGGGGTGGAGTGGCCGAACCGAGCGGCGGTCCGCACGGAGGCGGCGCGGACGACATCACGTTGGCACTGACCTACGGGGCGATGAAACGCCTCGAGGATCCCCGTCTGGCCAGCGCCGACGCGAATCAGTGGGCGGACTGGATCGGCGTCGTCGGCGACGTCCAAGCTCCCGTTCTGACCGGCTTCCAGCGAGAGCACGGGCTCGACCTCGACTTCTTCAACGGCGGTGGGATGGAGCCCGCAGAACGGTTAGCCGACATCGACGAGCATTCGATGTTCTACGCGGAGCGGATGATTCTCGTGGGCGAAACCGAAGCAGAAAAGCGGATCGCAAACACGGCCGGCTGGGAGTTCATCCCGCTAGAAGAGGCCGCAAAAAAAGCAGACTGGAGCCTCTCCGAGAATTCTGAATCGTGACGGTAGTGTGAGAGGGAGTCGTCGATTCCCCACCTGGTTTTCGTAATATCAGAAGCAGATGTCGGTTTTTATGAAAATAATATACCCTGTACTCCCGCATCTTGGCCAAAGATTCAATACATATTGGTATGACATGTTATGTGGTAGCACTATGAACGGAGGAGACCTATGAGTACTGAACCGGTCTCGCTCGACCTCGATCGACGCTCGTTTATGAAAGCGAGCGCGATGGCAGGGGCCGTGGCGCTCGGTGGGAGCGCAACTGGCCAAGCTCTGCAACAGGAGAGTGAGGAGACTGACGTAACGGACACGGGCACGGAGCTGTCAAAGACCGTCTGCAACTTCTGTGCCGTCGGATGTGGCTTCCGCGGGGAACGCGACGGGAACGCCTTCGTCGGCCAAGAACCCTGGGCAGAGAATCCGATCAACAACGGGTCCCTCTGTTCAAAGGGTGCAGCCATCTACGGAAGCGAACATTCCGAAAAACGGCTGAAACACCCGATGAAAAAGGAGAACGGGTCCTGGAAGAAGATCTCGTGGGACGAGGCCTACCAGGAGGTTACAGACGAGATCGAGCGCGTCTGGGACGAGTACAGTCGAGAGAGCATTATGCTTCTTGGCAGTGCCCATCACGGCAACGAGGAGGCCTACGCCATCCGGAAGCTTTCGGCGTTTATGGGCACGAACAACATCGACCACCAGGCACGCATCTGCCACTCCACGACGGTTGCGGGGCTCGCCAACACGTGGGGCTACGGTGCGATGACGAACACGGTCAACGACTACCGCAACTTCGACCTCAACATCATCATCGGGCAAAACCCCGCCGAAGCCCACCCGGTGGCGATGCAGCATATCCTCGAAGGACAGCGTCGCGGAGGAACGATCGTCTCGGTCGACCCCCGGTACACGAAGACCTCGGCGCATGCCGACCACTTCTATCGGATGCGTCCGGGCACCGACGCGGCCCTGATGATGGGTCTCGTCCGGTATCTTCGGGATCAGGGTGAACTCGCGATCGGCGGCAGCGATGAGACCGGCCAAAATATGCTGGACGAGCGAGTGTTTGGCTGGCCGGACGTCGAGGTCGAACTCGACAAATACGACCTCGACACCGTCGAGGAAGTCACGTGGATCGCCCGAGAGGACATCGAGCAGCTCGGTGATCTCATCATCGAGAACAAGCCCAACGTCCAAATCGAATGGGCGATGGGTGGCACCCAGCACAACAACGGCACCCAGCATATTCGGTCGTATGCGACGCTCTCGCTGGCGTCCGGATCGTCCGCCCGCTCCGGCGGCGGTCTCCAGGTGATGCGTGGACACAGTAACGTCCAGGGGGCGACCGACCTCGCGGTCGCGAGTCATATCCTGCCCGGGTACTATCCGCTGTCACCGGGTGGCTGGCAATGGTGGAGCGACGTGTGGGACACCAGCCCGTTCACGTCGGGGTCCGTGACGTACGACGATATGTACGATCGATTCGACCTGATGCCACCGGACCTGTATGAGCGGTATTCGGGTGAGAGCGACTACGGCGAGTCGGATCGGTCGATGATGTTCCAGAACGGACTCACCGTCGCGCGGTGGTTTGAAGCCGCAGTAGAGCAGAATGAACGCCTGCTCGAGACGCCGATCTACCAGCCGGAAGAAGTGAAAATGGCCTTCTTCTGGGGGCACTCGACGAACTCCATCAGCGAGATGTCGAAGATGAAAAAGGCGATGGAGAACATCGACACCCTCGTCATCGTCGACCTGTTCCCCTCGCTGGCGTCGGTGCTCCCCGAACGCGACGACGGCGTGATCCTGCTCCCGTGTGCGAGCCAGTACGAGCACCACCGCTCGATCACGAACTCCCATCGATCCGTTCAGTGGAGCGAACCCGTCCGGCCACCGTCGCACAACACCAGACCGGATATGCAGATTATGCAGGAACTCGCGGACCGCCTCGGGTTCGGCGAACACTTCGATTGGGGATCCGGCGATGCGATGTTCAACGGAAAGACCACCTACGAACAGTGCCTCAAGGAGATCAACCTCGGCACGATGACCATCGGGTACCGCCAGTCGCCCGAGCGACTCCAGCAACACCTGGAGTACGACTACGCGTTCAGTTCGGAGGACCTGAAGTGTCACGCACAGGATCTCCCGGTGAGCGACGAATACTGGTGTCTCCCGTGGCCGTGCTGGGGTGAAGGGCATCCTGGCACGCCGATCATCTGGCGTGACGACATCGACCCGCGAAACGGAGGTCAGGACTTCCGCGCTCGCTGGGGCGTCCAGGCTCCCACACCCGATGAGTGGGATGAAATGGATACCGACAAGCCGTATCCGATGCAGGAGACGGTCGACTCCAGCGACTGGGACCTCAGTCTCCTGCGCGATGCATACACTCCGGACTGGGACTCTGACTACACCGGCTCCGTTCAAGGGATCCCGGAGTATCCGGGGTGGAAGACCACGATGCCGGACGATCCGACCAATCCCGATGCGCTGCCGCTTCCGTTCGAGTACGCGCTCGATCCGACGAAGTCAGTGTACGACACCGCCGTCGCGATGAATCAGAAGTACGACTGGGCCGACTTCGACGAAGATTGGTGGGAGCAGTACGATCACAAACAACCCGACGCCCCGACGGGCCGGGGGCGAGCACGCGGCGTCGTCTGGAACTTCCTCGATACGGTGCCGATCCACCGCGAACCCATCGAGAGCCCGTCGCCGGAACTCGTCGAAGAGTGGCCGGCGAACGGCCCCCAGCAGAACTTCTATCGGCTGGATCAGAACAACGCCGAGGTCCAACAGCAGGCGATGCAACAACTCTCACAGCAGGGCTTCAGCATGGATGACGCTGAGGTCGCCATTATGACAAACGGGCGCCAGGTCGAACACCAAGGCGGTGGTTCGGAGTCGCGCTCGAACATCTTCCTCGCGGACCTGCAGCCACATATGTACGCCGAGATTCACCCCGAGATGGCAGACGAACTCGGCATCGCCGGGGGTGATCTCGTTGTCGTCGAGACCACCGATCGAGGATCCGTACTCGTGAAATCACGAGTGACCTATCGGCCGAACGCCCAGGAGGTGTTCCTTCCCTTCCATTGGGGCGGCATCTTCGAGGGAAGCAGCCGAATGGACGAGTACCCCGACGGTAACGAACCGTTCGCGATCGGCGACTCGGTCAACTCCATCACCGGCAAGGGGTACGACGTCGAGACACAGATGCAAGAGACGAAGCCGTCGATCGTTCGAGTACGGAAAGCCACCCAGTCGGTGCTCGACGAACTCGAAATGGACATCGACCTCTCGTCGTTCGCATTCCCGCAAGACGAGGACGGGATCGGCCGGCAGAAGAACTTCGATGTCCGTGACAACAAGACAACCCAATGAGGTGACACAGAATGCCAGAACAAATACTGAACGACGGGGTAATGAGTACGGGTTCACAGACCCGTATCTTCCCGGACGTCGAGGCGTGCATCGACTGTGGTGGCTGTGTGGTCGCGTGCAAGCGCACCTGGGAGATGCCCACAGACGAACAGCGAATCAGCATCTCGACGATGTTCGAGGGCGAAGAAGGGGACGAAGGCTACAACGCCAACAGCGCAACGGCGATCGACGACGGTGCGTTCCCCGGTGAGACATCGATCCCGATGCAGTGTTATCACTGTGAGAACGCCCCGTGCGTCTCCGTCTGTCCGACCGATGCCCTCCTGAAAAGCGACGACGGCTTCGTGAACCTGGAGAAAAATCGCTGTATCGGCTGCCAGTACTGCCTTTCGGCCTGTCCGTTCGGCGCGCCGCAGTTCCCCGACTCCGACGAAGGGATCGCAAGCATCGCTGGATCGGGCGGAACGATGGACAAGTGTACGATGTGTGAAGAACGCCAGGATGTCGGTAAGGGGCCGGCCTGTGCCGAGGAGTGTGCGACCGACGCCATCCTGGTGGGCGAAACCCAAGAGATCGCCGAGGAGTTGGAGAGTCGGGGCAGTCCGTCCTTCTTCAACGACGACGCACTCGGCGTCATCTTCGGTGCTGAGGCGGAGGTGTTCAACTGATGAGCACTGACGAGAGCGGAAACGTTCGGATACGTCTCATCGTCAGTGCCATCATCGGCATCGTCGTCTCGACGGGACTGGTCTGGTACGTCTCGGGCGGGCCCTTCTTCGAGGTGCTGCCGCGCATCATACCGACCGTCGAAGGAGGTGGCGTCGGCGCCGATTGGTCTACGGGCCACGCAGCCCCGCTCTACACGTGGCTCATCTGGGTGACGAAAGCCGCAGTAGCGCTCGCCGGACTCACCATCCTCTATATGGTGCTCATGCACTGGATGGCGTTCCACCGACTCGCCGACCGAATGCAACAGCCGGCCGGCGCGTCGAGTGGCTCCGAAAGCGATGCCACGACGGACGGTGGCCGCCCCGTCGACGACGGAGGTGATGCTGCATGACCGTCCTCGATAATGGAAAGTTCACTCGCGTTGCGGTGGCGTTTCACACGCTGTTAGCGTTCGACGTCTTCGCGTTGTTCTTCACCGGCTACTCGGTGATGTTCAACGACGAACTGTGGTGGTTGCTCACTCTCCTCGGCGGGACTGAGTGGGTCCTCCTGATTCACCGGCTGAGCGGATACGGTCTCATCCTTCTCGTCGGATTCTTCGTCCCCCTCCTGTTGTCCTCGAAGCGCGGCCGACACCACATCAAAGAGCTGGTGCCGTCACGAGACGATGTCGCCGCATCGATACAGGATTTGCAATTCGCACTTGGGCGCGCCGACGAACGCCATCCGAACGCCCGACAGTACGCCGGTTACTCCGAGGACGAGGTTCCCATCATCACCTACATCGGAAAGGGCGTCGCCTACATCGACTCGGTGATGCTCACGCTGCTGATCGTCTCGGGGCTTCTCATCTGGAATAAGACCGCGATGATGGCGTTCTTCCAGACGAAAGCTGCGGCGATGGCATTCGTCGCGTTCCATGGCCTCCTCGGGGTAATTATGCTGATGGGGATCGTTTTCCACATCTTCGAGCACGGCTTCCATCCGGCGTTCTACCCGATCGAACTGAAGGCGTTCATCCCCGAAAGCGAGACGCCCGCACAGGACGCGCCGCCGGAGGCCGAACGCGAATCGGTAACCGGTATCGAACGGGTTCAACTCCGACCGTCGTGGAGTTGGACGACCGCCATCGCGGGGGCGGCTGCCGCGCTCGGCGTCCTCGGGTTCGGGCTGGCAGCGGTCTTCGATTACGCGTATCCGATTCCGTTCGATCTGATCGTAGGCGGCGGTCCGACAAGCCTCGCGCTGGCGATCGGCGTCAACCTCGGCGTACTCGTGCTGCTGTTGGGAGTCGTGTTGACACTGTATGGAAACCTCCTGCGCGTGCAGGCGGCCGGACGCAACTTCGCCGAGGAATCCGTCGGACGTGAGCCGGAAGCCGGCGCGTCACCCGACGACTGATACCGCGCTGTCTCCGTTTTCCCATTGTTAACCAATATTTATGGTGGTTGCGGACGTCGTGGGTGGTATGGTCTCACATAACCCGATGCGAGTGTCGTGGCCGGTGACCGTCGTCGCGGTCGGGCTGTTCGTGTGGGGACTCTGGACGATGAGTACCGTCTGGCAGTCGATGGGCCCGCTTTTCGGCCCGGGAGATGCCGTCAGCGGTGATTTCGTCGGCCCGAATCCGGTCGTCGGCCTCATCGGACTCGTCGTTCTCGCGGTATTCATCGGCGCGATCGTAGCGCTCATCGGCGAGATCGGATCCAGCGAGCAGACCGTCAGCACCGACGGGCAATAAACCACAATGCCGTCCATCCAGTACGAATGCCAAGGGTGCGGACAGCTGACGCGCTTTAGCGGCGTCGAGCGCGATGAAGTAACGATGGAGTGTCCGGTCTGTGAAGAGCGGACCGTCTGGGCAGTGGCATTCGAAGGCGACGGCGTCTCCTTTTGATCGGTGTTCGGATCTCTGCAGGAGCACCGCCCTCACAGAATCTGAGAGACGACTTCGTCCTCAAACGTCACGGCGCCGACGAAGACGTCCGCACCAGCCCGGAACAGCGGTTCGTCGGTCTCCTCATAGACGTCCTCACGAAACATATCGACCCACTTCTGGAGGTGTTCTTCGATGAACACCCGCTCGAATCCCACTGCCGGGCGCTCGCCGTCGTACTGCCACTGGATGAGATTCCGAAGGAAGGTTGCCTCGACGGCGATGTGATCGTTCTCCTCGCCGTAGTCGCTAGGGGGGGTCCACCCCGCTGCAGCGTAGCTTTCTTCGACCTCCGCCAGTCCCTGACCGATGAAGTCGGTGTCGTCACGATAGGTGGTCTCGTGCGGCAATACCGGTGGACGTGGCCCGACGAACACGCGAGTGTACTCGGCCTCAAGATGGTCGACGACCTCATCGAGCGGACGGTCCGTATACTGTTGGCGGAACCGCTCGACGTTCTCGAATCCCTGATCGAGCGTCGGTTCGATTTCGTCGTCCGGCAGTTCGATGTCGCCTTCGAGGAGTTCCGAGACGAACTCGGAATCGGGTGCGTCGGCGAAGACGGCGATGACGAAATCGAGCAGTTCGAGTCGAGTCTCGTAAATGGCGGCGGTTTGTGTGTCGCTCATTGGGTTTCTCCGTAGATGAGTTTCGCGCGGCAGTCGCTACAGTACTCGAAGATGTCGTGGTCTTCGCCGCCAATGCCCTCGACGAGGTGGCCGACCTCGGATTGGACGTGCGCGGCAGAATCCACGCTGGTGAAGGATTTCCCACAGTTGGCACAGTCGAGCATTTCGCTTTCATACACCGTTTCCCAGCGGTCACTCTCGGATGCGTCGTCGGGAGTTTCGACACCGGCTCGACGTTCCGGCAGCGACGAGAGGTCGAGTCCGGATTCGATGGTGATCGCCACCTCTGGACAGCCCGTCTCACAGACCCCGCAGTTCACACAGTCCTCGTGTGCGAACTGGAGGTCGGCGTCGTCGGTGCGGCGGATGGCGTCCGTCGGACAGAGGTTCGTGCAGGTCGGCGTGAACGCGCAGTCGTCGCTGACCGACATCCGACCGAACGCCTCGAGACCGCGCACGACGTCGCGGTCCGGGTCGACGTGGGACAGGATGGCGCGAACGCTCTCTAACGCCCAGTCGTGGGTGTTGAACTCGGGATATGGCTCACCGTCGCGACTCCCACCGTCGGCCTCGTGTTCACCTGGCGGAATCGGTGTGGCATCGAGGCCGACGTAGAACTGCGAGAGTGCCTCCTCGAACGCACCGGGCTCGTTCGGGTCGGGCACGAAGAATTCGACGCGGTTCCCAAGACCGAGGTCGGTCGTCGCCACATTCAGCCGCTCGGCGAGCGCGGTCTTCGGATCGGGTCCGGAGTGGAGGCACTCGCCGCCGCAGCCGACGATGGCGACGCCATCGGCACCAGCAGCGAGGGCGTGCAGGAGGTGCGCTTCACCGACCGTATCAGTACACGTGACCCGAACGGGCAACACCGGCGGGTAGGCGATATCTGCGCCTTCTGCTGCACGTCGGCCGTATGTTTCGAGGGTGCGGGCCGCGCGCTCGGAACAGACGAACGCCACGACGGGCGTGTCGATTCCGGAATCCCCCCGGAAGATACTGAACAGGCCGCCATCGTCATCGCTGGGATCGAGAAGCGCCTCCACTTCGCGGGCGATCCGCCGGTTCGACGGCTCACGGAGCTCGACGGCGCCGGTGGGACAGCCACTCGTGCAGGCCCCACAGTTCTGGCATGCGATCGGATCGAACGTCACCGAATCGACTGTTGGGCGAGCGACGGCGTCGTGCGGACAGGCGTCCGTACAGACGGTACAGCCCTGTTGGCCGGAATCACCGGACGCACAGACGTCCATATCGATGTCGAGGAACTGGGGCTTTTCGACGCCGCCGAGATGTCGCTGGACGGACGCGACGGTGTGGGCGTCCGCATCCGTGTGAAAGCCAACGCGGCCACCGCGAGCAACGTCCCTCGCACCAGGGTAGACCACTTGATCGGCAGTGAGTTCCACGTCGATGCCGTCGGGGTCGATCGCATCAGTCGGACAGCACTCGATCCACTCGCCGGTGGGTGCGTCCGGGTGGACGTCGACTGGAACGCTCGTGACTCCACCGTCGGGGCCCTGCTCGACACACTCCATACAGGAGATACAGTCGTCGGTCACGCACGCCCGGAGGTGAATGTCGAACTCCCCGTACTCGCCTTCGATCCCCTCTATTCGCCCACGCTGAACTGTCACGTCGGCGAGCGCCCCCTCGTAATCGTCGAAGTCGTCGCCGTTTGCGACGAGCGTGACGTCTGCATCCGTCTCCGTCGCTACCGTTTCTGCGAACCTCGGGTTGCCGACGACGGCAACCCGGTCGCCCGTCTCTTGTGAGACTGTCCGCGAGAAGGCCTCCTCTTTGAGGCCCGCAGTCGTCCGGTTGAAGAGCCGCGCGGCCTTGTCCGTCGCGGCCTCTTCGTCGTGCACCCAGCCGGCACTCTCTCGGTGATCGACGAACGCCGTCGCTTCTGGATGGAGCCCGTGAGACTCCGCAAGTGACTGAATTCGGTTTTGACACTCCTGGTCGCAGGCGCTCGCAACGATCTGATCGATTTCATACTCCTCGATGACGTGTTCGACGCCGGAGAAGCCATCCTGACAGAGGAGACGAGAGCTAGCGACGATGTCGACGTCGCGTACACCGTCCCGTACCTCCTCGGCATCAACGCCACACTGTCCTCTACACGAACAGACAAACGCCCCGATATTCATTCCGACTAGTCGTTTGGTAGCAAGTGACTTGTTCTTTCCTCACCGTTCAGTTTGCTGTGCGCCACAATGCGGCGGATTTTGCCCGTTAGTGGGGAACCGTCGGGCCTGTCCGGCGAATGTCTTTTGCGGGCCCGCTTGACAATAGATCACGTATGGAACTCTCATTCGAAGTCAGCGATCGATTCGAGTCGGCGGCGGCGGAGTGGGCCGACGCGCGAATGACCGACGTCGAAGACGCTATCGAAACCAAAGTTGAGCAAGCGCTTCTCGAAATCGAACACCTCACGGCCGATGCCACCGACGTGGAGTTCGAACTCGACGGTAAAACGGTGTCGTACGTACCAAGCGAGGAACTCACAGGATACCTCGATGAACAGGCCGACGACACGGGGCTTTCACCGGCGACCATACTGAAACTGCACGTCGACCTCTATGCCGGGGCCTTCGATCTAGAGGACGCGGTTCGGCCGCCGAACGCGCCGCCGAAGGACTGATACTATCGGACGGACGCATGCGTGTTTCGAGACCGCGGGAGTTCCGATGATCGCCAGAGCGGTCCGTTCGGCAGTACGAGGGCGCCGAACAGCGACTTCATCGCGCTTGCACGTCCGTATTCGCCCGGCCGCACGCAGTCGTGCGATCGCTGCCACGACCGGTTGCCAACGCGACGATGGGGGCCTACACAATCTTTTTGTCACCACTCGTACAATGCACGAGTATGTCTCACAAGGATAGTGGATGGCGGCCGAAAGGTGCAGACCACGAATACAAGGGCCATTCCGTCTCCGATCACGGAGTGTTCCCCAACGAGGTGCATACCGGAGACGTCGACCCTGATGAGACAAAGATTAGGGACGAGGAAGACGACGAAGACGACGAGTAACGGGAGTGCGCGATCTCCGTTCGCCGAGGGCTGTCCGGACTGCCGTGGTATCGACATCGGACCTCGCGAGACGCTACTGCTCAGATCCCGAGGATACTCGCTGATTCCTCGCTTACTTCCACGCTGACGTCTTGACGGGTGCGTTCGTTTATCTGATCCAGATTTCGCGAGAGGATCTCCAGAATGTCTTCGGGTTCCGAATAGACAAGCATATTTCCGTCGTCATCTTCCATCGTCAATTGCGTATCCGTGAGGACGATGCGGTCGTTCTCAATGCTGGCGGCGACTGCGGGAAGGGATTCTCCACCACCCGGTTCTCCCTCCGAAACACGAGTGATGTAGAGTTGATCAAGGCCGATGAGGTCTTTGTATTCCCGTATCGTCTCCGCATACGACACCATATCGCGCGTGATGGCAGTCTTCTCCGGGTTGTCGTGGGTCCCTTCATAACACTGCTTGCACAAGCGGATTTCCATTCGCATACATCATATAGCGGCCTACACCTGCATTAACTGTTGGCCTGGATCGGGTTCCTCCGTGCGCGATTTCGTCCTCCGGGTCGATGCTTCCGATCGCCGCGGTTTCGTCCTCGCCGAGGGCGGTCTCTCCCGATCACGACGGCGATCAGGTGAGAAGACTGGACCTGGCGAGGATCGTTCATCTGCGAAGACGTGTTTCGATCGAGACCGCTCGATACACAGTAGTCCCCCCGCAGCGACAGTGAGAATCCATTCGTCAGTACCGTTCCGACAGTGAGGATCCGTTCGTCAGTACTGTTCTCCCGCGTGAGAGACGCACGGAACTCGATAAACGGAACCGACGATGGAGTAGCCGGACCATGTAACCGACCGGCTTCGCTACGCGTTGGCGGGGGAAGCGACGGCGTTCGTTCGCGTTTCGAATACCGCCTCGAACAGTTTGCGTTCGGCCGATCGGAGATGCTGCGTAAAGGTCGACTGACTGATGTCCATCATCGATGCGACCCCCTCTCCGCTGGTCTCGCGAGGCCATTCGAAGAACCCGGCAAAGTAGGCCGTCCGTGCCGCCTCCAGTTGCCTGTCGGTCAGTGACTCCTCGAACGACGACCGGAATGCGGTCTCGAAGTCGGCATCCCGTTCGCGTTCACGCTGGGCGACGAGATCGAGTTCCGGATGGACGGATTGGACAGCCTCGACGACGGATCGGACGTCGTTCGAGCGGGAAATATCCGCGACGAGCCGTCCGCAACCGTCGGTGACCGAAAGGGACGTCACGGCCGCGCCGTATCTCGCAAGCGTCGTGACGACCGACGAGTCGTCCGTGTTGAGCCGAAACAGACACCGGTCATCGTAGGAACAAAGCAACTGTGCGACCTGAAAGTGGTCCGTCTCCTCGACGTACTCCAGAACGCGCGAGGAGTCACAGCCCGAAACCGAAACGTACGCGTCACAATCCGACCCGTCTCCATCGGCGAGCCGCTCGAGGTCGACGGTACACCCGAGCGCCCCGGAGAGGGCGACGAAGGGATCGTTCGCGCCGTCGACCCGGAACTCCAGTTCGGTCACCGCATCGGACGCGAGCGTCCGTCTGCTTTCGGCGGCGTTGATCGCGTCCGCGATGGTGAGTCCGAGTTCGGCGAACAGTTCCCGATCGATGGCCTCGAAGGCGTTCTCGGTCGCCGCCTCGACGAACAACACCCCGTAGTTCGCCTCGTGATACGACAGCGGAACTACCACGCCTGCGGCATCGGACGGAGTCGAAACCGGCGAGGCGTTCTCGTCGATGAAGGATGGCGCTCCCGACTCGAGAACGTCGTCGGCGACCGATCGATAGTTCCGGGAGGCCGTCATACGCTCCTCGATCTCCGGTTTCTCGATCCCGGCACAGGTTCCCACTGCAACGTGCTCGTCGACGAGGCGAGGCGTTCCGATCCACGCGACGTCGAACAGTTTTGAATGGGCGAACCGGTCACAAACCGACTGCGCGATGTCGGTCCGCGAGGAGGCCGCAATGAGGTCCCGATTGATGTCACGCAGAACCTCGTTCGTGTTGTTCAGCCGTTCGAGCCGTTCGTTTTGGGTTTCGATTCGAAGTCGTCGTTCCTTCCGTTCCGTCACGTCCCGCTCGACTGCGACGTAGCGTTCGACGGTGCCGTCCTCGTCGGTGATCGGGGCGATCGTCATGTCGACCCAACAGAGATCGCCGGACTTGCGGCGGTTGATTATCTCCCCCTCCCAAACGTCCCCCGCGGAGATCTGGTCCCACATCTCCGCATAGAACTCCGCATTGTGTTCGCCGGACTTCCACAGCCGCGGGTTCTCACCGATGACGTCCTCGGGGTCGTGCCCGACGACACTTTCGACGGCCGGATTCGCGTACTCGATCGTCCCGTCGGTATCGGTCAGAAAGATCGCGTGTCCCGCGTGATCGATCGCCTTGCGAAATCCGCGGAGACGATCCGTGATCCTCTGTTCCTCTGTGACGTAACTCGACAGGTAGTAGACGGTCAAAAGTGCGAGAACGCTGACGAGCAGGGCGGGGATCTCCTCGATCGGGGCCGTCGCGCTTCGGGCGGTCAACAGCTGCCGAGTCGCCATGAGGAGCAACATCACCGTCAGGAATCCGAACCGCCGGTCGTTGCTTCGCTGCAACAACACGAGCGAGTACCCGATGCCGACGATCCGGAGCACGATCGATGCGAGGATGACGGCGTTCACGGGGAGCCACCCCCGAGAGAACGGCGACGGCGATCGGCAGGCGCGGTCATGTCAAGAACGTGTTCGCGTGGTCGTATATATGACCGGGTCCTCAGACGGCGGAGCGCGGCGTCTCTACGCCTCAGTCCGCGGACGTACCCTCCGGACCAAACAGTATTGGGTGTGGTGTTATACCATGTTTCGCCGGGCGAGCAACGGGCGAACAGTATTGGTAGTACACTCAGGGGGTCGCAGACCGTCTGTACAGATGTGATGACACAACTCACCGAACGGATGTCGACGTTCACGCGGTTGAGAGGTGAGGGCGATGAGTAGCGCCGGCGATGACGGCCGTCAGCCGAGCATCCCGGACGTCGGCAAACGCGAACTCGACGCGATGGTCGATGAGGAGGCGACCGACCCGCGCGAGGAGTTGTCGAAGACCGACCACGACACGGAACTCGGGATCGCGATGGCGGAGGATGCCAAACGCGTTTCGCGTGGCGAGTTGTCGGCCGACGAGTACTGGAGCAAGTACGACGAAGCCGCCGAGGCGGAGTTCGGCGAGGCATATCGGCAGACCCCCAATCCGTCCATCGAAAGCGAGGATCAGACGATCGATTCGGAAACCGCCGAGTCGCTCGGCTGTTCGGTCGGATCGATGGAGTCCGTTGCGTGTGAACTCAAAGCACAGGAGGCTCCGGCCGACACGACGGCGGCCGACACCGACGGGGACGAACGCTGGGGAATGGTGATCGATCTGCAAAAATGCGTCGGGTGTGACTCCTGTACGGTCGCCTGCAAGGCCGAAAACCGAACGCCCCCCGGCGTGTCCTACAACGTCGTGATGGAGGAGGAACACGGGGAGTTCCCCAACGTCTCCCGGACGAACGTCCCCCGTCCCTGCATGCAATGTGAGGAGCCACCCTGTGTGCAGGTCTGTCCGGTTTCGGCGACCTACAAGATGGACAACGGGGTCGTCAACATCGATTACGATCGCTGTATCGGCTGTCGCTACTGCATGATCGCGTGTCCGTACGGCGCACGATACTTCGATTTCGGCGAGAATTACGATGACGAGGTCGACGAGGCAGGGGAAGTAACGAGCCCCGAATACGGCGTCGATCGTGGCGAACGCGAGGAGGGCAAATCGCCGATCGGGAACGTCCGCAAATGTAGCTTCTGTACCCACCGGCTCGAACGTGGCGAGGAGCCGGCGTGTGTCGAAACCTGTATCGGCGACGCCCGGAACATGGGCGATCTCGACGACTCCGAAAGTGAGGTCGCTGAGATGGCGGCCTCGACGCGGGCGTTCCAGCTCAAGGAAAGCGAGGGAACCGACCCGAACGTCTACTACCTCAAATAGACCAATGGCATCGAATAATTCCAGCGTCGAGTTCGATCCCGGGTTCGTCGACAACCGACTGCGAGTAGCCTGGTACGCGTTCCTTGGGCTGCTGCTGCTTGGCGGCGCGGCGGCGATGTGGCTGCGGATCAGCCAGGGAATGCGGAGTACCAACCTCACGAGCACGACCCCGTGGGGCGCGTGGGTCGCGTTCTACATCTACTTCGTCGGCCTGTCGGCCGGTGCGTTCCTCGTCAGCACGCTCGCGAACGTCTTCGGCGTCGAGGGGATGCACCGGATCGATCGCGATGCGCTGTTTGCGGCCATCATCAGCATGGTCGTCGCGATGCTTTTCGTCTGGACCGACCTCGGTCGGATGGACCGAATGTACCATCCGTTCATCTGGCGACAGGTCACGTCCGCGCTCTCCTGGGAGGTCCACGCCTACGTCGCCTACATCGGCGTTCTCGTGACCGAGCTGTACTTCGCTATGCGATACGATCTGGCTCGCGTCGCCGAATCCGAAACGGGGATCCGGGCTCGTCTCAGCGGACTTCTGACGCTGGGACGACGAGCGACGACCGAGGCATCCCGGGCGGTCGATCAAACGTGGTTGAAACGTACCGGTATCCTCGGCATCCCGCTCGCCATCTTCCTGGTCCACGGCGGGACTGGGGTCCTCTTTGCGGTCTCGAAGGCGCGCCCGTACTGGAACAGCGGACTGTTCCCGATCATCTTCGTCGTCTCGGCGGTCCTTTCGGGGACGGCGCTCGTGATGCTGCTGTACGTCCTTCGAACGCGACTGTTCGATGACGAGCCGGTCGACCGAAATCTCCTCGATCGGCTCGCCGTGCTTCTTGCCGTCTTCATCGTCACCGACGTGGCGTTGACCAGCATCGAGGCGCTCGTCGCCATCAGCAGTATGCATCCCCACGAACTCGAGACGTGGAGCATCATCATGTTCGGCGAGATGTCGTGGTCGTTCTGGTGGTTCATGGTCGGCTTCGGCTGGCTGTTCCCGCTCGTCGTGCTCTCGAAGCGCGAGTGGCGACGTACCCCGTGGTTGATGGCCGTGACCGGCCTCAGCGTCGTGATCGGGATCATCGCGGTTCGGTTCAACATCGTCATTCCGCCGCAGATCCAGCCCGTGATGGAGGGGCTTCCGCACGGATCGTATTTCCCGTCGGTCGTGGAGTGGATGACGAGCATCGGCATGATCGCGGTCGGACTGCTGTTGTACACGATCGGCGCGGAGTTGCTACCCCTGACGCCACTCGATCGAGGTGATCACTAATGTCTACTAACGGAAACGGTTCGAACGGTGGTACCGGTGACGAGGACGGTGCGTCGCTCACGCGGCGTGACCTCGTGAAAGCGGTCGGCAGCGTCGGCCTCATCGGCGCAGCAAGTTCCGCGACGGTGAACGTCGATACTGCAGATCTGTGGTCCGACGAGGAACACTACGTCGGTGACGACATCGGCGAGTACGGCGCAGGCGACGTCATTCACACGACCTGCGGACAGTGTAACACGTTCTGTCCGATCAAGGTTCGACTCGCCGACGATAGCGGGACCGGCGAGTACACCTCGCTCGTCCGCAAGCTTGCGGGCAATCCCTACTCGTTCCTCAACACCCAGCCGTTCTCACAGGTCCCGTACGGAAGCGATCCGTCGGACGTCGCGATGGGTGACGTGGCCGGCAGCGGCGACGTCGGGACCGACCGCTGGTCGCTTTCCGGCGGTCGGATCTGTCTGAAAGGACAGGCCGGCATCCAGACGGCCTTCGACAGCTATCGGGTCCGCAAGCCGATGAAACGCGTCGGCGCGCGCGGATCCGGCGAGTGGAAGACGATCTCCTGGGAGCAGGCGATAGCGGAGATCGTCTCCGGCGACGACGAACTCGGCCATCCGGGCCTCGAGGAGCTGTGGGGTCATGCCCCAAAAGAGGACGTGATGAGCGACTGGGAATCCGTCCAATCGGGCGATCTGGAGAAATCAGCGTTCGATGAGCGGTGGGGCGACGTACTCATCGACACCGATCATCCCGATCTCGGCCCGAAGGCCAACCAGATCGTCGACGTGGGCGGATTTCGGCGTAACTTCATTCGGACCCGGCTGTGGCATCAGGGACTCGGATCGGTAAACAGCATCCACCACGCCGGAACGTGTGGCTTCTCCGCCGTCCTCGGGAACGTTCGGTCCTACGACGCCAAAAAGAAACGGCAGTATCCCGACATCGAGAACTGCGAGTACCTCCTCGTGTGGGGGACGAATCCGATGGTGGCCAACAAAGGACCGACGTGGCTTGCCCCGAAGCTGACGAATGCCATCGAGGATGGAATGCAGATGGACGTCGTCGACCCTCGCCTATCGAAGACCGCGGAGAAGGCCGACACGTGGGTTCCGGTCGAGCCCGGCGCGGACGGCGCGCTCGCGTTCGGGATGGCACGCTGGATCATCGAACACGACCGACACGATCTGGAGTACCTCCGAAACACCTCACAGGCGGCCGCACGCGACGACGACGAGCCCACCTGGAGTGACGCGACACATCTCGTGCTCGTCGACGACGAGACCGGATCGAAGGCACGTGCATCCGATCTCGACCTCGTTCCCGACGACGCCGAGGCGGCGGACGACTTCGTCGTCGTCGACGCGGAGACCGGCGAACCCCGCCCGGCCAGCGAGGTCGAAGCGGGCGTACTCGACGTCTCGATGACGATCGACGGCGCGCGCGTCGAGAGCGTCTGGAGCCAGTACCGTGACCGGGTGTTCGAACACGATATCGAGGAATACGCGGAGATGGCGGGCGTGTCCACGGACCGGATCGCGGAGATCGCAGACGAGTTCACGAGCCATGGCAAGCGCGCGTCGATCATGTCCTATCGCGGCCCGGCGAAACACACGAACGGGTTCTACAACACGCGTGCCATCGCAACGCTACAGCATCTCATCGGAAACTACGACTGGAAGGGCGGACAGATAACGCCGTATGCGGGGTACGACACGATGTCCGGTCAGTACCAACTCGGCCAGGTGCCCGAGGGACACTCCCCGTGGGGTATTCCCATCCTTCGTGGGGGCGTGAACTACGAGGACACCTCGCTTTTCGACCGCGACGACGGATACCCCGCAAAGCGGCCCTGGTTCCCGGTCGCCCCGCCACAGGCCACCCAGGAGCTCTACGGCAGCGCCGCGGACGAATACCCATACGGCGTCAACGCGCTGTTCATCCGACCGTACTCGAACAACCACGTGATGGCCGTCGCCGGGGGTGATGAGATCCCCGCGATACTGGGCGATCCCGACACCATCCCTCTCGTCGTCGCGTCCGATACGGTGATCGGGGAGACGAGCAAGTACGCCGACTACATCCTGCCCGAGCCGACCTACCTCGGGCGGTGGGAAAACTTCGGGACGTATCCGAACAAGCGGCTTGCAGACGAGAAGATCAGCCAGCCCGCCGTCAACGTCGTTCCCGACGCACGACCGTTCGAGGACGTCCTCATCGACCTCTGGAAGGAACTCGACCTCCCCGGAGTCGGGGAGAATGCGATCCCGGACGATGACGGGGACCGGTGGTCGCTTCACCAGGCCGAGGACTTCTACGTGAAACTCGCCGCGAACATCGCCTACGATCGAGATCCGGTTCCCGACGCGACCGAAGAGGAACGCGAAATCTTCCGCGAGAGCCACGAGAAAGGACTCGGCGATGCCTTCGATCTCGATCGCTGGAAGCAAGCGGTGACCGACGACGAGTGGGCCAAAGTCGTCACGGTACTCAACCGTGGCGGACGGTTCGAGGAACCCGGCGACGACTACGAGGCGGCCTTCGAGGAATACGGTCACGAATACGACTACGCCGACCGGCTCGAGGACACGAACGCCTACGACGGCGAGCACATGCGATACAAACTCGGCTCCCGGGTCAACTTCTACAGCGAGGTGGTCCCCCGAGGGAAACACTCCTATACGGGCGATCGGTTCGATCCACTGCCACGGATCGACGACGTCGAGCACTACGACGGAACGGTTCAGGCCGCAGTCGGCGGCGAAGACGGCCGGGAACGTCCGCTGCGGCTGATCAACTGGAAGCCGCGAACGCAGGGGATGCACCGGACCCAAAACAGTCCGTGGCTCCGCGAGACGCGGCCGGAGAACCCCCTTTGGATCAACCCTCAAGACGCCGAGGACCGGGATATCGAGAACGGCGACGAGATCACCATCGATGCCGGCCGCCGAACGGTCGAGGGCATCGCGATGGTCACGGGGGGGATCCGGCCGGGTGTGGTCGGTGCCATGTGGGGCTGGGGCCGAACGGGTGACGGAGCGACGGCAGAGACGATCGACGACACCACCCGCGGTCCGGTCGAGGAGGACGGTCACGCGCCCTATCGGTTCGACGAACCGATGACCGAGGAGGCGGGGATTGCCAAGGGTCGAGACGCCGGGTTCGCGATCAACCACATCCAGCCCCTCGACAAGGATCTCGGCGATACCGGCCTCTCGGATCTGGTCGGCGGAAGCAACGCACAGTACGATGCCTTCGTGGAGGTCGAACGGCGGTGACTCCGATGTCAAACGATCCGGACGGAAACGGCGAGACGCCATCGAACGAGGATCCACTGGACGACGTCAACGCGGTTTCGATCGCTCGAGTGCGTAGCAACGTCTACGGGCTCCTCGCGGCAACGTTCGACGGCGACATCGAGACGATCGCGACCGCGATCGAGAACGGAACGGTCGCGGAGATCGCCGCGGCACTGCCGGGCGACGCCGGAGCGGACACGCTTTCGGACTGCGATCTCGACGGCGAGGCGCTCGCAGTGGGCTATGATAACCTGTTCCTGGTTCCGGGACCGCATTACGTCCCGCCGTTCGCCTCTGCACACGAGGTGGAGCCGAGCGAGTCGTTCGAATCCGACTCGCCGTACCACGACGCTGGGGAGGCGGGCGAACTCCTCGGCGATCCCGCCGCCGAGATGGCCCATGCGTATACGAGCGCCGGATTTCAACCGGACCGAGGAGACGGTATTCCGGACCACCTCGCGGCCATCTTCGAATTCATGCGGGCGCTGTCCGACCGTGAACGGGAGATACTGACGGACGACGGCGACGAGGAGACGTTGGCCGCCGTCCGGAACGCACAACGCGAAATGCTCTCGCGGCTGGGGTGGTTGGATGCCTTCCACGAATCCGTCGCGGATGAGGACTCCGTCGAAGGCATCTTCGCCGCGCTCGCCCGCTTTGCGCGGACGTTCACGGCGTGGGATGCACGCGAGCGGGACGGATCACCCACCTAGCCGCGAACACGGATCGCGTCACGATCGCGTGACCGATCCCTCACGGAGTCGACGATCAGCCCGATCCGAACGGACGATCGTGGACGAAAGACCGACGACCGCGGCCGAAAGACCGACGACCACGAACGAAGGTTGGTGACCGAAGAACACAAACCGCGGAACGACGACGTTCAAACACGAACCGACGACACCCGGACACGAACCGATGACACCTCATACACCCATCGACGCCGACGAATCGACGGACCAGGACGCAAGTGGGACGTCGCGATCGGAGACGATCGTCACCGTGGTGGGCAGTGGACGACTGGCGCTGACCGAACGCGACGTTGCTGCCTTCGATCACGTCGAGCGAGCAGACGCCATCGAGTGTGCCTCCGGCGAACGGACGTCCGGGACGTGGCGTGGCATCCCGGTTCGATCACTTTTGTTACGCGTCGACGCACCGCCGGAGACGACGCACGTGTCCGTGACCGGTGCGGACGGATACAGCGTCATGGTCGAGATTCGATCGGCCCTCGACGGTCTGCTCGCCTTCGGACGGGACGGCGTTCCACTGGCCGATCGGGACGAGGCTTCGCCACGGTTCGTCGCCCCGGACGTTGACGGATCGCGTGCGGTCGCAGGGGTCGTCGAGATGGAGGCGATCTCGCTCGATCCTGACGCCGATCCCGAATCGTTCGAGGTTCTGTGGCCCGACACGGACGCCGAAAGCGAAGCGCCGTGAGGGGCCTGCAGGGCGGGGACAGGGTACTCGTCGGAGACGACGCCAGCACAGCAGCGCCTCCGGCAACGTCGGCGGGTACGCGGGTCCGTTGGCAGGGATCGTTGCTGCACGTGCCGCCGAGACCCGACTTCAAAGCTCCTCGAAGTCTCGCGATCGATCCAGAACGTGACTGTGAGAAGAGGCCGTCCGTTCGATCGGTAGTGCCGTCAGTGAACTCGATGCCGTGAAACGAACGGGTCGTGGGAGACGACGATCCGTCTCACTGGAACCCGCGACCGACCTCGTCCTCCTCGATGAGGTCGTCCAGTTCCGAGGAGAGGAGTCGTTCGGCCTCCTCGAACTCGTCGGTCAGATCCTCGAGTTCGCCAGGTCGGCCGTCAAACTCGTAGTCTATCGGGCCAAACGCAGGTGAATCGACCGCTTCCATTACGTCCTCGAAGAGGTGCTCGGGGTCGGTCGGCGCCTCCGCGTGCACCTTTAGCGTTTCCTTGAGGCGTGTCGCCATGTCCTTTGCATGATCTTCGTCCTCCGGAGACGATCGGACCGCGAATCGACCCGGATCGTTTTCGGAGGGGAAAAGCGGTTCAAGTCCGTCGTCGACGCGTCTGGCGACCCGAGTTCCGACGCCACGAAGGTCGCGGGGATTCTTCGCGTACGTCTTGAGCTGGTACACGCCGACGCTCGGATGGCCGATGAACAGGTCCTCCCCGATCCCTTCCTGGCGGCTGCCGGCGACGGCCCGCCAGCCGTCCGGATCGGTCGATTCCTCGGTCACCTCCCGAAGGATGTCCTGCCAGTCTCGAACACGCATATCGTTCGATTTCCCACCGCGGCTCATTAGCATGTCGGTGACGGATATCCCGGTCGGCCCCCAGGCGATTCGCTTCGAGACGTCTCAGCGACCGCGATCGAGTTCGATGACGACGATGCTCCCGCGAGGCTCGTTCTCCTCGAAATCAAGCCGGCCGCCCGATAACTTGACGACCCAGTAGACGTACCACAGCCCGATCCCCGAACCGTGATAGAGCGCGTCGATGTCGTGATCGTCGGTGAGGATGCGTCGATCCTGCTCCGGGATCCCGGGACCGTCGTCGGCGATCCGGATCGTCACCGACTCCATATCCGCCGTCAGGTCGATGTCGATGTCCGGCTCCTCTTGACATCCTCCCCGCGCTAAAGCGCGAGGATTCCACCGTGGGGTTCGGCTACGCCGAGTCCCCGGCGGTAATTTGCGGGTGTGTATGCTCCTCGTTGGGACGGTGAGCGCGTGGTGACGCCGACCATCGGTGGTCGTCCCACGTGAGGCATACGGGCCGTGCCATCGGCCGTGGTACGTTCGA
>NZ_JBGUBC010000022.1:0-45280 GCF_041821145.1 Halopenitus sp. H-Gu1 | reverse complement strand
CGATGGCGAGATCTGGAAAGAGGAGATTACAAACGTAAAGCAATCCGGCGAGCGATACCACGCCGAGCAGACGATCGCCCCTATTCGAGATGCAGACGGTATTGTCGAAAGGTTCGTCGCCATTCAACGGGACATAACCGAGCGAAAGGAGCGCCAAAGTGAGTTAGAGCGCTACAAGCAGCTCTGGACGAATCTACCTGTCGGCGTGGGTCGCCTGGATCCAAACGAGGATCACCGATTTTTGCAGGTGAACGAACGATTCGTCGAGATTACTGACGCACACTCGGAGGAGGCACTCCTTGACCACCCTTTTGCAGAGTTGTGGCGTGACGAAAACGAGTTGGGATCATTCCTCGAAGAGGTTTCCGAGGGTGAACTGGCGACGACGACCGCGCAATTGGAGACACTGGATGAGCAACTCATCTGGGGACGCATCACCGCCTTCTGCACTGAAACTCCCGAGGGCCACGTCGTTGACTTCGTTCTGCAGGACGTCACCGAGAGCCGGGAAAGCCGGATACATCTCGAGACTGCACAGGGCGTGGCAAATATCGGCTGGTGGCAAAAAGACATCTCGTCTGACAAAACGTATTGGTCCGATCAAATCGCCGAAATGTGGGGTGCCAAGGATGAGGGGGGTCTGATCGATCATGACACGTTTCTGTCGTTTATTCATCCAGACGACAGAGAATACGTCAACGAAAAGTGGAAGGCTGCCAAGGAGGGCGAACCGTACGATATCAGTCATCGCATCATAACCAGTGATGGGGGTGTGAGATGGATGCGAGAAAAAGCAGAGTTCACGTTCGACGATTCAGGCGACCCCGTGAGAGCGATCGGAGTCGTCCAGGATATTACTGAACGGAAAGCAAGAGAACAGAGACTCAAAGAAAAGAAGGAAGAATACGAGGCCGTCATCGAGAACGTCCACGATGGACTCGTGATCATCCAGGACGACGTCATCCAGTTCGTAAACAGTCGTATTACTGAGTTGGTGGGCTATTCACCGGATGAACTCATCGGTGAGCCGATGACCGATTTCATCGTTGAGGAGTATCACACAACGGTTGCAGAGCGGCACCAGCAGCGACTTGCAAGCGACGAGGAGTTAAAAACCTACGAAATCGAGATCCGTCGACGGGACGGTGATACCCTTCCTGTCGAACTGAGTGTCGGTCTGTTCGATTACGGGGGGAGACCCGCAACGATCACCGCGATCAGGGACGTTTCCGATCGGACCGATCGGACCCAACAGTTACGTGTTCTGGACCGGGTGTTGCGGCACAATCTGCGGAACGCCATGGCGACGATCCAGGGATATGCGGAGACGATCAGGTCCGAGGTCGACGATATGGCTGACGAAACGGAGATGATTCTCAAAACGAGCCGGCGACTTATGGAAACGATCCAGAAGGAGCGGGAAATCGTCGACGTCATCGCCGAACGGCCCGAGCGGGAGGAAGTTGAGGTCGTCGGCGACGTCTGTCAGCCCGTCGTGGCTGACGTACGCGACGACTATCCTGAGGCCGCCATCGAATTCAACCATCCCGAGGAGGCTTCCGCAATTGCGATAGGAACGCTCGAGCGGGCTATCGAGGAACTGCTCGAGAACGCGATCATCCATAACGATCAGGAGACGCCCGACGTGACACTCACTGTCGAACCGCACGGCGAAACGGTTCGAGTAGCGATCGCTGACACGGGGCCTCGAATTCCGGAGGAGGAAGCTAACGTCTTGACCCGAGAGTACGACGTCGAGCCACTCTATCACGGCAGCGGGCTCGGGTTGTGGCTCGTCAACTGGATCGTCGAGCAGTCTGGGGGCACACTCACCTTCGAAGAAAACGATCCACGTGGCAATATCATAACGATCGAGCTCCAACGACCGACGTGGTGAGAGTGGCCGAACACGATCATCCGGACACACCGTTTCAACGCCTGCGACCGAGGATCTGGACCAACTGCCGTACTCGCAACAGAATCCGCACACTTGCCATCACGTCGTCTATCGGTGTTTATGACTGTTCAGGTCGACAAAATGGTAGATGGCCGGGGCGGGCTCCGAACCCGCGATCTCCGCATCGCCCAGGTTCGAGGCTCGGCGGGCCCCGACGGGGTCGCGGACGCTTCCAAGGCGAGTGCCGCACCGAATCTGCGAAACCCTATGAGTGCGGCGCTATGTCCAGCTAAGCCACCCGGCCTCATGTTCACGTACCGGGATGGGACTCTTTAAGCTTCCCATCTCCCCGCGGTTTGGGACCCGAGATCACGGTCGGACCGACGGACGTGACGGTCGAACGGACGAGGGATTGGGGTGATGAACTCGGACGTCGAACTGGGACGATTGACTGGGATGAGGGACTGGGCTGACGAACGTAGATGACAAACGTGGATGACGAATCGTACCGATCGCGGTAGATCAGTCGAGGCGTCGATATGGATCGATGGTCCGATTCTCGACGCCAATCGATCGAATCGATGACGAGTTGGCTGTCGGGACCCGCGGATTTATACTGTGGGCGATGGATTCACTTTCCAATGAGCCTTCCCGATCTGCTCGCATCCGCCGTCGGCGAGGGGGACGTCGTGGCGACCGTCGATCTCGGCGGCGAGGACGTCCTCGCGGTGACGGCCGACCGAACGCTCATCTATCGTGCCGATGGACTCCTCTCGGATGAGTCGATAGAGGAGTATCCCCACGGAGCAGAGCGGATCGACGTCTCCGAGGGACGACGAAAGACGACGTTCACGCTCGATTATGGCCTCGACGGCGAGGAGACCGTGACCGTTCCCACAACGCGGACCGACGAGGCGTTACACCCGCTTCTCGCGGGCGTCCTCTCGGCTGCGGACGTGACCGATCCAGGCGAATCGGTACTTCGAACGTTCCGGTTTTCCGAACTCACGCTCATAATCACGAGCGATCGGATCGTCAAACACATCGGATCAGTCGTCTGGGACGAGGAGTTCGAGGAGTTCCACTACGGCGACGTCGTCGATCTGGACTTCGAGGAGGGAACGGTTGCGACCTCCATCGTGCTCACTCTCGACGGGCGCCAGGAGCGGTTCAAGGCACCCAACGAGTCGGCGCGGTCGGTTCGTGAAACCCTGAGCGATGCGATCTGTGCGTATCACGACGTCGAGAGCATCGCGGAGCTTCGCGCCATCCACGAAAAAGAGCAAGCGGAAGCAGCCACCGAGGAGACCGCGTCCGGATCGGCCTCGACGGACTTCGGAGAAGGCCCCGATCCGCTCTCGCCATCGCCCTCGACGAATACAGACACCGGATCGGAGGCGTCGACGGCGATGGAGACGCCGCTCGAAGAGGAGTCACTCGGCGGAAGGTCCGACTCGCTCGCAACCGAGCGGAACGAAGCCTCGAACAACGCAGTGACGGGCGCCGAACCGAGCGACGATGGCGCGGCGTTCGGCGACACCAGGTTCGAACCCGCCGGACTTGAGGACGATGAGATCGCGGCTGAGATCGAGGCGCTGCGCGAGGCGGTCGAGGCGCAAAGCGACCGGATCGACAAACAGGCAGAACTCATCGACCAACTGATCGAGGAGCTTCGGCGCGGTCGATAGCTTCCGTGGGTGAGATCCGGATCGGGCGAGCCCCTGAGGTCTCACGACTCGCGGCCGGTAACCTTACGGACACATGAGGATCCGAACGGACCGAGTTCGCCGGCCTCAAAGCGCACGAAATGGCCCGTCGAGATCGAAGCACCGCACCGACGGCATTCGAAGTCCCCCTCGCGAACGGCGACCTGTCGGTCGAAGGAGACGTACGTCCCACCGCGGCGTGTTCGAAGTCGACCGTCCTCGCGGACGATTATCCCGCGTTTCTCCGCCGTATCGAGGATCTCCCGGGTGAGCGAGGGGCTCTCGGTGACGGTCTCTATCCGGTCTACCGCCTCCGGAAGTGACAGCGACTCGTCCTCCAGGTGGGCGAGTAGCTCGATCCCGATCTCGCGTTTTCGCTTGCGGGTTTTCGCGCCGGTTCTCTCGTTGACCCCGTCACTCGGTGGGTCGCTGGCGGGAGCGTCGCCCGAATCGCCGCGCGGATCGCTCATCACGCACCCCGTTCGGTGCCGACGCGTATAAGCCGGCGGGATGAATCGAACGCGTTCGGACTCCACAAGGCGTTTATCGTTCGGCCGGGAACTCGGGCGCGTGAAGCGCCGCCTCGTCGCCGGGATCGCCGTCTGCGCCGCCGTCGCGACCGCCGCGTGGACCACCTCGCCGGCGGCCGTATTCGCACCGCTTGAGCGGATCGCCGGCGCGCCGATCATGTTCGGGATCGCCCTGGTCGCACTCGCCGCTTTCAGACCGTTTCTCGCGCTCCCGACGACGCTTTTGGCGGTCGGAGTCGGCTACGGCTACGGCTGGTCGGGCGTCCCTCTCGGGATCGCATTGTTGACGCTCACCGCGATCCCGCCGTACGTGCTCTCGCGAGTGGGATGGAGGGGAACGAGCGGACGACTCGTCAGAACCGGAGAACGCGTCGTCGACCTGACGGGCGGAACCCGCGCGGTGGTTGCGAGCCGATTTCTGCCGCTCCCCTCCGACGTGGTCTCGGTAGGAGCCGGCGTCTCCCGCGTCGATCTCCGGCCATTCCTCCTCGGTACCGCGATCGGTGAGACGCCGTGGGTCGTCGCCGGCGTGGCAGTCGGGGTCTCCGCCGATCACCTGCTCGCCGGCGACATCTCCGTCCTGGATCCGACCCTGTTCGTCGGGATGATCGGCGTTGCCGCGCTGCTTCTGGCCGGTCCGTGCTATCGAACGTACACGGGGCGATCGAAGCGATCGATGGGCCCTCTGTGAACATCTAGTCGCATTCGGTGTGTTCGCGGATCGCGGCGACGACTCGGTCGGGGCGCTCGTGGACGATCCAGTGGCTCGCGTCGTGAACCGTACGGAGTCGACCATCGACACAGCGTTCGACACTCGCCGCAGCCATCGACTGCTGGAGGAATTCGTCCTCGGCTCCCCAGATGACAAGCGTCGGGACCGTAACGCTCGTTCGTGCCGGCGAGGGGCGCTCACGGACGACCGCCCGGTACCAGTTCACCATCGCGGTGAACGCTCCCGGTCGTGACCACGCACGACGATACCGATCGAAATCACCCGGGTCGAACGTTCCCGGGCGACTCGACCGTCGCATGCCAGAGACGATCGGAGCCCAATCGCCGATTCGCGCGACGCGCTCGGGGACCAGAGGGATCTGGAACGCGAGAAAGTACCAACTCCGTAGCCGCTGGTGCCACGACTCGCGAAGCGTCCGCTCGAAGACGGTCGGGTGCGGAACGTTGACTGCGACGAACTGCCGAAGGCGGTCGGGATGATGAAGCGCGATCCACCAGCCGACGGCTGCCCCCCAGTCGTGTCCGGCGAGGACAGCCGTCTCCCGACCGTAGGCCTCGATCAGGCCGACGACGTCGCTGGCCAACTCGTCGATCCGATACGCCGCGATCTCGGCCGGTTTCTCGCTCAGGTTGTAGCCGCGCTGATCGGGGACCACGACGCGAAAGCCGGCCTCGGAGAGCGGTGCGATCGCCTCGTTCCACCCGTACCAGAACTCGGGAAAGCCGTGAAGAAGGATGAGCAACTCGCCGTCCTCGGGACCCGCCTCCACGACGTGCAGTCGGACGTCGTTCGCCTCCCGGAATCGGGATTTGCCGGGAACCGACTCGGGAATCTCGTCGTCGAGGCGCGCCTCAGGGTCATCCCCTGTGGGTCGAGGCGAACCAGACGGCGACGAGGAAGGTTCCGGTGACGAGGAGCGCCCCGACGATTCGGACCCTCCCGGGGGCGGCTCGCGGGGCATACGCGATGATCGGGGGTAGAATGGGTAATACTGTCGGACGATCGAACCGTGAGACCGAACGACGGGATCGCAAACGGATCCCGATCGGTGCCTACTCGCCGGTTCCCCAGTCGGCGACCCGTTTCGGCCGGTCGGAGACCGCGAGGATGTCGAGATCGTCCTCCGCGTGGTCGAGGGCTTCGAGTGCGGCCTTCGCGCTGGCCAGGGTGGAGAAGTAGGTGATCTCCTCTTCGACGGCCACCTCAAGCAGCTCGCGCTGTCGGGAGACGATCAGGTCGAGGTTGCCGCTGCGGGCCGCCTCGACCAGGTCGGTCGCGGTGGATAACTGGAAGTACTCGGAGAAGCCGTCGACGAGTTCCTCGCCGGCCTCGGTGTCCGGGTCGGGGAACTCCTCGGCAGACAGGTCGACGACGGCGGTGCCGGAGTCGGGGATCGGCTTACCGGTCGCATCCTGCGCTTTGCCATAGGCCTTCCCGAAGGAGGTCGCGGTGCCCATCACCTCGCCGGTCGATTTCATCTCCGGACCGAGCCGTGGGTCCGATCCCGGCAGGCGGTCGAACGGGAGCACGACCTCCTTGACGCTCAGGTGTTCGGGAATCTGCTCGTCGATGTCCAGATCGGCGAGCGTCTCGCCGGCCATCACTTTCGCCGCGATCTTTGCGATCGGAACGCCCGTCGCCTTCGAGACGAACGGGACCGTCCGCGAGGAGCGCGGATTCGCTTCGAGCACGTAGACGGTCGACTCCACGTCCGGATCGTGGACGCCGGTCACCGCGAGCTGGACGTTCAACAGCCCGACGGTGTCGAGTGCGGTCGCGATCTCCTCGACCACCTCACGGACCCGTTCGAGAGTGTCCTCGGACAACGAGCGCGGGGGAATCATGCACGCGGAGTCGCCCGAGTGGACGCCCGCGCTCTCGACGTGTTCCATCACGCCGCCGAGCAGGACGTCCTCGCCGTCGGCAACTGCGTCCACGTCCAGTTCGACCGCGTCCGCGAGGAACTGATCGACGAGGATCGGCTTGTCCGGAGAGACACGGACGGCCTCCTCGATGTACCGTTCCAGTTCCGCATCGTCCTCGACGACTCGCATCGCACGACCGCCGAGTACGTAGGAGGGACGGACGAGGACGGGATAGCCGATCCCGTGAGCGAGTTCGAGGGCCTCCTCGCGACTCGTCGCCGTTCCGCCGGCAGGCTGGGCGATCCCCAGGTGATCCATCAGCGTGTTGAACCGATCGCGGTCCTCCGCCAGATCCATCGCCTCCACGGAGGTGCCCACGATCTCGCAGTCGAGTTCACGCCTATCGAGTTCGGCTTCGAGCGGCTCGCCGACGTTGACGGAGGTCTGTCCACCGAACTGAACCATTACCCCGTCCGCGTCGGTCGCCTCCACGACGTCCGCAACCTCCTCTGCGGTGATCGGCTCGAAGAAGAGTCCGTCGGAGGTGTCGTAGTCGGTCGAAACCGTCTCGGGGTTGTTGTTGACCACGTGCGCGTCGATTCCCATCTCGCGGAGTGCACGGACCGCATGAACCGCACAGTAGTCGAATTCGACGCCCTGTCCGATGCGGATCGGACCGCCGCCGATGACGACCACGCTTTCGACGTCGGGATCGATCTGCTCGAGTTCCCCGTAGTCGGTCTCCCCGCTGCCGGCATCCGTGTCGGTGAGGAACTCGGGAAGTCGCGCCGAGTAGTAATACGGCGTCGATGCCTCGAACTCGCCCGCACACGTATCGACCTGTTTAAACGCCCGGTCGGAGGTCGCCGACTCCACCTCCTCGACTGAGACCGCTTCCTGGGTGGTCCCGCCGTCGGTCGAGGTGGTCGAGGGGTCCACATCCGCCGGCGCCTCCGACGAGGCCGCATCAGCGATCTCGGCGTCGGTGAAGCCCGCGATCGCGGCATCGGTGAACTCCCCGCGCGTCGCGCCCTCGTAGGCGTCAGCGATCCGTTCGAAGCGTTCGAGGTACCACTCCTTGATACCCGTGAGTTCACGGATCTCATCGAGGGTGTATCCGCGCTCGAATGCCTCGAAGATCGCGTACGGGCGGTCTGGTGTCGGCGTCTCGAGGTAGTCGTCTTCGAGGGTTTCGTCGTCGACGTCGGTCCACTCGACGGCCGGGTCGTACTCCGAGGAACGCAGCGCTTTGAGCATGCTCTCCTCGAAGGTCCGACCGATAGACATCGCCTCGCCGGTCGATTTCATCGCCGTACCGAGTTCGAAATCGACGTCATCGAACTTGTCGATGGGCCAGCGAGGGACCTTCGTCACCACGTAGTCGATCGCAGGTTCGAAGGCGGCGGTCGTCTCGCCGGTGATCTCGTTTTCGATCTCGTGGAGCCGCTTGCCGAGCGCGACCTTCGCCGTGACGCGGGCGATCGGATATCCGGTCGCCTTCGATGCGAGCGCGGAAGAGCGGGAGACGCGGGGGTTCACCTCGACTACGCGGTACTGGCCGCCAGGGGTGCCGTCGTCGCGCCAGGCGAATTGGATGTTACATCCGCCCTGAATGCCCAGCTCACGGATGACGTCGAGGGCTGCGTCGCGCATCTCCTGGTGGCCGTCGTCGGGAATGACCTGTGACGGGGTGACGACCGTCGACTCGCCGGTGTGGATGCCCATCGGGTCGATGTTCTCCATGTTGCAGATGATGATACACGAATCGTCGGCGTCGCGCATCACCTCGTATTCGAGTTCGACCCAGCCCGCGATCGACTCAGTGACGAGGACCTCGCTGTTCCGCGAGAGGCGAAGTCCCTTGCGGACGCGCTCGACGAGTTCGTCGAACTCCTCGACGACGCCGGAGCCCGAGCCGCCGAGCGTGTAGGTCGTACGGGAGATGACCGGCAGGCCGCCGACATCGTCGACGGCGTCGCGGACGCGCCCACGGAAGGCCTCCTCGTCGAAGTCGGTAACCGACTCGTCTTCACCAAGGGAGATCGTCGTCGATTTCGGGACCGGCTGGCCGATCTTCTCCATGCGCTGGCGGAAGAGATCGCGGTCCTCCGTCGCGTAAATGGTGTCGAGTGGCGTCCCCATGATATCGACGTCGTGTTCCTCCAGAATGCCCTGCTCGGCCAGTTCCGCCGTGACGTTGAGGCCGGTCTGGCCGCCGAGACCTGCGATGACGCCGTCGGGGGTCTCCTTGCGGATGACTTCGGCGATCGCCTCGGGCGTGATGGGTTCTATGTACACCCGATCGGCCATCTCCGGGTCGGTCATGATCGTCGCGGGGTTGGAGTTGACGAGGACGACTCGGGCCCCCTCCTCCTGAAGGGCGCGACACGCCTGTGCGCCGGAATAATCGAACTCGGCAGCCTGTCCGATCTGGATCGGGCCGCTCCCGATGAGCAGGATCGTGCGGTCCTCGGAGAAATCGTTCCCCCCGGACGTCTCGTCTGTCTCGCTCATTACCCGTTTGGAGTACGCACATCGTAATAAGGCCGGCGAAAGAATACGATTCTCGCAGGAGAATTTCGAAATTCGCAAGGCACGCGATCACGTGCCACGGCTGGCGAACGATATTACGAGCCATCGGGGTCCCGATCGATATCGGGAATGGCCACGAGAGGGACGAACACCGCTGTTATTGTCGGTATCGCTCTCGATCGTCGGATCCACGATCGGTCGGCCGTCGACCTGCGATCGGCCCCCCGGAGTCGATCGGGAGCGATCAGGTATTGAGCCGATAGCGGTAGGGGCTGTCCGCGATGACCTCCACCTCGCCGCGCCGCGCCCACCGACCCAACACGGTCGCGACACGATGCGGGCTGTCGAACTCCTCGCGCTCCTCGAACTCCTCGACGAGCGAGAGGATTTCCCGCGCGGTCAACGGCTCGTCGGCGTCGGCGAGCACACCGCGCAACGACTCGAACTCCTGGGTGTGCATGTGTCTTACATATGGGGGGAATACACATAGTCTTCAGTGAGACAGCGGTCCGACGAACGTCAGACACGTGTGGGTGGAAAACGATGCGGGCGACGGCGGCCGGATTCCAACCGAAGCCCGAATACGACGATCACGTGTCGATCACTGATACGGATCGTCGATCTCGATATCGCGTTCCGCGCGATATCGATCGACGAACTCCGCCACGTCGAAGTCGGTCATCTGCCGTTCGAACTCCCGGAGTGCGTCATCGTCTTCGGCGTGGCTCACGGCGTGTTCCATTAGTTCGACGACGAGTTCGACGAGAATTTCGTGAAGCCGGCGGGAATCGAAATCGGTCACCCACGCGAGGGCGTAGCCGACCTCGGCGTTGTCGGAGGCATCGATCGCAACCACGCGGTCGGGGAACTCCTCTAAGACCACGCCGAGCAGGTGTGGCGTCCCGAATTCGGGCATCTCCTCGCTCGTCGTCTCGATCGCCTCGCGCAACACGTCGACGAGGAACTCCGGGAGGAACCGGTCGGGCGGGTGGACATCCATGACGACCCCGTGGGTCGCCCCGCACGCACATTCGAGTTCCCGCATGCCCAGATCGAGATCGCCGTATCGAATCGTCTCCCCGCAAGGTAGCTCGACGGCGTCCTCGGCGCCCGGAACGCGTGGATCGGCCATATCCACGGTTGTCGTCTGTGGCGGTTAAAGGACCCGAAAGCAGTCGGGGGCTTCCCTCTCGTATTCCCGTCGTCGTGCGAAGGTTTTTCTTCGTGATGCGTCATTCTGCTCGTATGTTCGATGGTCTCGGTTCGATCGACGACGTCAACGACATCAAAAGCCCCGACGAGGTCCGCTACGGTATGGGGGCGGCGAGCGAACTGACGGCGTACGCCACAAACGAGGAGATCGACACGGCACTCGTCGTCACCGACGAGCACGTGCTCGCGGCCGGCGCGGCCGATCCCGTCCTTGATGCACTGAACGCCGCCGACGTCGAGGTGGCGACTTACGACGGGGTCAAACCCGAACCGAAACTCGAACTGGCGGAGGCGGCTGCCGCGGAGATCGATCGTGTCGACGCCGACGTCGTGCTCGGGGTGGGTGGCGGCAGTAGCATGGACACGGCGAAGTTCGCGTCCGTCCTCGTCGAACACGACGTTCCCACCCGCGAGATGGTCGGCATGCACAACGTTCCCGGTCCGGGCCGACCGACGGTCCTGCTCCCGACGACTGCCGGAACCGGAAGCGAGGTCACCCACATCGGCGTCTTCGCCGACAAACAGGACGAGAACAACAAGAAGGTCGTCTACTCCGATCACCTCTTTGCGGATCTGGCACTCGTCGATCCCGAGTTGACCCGCACGATGCCGGCCGGCGTCGCGGCCGCAACGGGCCAGGATGCGCTCACCCACGCGATCGAGTGTTACGTCTCGACGCTTCGAACCCCGTATACCGACGGTCTGGCACGACAGGCGATCGATCTGATCAGCGACTCGCTTCGGCCCGCGGTCCATCAGGGGGGACACAACGACGAGGCGCGATACCGGATGAGCCTCGCCGCGACCACCGCGGGACAGGCGTTCGTCAATTCCGGTCTCGGCGCCGTCCACGCGCTCACCTACCCGCTCGGCATCGAGTGCGGTATCGGCCACGGACTCGCGAACGCGGTGTTGCTCCCGCACGTAATGCGGTACAACGTCCCGGCCGAACCCGAACGGTTCGCGGATATCGCGGGTCTCCTCGGCGTCCCCGAACGCGAGGACGAATCGACCATCGAGCGTGCATACCGGAGCGTCGAGGCGGTCGAGGCGCTCAACGAGGACGTCGGGATCCCGAACCGGATCGGCGAACTCGGCGGTGTCGACGACTCGGCGTTCGGTCAGTTTGCCGACATCGCGCTCGAACACTCGAAACACAACATCGACCGAAACCCGCGGTCGATGGACAGAGACGACATCATCGAAATATTCGAGTCGGCCTACTGAAAACGACAGGGTTGGCTATCCGGGGAGAACGGGACGACGAGAACGAGTCGACGAGAACCAACGACAAGCGGGACGACGAGAACGTACTCTTCTCGACCACGTTCGAGTCGAACGGATCCGAGGCAGGGATTAGTGTTCGCCGCCGGTCCCGCGACGATCGGAATCGAAGTCGATGTCCAGATCCTCGAGCAATTCGGCTGCCTCCTCGCGTTTCTCCTGGTGGTCGGCGAGGAACTGGGCCATCAACTCGGCGGCCTGATCCTTACATCCCCCACAGAGTCGGTCCCCGCCGAGACATTCGTCATGGACGGTCCGCGCCAGATCGTCGTCGTCGCCGGCCAGCAGGTAGGCGTACAGCTCGTAGACCGGACATTCATCCGGTTTGCCGCCGAGCTCCCGCTGTTTTTCGGCAGTCGATCGACCCCCGGTCGTCGCCGCTTGCACCTTCGCGCGGCCGTCATCGGGGTCGTCGAGCAGCGAGATATGGCTCGCGGGAACCGAGGAGGACATCTTTCCGCCGGTGAGTCCCGACATGAATCGGTGATAGATGGAGGAGGGCTGTCGGAAACCGAATCCACCGTGATCGAGTTCGACCGTCCTGGCGAGTTCCTCGGCTGCCGTCCGCCCCAGATCGAAGGCGTCGATGTGGCCCTCGAACACGCGCTTTTCGCCGTTGATCCGCTCGATGAGGTCCTCGAAGGCCTCGTCGGTCGCGTTCCGATCGAGGAACCGAACACGCGGCCGAATCGGTTCCTTCCCGGCGGCACGAAGCGTCTCGATGGCCGACGCCCGGGCAGTCGCGAGATCGGCCGGAGGATCGTAGGTCTCGAGCCAGTCGGCGGCCGTCTCACATCGGATCGGGCTCCCGTCCGCCTCGGAAACGGCGGCGTCCCCGTCCGTGTCGGAACCGGAGTCGGACGCCGCGAGCGCATCGTAGGCCGCCCGAACGAGCTGGCGCTCGTCATCCTCGAGTTCGAAGCTGGCGAACGCCTCGGTGACCTTGAAATATCGCATTCGAACCGCCAGATCGCGCGACAGTCGGAGGTGTGGATCCTGGTCGGGACCGACGGGAACGACTGTCGGCTTCGGCTCGTCGACCAGTTGCGGATAGAGGATGTCGGCCATCTGCGTGATCGTCGACTGCATATGCGAGACGTTCGTCTCCCCGTCGAAGCCGTAGAGCGCCTGTAGCTCCGAGAAATTCGCCTTTGCTCCGAGTTCGAACGCGAGGTCCTGGACCTCGCGGTTGTCCGACTGGCGATAGATCGTCCCCTCATCGGGGTCAAATCCGAGCGCGAGCAGCGAGAGGACGTAGCTTCGTGCGTGCTCGTCGATCTCCTCCCAGGAAAGTCCGCGCGCGGAATGCGCCTCGAGGTCGGCGATCAGCCCGAACGCGTCGCCGCCCTGACGCTGGTGCCAGATTATCTCGTCGAAGACGAGCTTGTGGCCGATGTGTGGATCCCCGGTCGGCATGAAGCCCGAAAGGGCCGCGAACGGCTCGTCGTTCGCCATCGCTTCCGCGACGGCATCGTACTCGCGGTGGCCAAAGATGACGCCGCGGCGCATCAGGTAGTGGGGATGCGGGACGTCCGGGAGGATCTCCTCGAACTCCTCGATCCCGAACTCCTCGAAGAGCTTCCGATAGTCGTCGACCGTCGCCGAGCCCCACGGATCGAGCTCCACGTCGTCGGCGCCGGCTGCTGTGTCGGTCCCACCGTCAGTCGCGGGCGCGCGGCCACCGTCGATCGCATCCGCGTCGATCGCGTCGGCGTCAGTGGCGGCCTCGCGTGGAGTATGGTCGTGGTCGGTCATGGCGTGAGTCGAGCTACCGAAAGGTAGTTGATAGAACTCGCGTCGGTCAGCGCAAAAACCATTCGCTTGCGGACGCCACCGGCGAGCCGCACGTCGAGTGACAGCTCACGGGGGACGAAGACGTGGTCCGGATCAAGGACCCGAATGAGGTGTTCGGAGTGTGGGAGATCCGCCACCGTCTCCACGTCAAGGTAGGTCCGGAAGTCGGCCCCGAACTTGAATCCGGTCTTCGGAACGATCGAACGCTCGCGAAGGTCCGCGTACACGTTGAGCCGTCCGTCGAAACGCGAACCCTCGACGTCACGGCCGCGCTCGCGGATCGCTTGGGCCGCGTCGACACGATCACCGTCGACGGCGGCATCGTCCGTGGCGTCACCGTCTCCTCCCCTGGCCTCTCCCTGCGCATCGCTCTCCACTGGGACCGCCTCCTGCAGACGCAATGCTCCGTGTTCGGCGAGGAAGGCGGCCTCCAGAAGTGACAACTGTATCGCGCTTTCGAGCGTCGACGCCCTGCCGGAGAGCGGTCGCCCGTAGAAGCCGCGTTCATACAGCGCCTCCGGCGCGTCCCACACCATGACGCGGTCCTCAAGCAGGACGCCGGAGAGTTCCGCCGGCGGGTCGTATCGCGTACTGCCATCGGGATCGACCGCGGTCGCCTCGAAGTACGTGAGATCGCTCTCCTCGTCGACGATCGCAAGCGTCGTGCCGGCGAGCCCCTCGACCGGGATCGATTCCCGTTCGCCGACGACGCGAAGCCGGTATGCGATCGGCCCGTCCGGCGGGCTCGCGCCACGTTCGTAGACGACGAAGTCGGCATCCTCACCGTCGAGATGCCGATCGCCGGGCCACCCCTCCCGCGTCGGCGAGAGGTAGAATCCGCGATCGCGAAGGTCAGCGTAGACGAGAAACCGAACCGCGAATCGGTCGACCGTCCCCGCCGCATGGACGAAAAAGGACTCGAACCCAAGCGTGTCGCCGTCGACGGAGACGGCGGCGAGGTCGCCACGGAACAGGAGGTGTGCGGCCTCCAGATAGGTGACCAGTATTTCGTTGCCGTTAATCGGCCGACCGTACCCCCGCGAGTCGTAGAACCGCTGGCGGGCGTCGCCGCCCACGTGGACGCCGTCCGCACGGAGGACCCCTTCCGGTTGCATGGCTGTAGGGCGACGCGGCGGCCGTAAACGGGTTGCGGTCCGCGATCCCACGATCAAGGGTCGTTCGGCCGGGAGGATGCCGAACGAGGCCCGGATTCGGTGGATTCACCATTCCTCACCGAACGCTCATCGTCGACGGAGCGATCGTCCGCCGTCGGTCGCGGTCCGTTCACGCCCCACTGGTCGCAGGTACCGTCGAGACACCGCCGATCAGCCGCCGTCTCGAAGACGGGGAGGCCACACGGACAGTCGTCGACGACGACGCCCGAGGGAAACGAGAACGTCGTTTCACAGTCGGGATACTCCGAGCATCCGAGGAACACCCGGCCCGTTGCTTGCTGGACCCGGAGGTCCGACCCGCAATCGGGGCACGACCAGAGGCGATCGAATCGCTCGGAAACGGCGTCGGCGAGGGAATCACAGTAGACGTCCAGACAGACCGAAAGGACCTCCCCGCGCTCAACGCGAAGGAGGGGAAGTCCACAGTCCGTACAGGTCCGTTCGGTGACGGTCGCATCGGTCGGGAGACCGTATCGGGACTCACAGCCCATACAGACGACCGTGCCGGCAGATCGCACGAGCGGTGATTCGCAATCCGGACAGTCGCCGACCGGCGTTCCACCCGCCGTGACCGGGACGTCGCGTGCCGCCGTAGCCTCGTGAGCGATCACCCGGAGCGTCCGGTCGCCGTCGCGGGCGGTGACGGTGAATCCGCTTGAATCGGACTCGACGGTCACCGATTCGGGACGGGTAAGCCATTCAACCGGCTGATAGCCGTCGGCGTCGTGAACGAGCGTCGTGTTGTCGGGCTTGATGATGACGACGACGCGGCCGCGCGTGTGTTCCTCGTGAGAGCCGTCCAGAGTCGTGGTACAGTCGCCGGCCAGAACGCGGAGTCGTGATGGCATACGACCGGTTGGTCCCGGCATCCAATTTGAACCCTCGCCCGCCGGACGATCGTGGGCCCTAGTCGGACTCGTCGACTATGATTGGACTCGTCGACCGTGATCGGAGTCGTCGATCACGACCGGAACCGTCGGCCATGATCGGGAGCGTGGACGGCAACAAGGACGTCACTGCACGTCGACGGACCGGACCGAACACACCGGGAAAAGCGGCCGATCGGGGAAGGTGATCTCCAGGGTAAAGGTCAATTCATCGGCCTCGGGCGGGCCGAAGATCCCGACCGGAACGGTCGTCTCCCCGTCGAGATAGACCGTCTTCCGGTTCATCTCGACATCGTTGACGGTTACCCGGATCCCGGTACGGGCACCGCCGCCGCGGTTGTGGATCGTCACCTCCCGAAGGTCGTTCTCGCCGACGGCCACCGTCTCGGGGAATGAATTCCACTCGACGTCGATCCGAGGGAGGTCGGCGGCTGCCTCGACGATCCGACTCACCACGCCCTCGCTCAGTCCCGCCTCTTCGAGTGCGGTCGAGTCCGCGTCCGCGATCGCCGCGGGAGAGTCAAAGCCGGCGTCGGAAAGCCGCCGTGCGCGGTTGGCGCCGATCCCCTCGATCGCCGTGAACCCGATCGCGTCGCGGGGAACGCCGTGTTCGAGTCGCGCCTCCACGCGGCACGCGAGGTTGGCCGCCCGCGGGCCGGCGAACCGATCGAGGAACTCGGTCAACGCGGCGATCAGCCGGAGCGCATTCTGGCGGATCACCCAGGCGTCCGACCGGAGATCCGAGGGGACCGAATCGTCCATGCTCGCCGCACAGATGGCGAACACCTTCCGGTGGCCCTCCTCGAGATTCGTCTCGAGATCGGCCGCATCGAAGATCCGATCGATCGCGTCCGCCTCCGCCGAGCGTGCGGAGACTGAATCGAACTCACCGGCGGCCGCAACGGCCTCCAGGATCGACTCGACCGAAAGCGAATCGCGTTCCGCGAGCCGGTGAAACCGTCTCGCAGTATCGAGACGGAGGTAATACTTCGAGGTGAGACGGCCGACGGCAGTGGGCTCGATCCCCAGATCCGCGTCGGTCTCGACGAACCCGTCCTCGACGAGCGTTTCGAGAGTGTTCCGGACCCGATCGCGGATCGAATCGAAGCCGTACGCTTCCGGATTCGATCGCGCGCGGACGTGATAGAACGTCGTTCCGATCCACTCCATCACGTCGTCGAGATCGCGGATCGTCCCCATCGCGATCTCGGCGTTGAGATGGGAAGGAAGCTCCTCGGCGAGCCGCGATTCGATCGGTTTGCCCTCGCGCAGCAGGCGGCGGTAGCGGTCGGCGTCCTCGCGGTCACAGACGACCCAGCCGTAGCCGATGTCGTCGTATCCGGGGCGTCCCGCCCGTCCAAGCATCTGGAGCACGTCAAGCGGAGAGACGTCAGTTTCACCCTCAAGAGGATCGTGGTATTTTGTGTCGCGGATAACGACACAGCGGGCAGGGAGATTCACTCCCCACGCCAGCGTCGAGGTCGAAAAGAGGATCGAGATCAGTCCCTCTCGGAACCACTTCTCGACGCGGTCACGGTCGTCCTTGCCGAGTCCGGCGTGGTGGAATCCGACTCCATCGAGTACCGACTGACGGAGCGTGTCGTTCGTGAGCTCGCTCGCCTCGGTGTGGAAATCGTACTCGCCGCGGGCGCCGATGGGCACGTCACGTTCCGCCAGAACGTCGCGGGTCTTTTTTGCCGCCTGCACCGTGTCCTGTCTGGAGGAGACGAACACGAGCGCCTGCCCGTCCTCGCGGACGTGTGGTTCCGCCAGATCGATCGCCCGGTAGAGACGTCGGTATTTGTCCGCGAAGGCGTTGTCACCGTGGGAGTAGGTCTTGACGCCGGTCTCCAACTCGACGGGACGATACTCGTCGTCGAACTCGAACGTCGCCTCCGGCGGCGCATCGAGCCAGTCAGCCACGTCCTCGACGTTCGACATCGTTGCCGAGAGGGCGACGATCCGCGGGTCACAGATCCGACGCAGCCGGGAGACGACGACCTCCAGGACGCCGCCGCGGCGATCGGAGTCGAGAAGATGCACCTCATCGATGAGCACGCAGTCGACATCGGCGATGAACGAGTAGCGGGCCGACTCGTGTTTTCGCGTCGCCGAATCGGCCTTCTCGGGTGTGATCACGATGACGTCCGCGCGTTCGGCTCGTCTGGGGTTCAGATCACGCTCGCCGGAGACGACGTAGACGGAGTAGCCCAGATCCTCGAAGCGCTCCCATTCGCTCTCCTTCTCGTTAGTGAGCGCGCGAAGCGGCGCGACGAAAAGCGCCGTTCCGCCGGAGGCGAGGGTCTTGCAGATGGCCAACTCGGCCAGCGCGGTCTTGCCGGAGCCGGTCGGCGCGCTCGCGACGACGTTCGCCGTCGTATCGAGCAGCGCGGGCAACGTCTCCCGTTGCATCCGGTTGAACTCCTCGAAGCCGAACGCGTCGGCGAACTCCGGGACCGCTTCGGCGACCTTCATCGTGTCCCACCGCGGGACGACCTCCCACGCATTGTCTAGGTTCGGGAGCCTCGCGGGGAAAGGCGTTTCTCCTCCCGGCAGTCGACCACAGTTCTCCGTTCGTTTCCTCCCGCATGTACCCGTCTCCGACGGTCGGTCGTAGTCTCAACCGATATACGTCCGGCCGCGAAGTGCCGGTATGTCCAAGTGGCTCCACAGCGGTCGTCGCCGCGACGTCTGTACACTCCTGTATGAAGCGGACGAACTGCGGGCACAGCGCCTGAAAAACCGCCTCACGAACCACTACGACGAGCGGATCGACCCCCAATCGTTTCACGCGATGATCGCGGCGCTCGAGGAGGCCGGCCACGTCGAATCCCACACCGAGGGGATCGCGGACGTCTACCGGCTCACCGAGGCGGGAGAGCAGGCACTCCTCGATCACTACGAATGGTTCACCGATCGGATCGAGAGCGGTACGGAGGGTGAAGAGGACTGATCGAGGCGAGGGAGGTACTGGAGACGGAGTGACAAAGACGGAGCCGATGGTGGAGAGAGGACGAAGACGGACGGCGGAACGGTAGAGCGCTCGAACAGTGGTCGACATAAACGTTGGCGACAAAGCTTATCAGTTACCATGTGCATTGGTAACATGCACAGAATGTTCGAACGATTCTCAAGCAGCTACTACCTGGGAGAACTATACGTGGAACCGCACGATTGCGACCGTGCGCTCATCCAGCGTGCGGACCACGAGCGCGTCAACGAGCAGCTCTATGCGAGCGAGGATGGCATCGATCGACTCGACGCGCCGCTCGTGATGAAGATCGACACTGGGCATATCCCCGTCGACGGCGACGAGGGAATACCAAGCGGGACGCTCGCGATCCCGGACGAGCTCGCCGACGAGACGGTTCCCTCCCGAAAGAACGTGCTGCTTGCGGACGCCGATCGCGCGGCAGACCTCCTGAAGTGGGAGGGCTGGGCGCCGTCGACGGGAGTGTGACCGGCGGATCGGAGTCGCGGCGATCGACTTTCGTTCCTCGAGACGATCGGAGGTCCTACAGAGCGGTCTCGATGTAGGCGTCAAGCTCCCGAACGAGATCAGCACGATAGGTCCAAAACCCGTCCCAGACGTTTCGGTCGTCCTCCAGCGCGAGCAGCCCGACGTGGTCGGCTCCCGGATCCTCTGGCGTGAACACGACGAACCAGGATCGACGATACTCCTCGGTAGTCCCACCGTGAACGGTCACCGGCATCTCCGGCGAGGGGTCCCAATCGGGAATCCCGTAGACGTGGACGTCGGCTCCGCTGTGACTGACCGTCTCATAGACGTCGCGTGTGCCTCGTTCGTCCTCGATCCGCGAGAGTCGCTGGAATGACGATCGGAGAGTGCCCGAGCCCGTTTCGGCAGCCGTCCGCTCGATCATGCGCGACACCGTGATCAGCAGAAGCTTCTCCTTGTTCGAGTCGGGGTACCCGCGAAGGCGAAACGGGATGTCGTCGAGTCGCTCGATCACCTCGGGAAGATCGATCTCCGAGAGGGATCTACTCCCCGTCATGTAGAGATCGGAGTTGATGAGGAGGATGGACGAGAGCAACTCGTCCATCGTCGAACGCGCCAGAACGCGGTCGTCCTCGAGGAGCAGCACGACGTCGTCCTCCGGTTCATCGATCTCTAGTTCGTTGTTCTCCGGTTCGTCGTCCGCCGACTCGTCGTTCAGATCGATCGATTCGGTCACCGAAATCGGCTGGTTTGCGAGGAGATCCTCCAGGAGTCCCCACGTCGCCTCGGGCGAGGATCGATCGAGGACCACGAGCGAGCGTTCGGGATCGTGGAGTCGGTCGAGAAACGCACGCAGCGAGTCAGCCATCACCCGAACACCGTCGTCCGGATACAAAAGCGCACCTCCCCGGGAACAGCCACCGCCCCGATCGACGCTTACGAAGCCGTTTACGTCGGATACGGACGTCGTGTCAACTAGGGGTGAGGAACTCGACTGCCGATCGGTGCCGTCACTTGAACGCGCCGCACGCTCGGATCCTGGCTATCCGTCCGGGAATACCGCCTTGCCTCCTGCGGGCTGCCGATCGACGACGCGGACGGTCCACACCGCCGCCGATCGGATCGAACGGTCCGTTCGTTCGAGTCAGACCGACACGGTTCCACCGAAACGGCAATGTCGTGTGTGAAACCATATTCGATTACGTTCTCGTGTGAACATCTAACAGCCTGCAGTCCCAATATAAGGAACGACCATTACATGACCGACTTCGGCGGATATCGCGACCGGGTAGCACAGATCGACCTCGGCGACGGTGACGTCTCCTACCGAGGGATCGACGACGAGGATGCGAAAAAGTACATCGGCGCCCGAGGACTCGGCGTCAAATACGTCTTCGAGAAGGGACCGGATATCGACCCGGATGGTCCCGAAAACCGGCTCGCGTTCATGACCGGACCGCTCACGGGCACGCAGGCCGTCATGAGTGGTCGGATCGCGCTCGTGACGAAGTCCCCGCTCACGGGGACGGTGACCGATTCCCATCACGGCGGCTGGTCGGGCGCGCGCCTCAAATGGGCCGGCCTCGACGGCATCCTGCTCGACGGTGAAAGCGATGATCCCGTCTACCTCGTCGTCGAGGACGGCGATGTCGAGGTTCGAGACGCCTCCCACCTGTGGGGGCTCGGCGTCCGCGAGACGGTCGACACCCTCGGCGAGGAGGTCGATGGAACGGTCGGCAAGAACGTCTCGGTGATGGCGATCGGGCCGGCCGGCGAGAACGGCGTCCGCTACGCCTGCGTCATCAACGAGGACGACCGAGCCTCCGGCCGTGGCGGAACCGGCTGCGTGATGGGCAACAAGAACGTCAAGGCAGTCGTCGTCAAATCCGGCACGGACATGCCTGCGCCCGCGGATCCCGAGACGTTCCAGGAGGGCCATCAGCAGTCGATGCAGGTCATCCAGGAATCCGACGTGACTGCTCCCAACGAGGGCGGCCTCTCCGTGTACGGGACCAACGTCCTGATGAACATCACGGAGGAGATGGACGGCCTGCCGACGAAGAACGGAAAATACACGTCCACGCGAAGCTACGAGGACGCGGAAGGCGTGGACATCGAAGCCGAGCACATCTCCGGCGAGAACGTCCGTGAGAACATCCTCGTCGACGAGCCGACGTGCCACTCCTGTCCCGTCGCCTGCAAAAAAGAGGTCGAGGTACAGACGATGCACAAAGGCGAGGAGATGAACGTGCGGATGGAGTCCTACGAGTACGAGTCGGCCTTCGCACTCGGCCCGAACTCCGGACACACCGAGCGTGACGATGTCGCTTTGATGATCGACCGGTGTAACGACGTCGGCGTCGATACCATCGAGGTCGGGAACATGATGGCCATGGCCATGGAGATGTCCGAACAGGGCAAACTCGACGGCTACGGCGACGGCCTCGAGTGGGGCGACTCCGAGACGATGATCGACCTCATCACCGACATCGGCAACCGTGACGGCGAACTCGGCGACCTGCTCGCGGAAGGAGCCGAACGCGTCGCCGACGAGGTCGGCGCACACGACAACAAGCTGTCGGTTAAAGGCCAGACGATCCCCGCCTACGATCCCCGCTGTATGAAGGGGATGGGAATCGCCTACGCGACCTCAAACCGGGGCGCGTGCCACCTCCGTGGGTACACGCCGGCCGCCGAGATTCTCGGCATTCCGGAGAAGGTCGATCCCTACGAGTGGGAGGGGAAAGGCGAACTCACTGCCACCTTCCAGGACCTGCACGCGATCTCAGATTCCTTCGACATCTGCAAGTTCAACGCGTTTGCCGAAGGGATCGAGGAGTACGTGCTCCAGTACAACGGAATCACCGGACGGGACGCCTCCGAGGAGGACCTGTTTGCGGCCGGCGAGCGTGTCTACAACCTCGAGCGCTACTACAACAACCTCGCGGGCCTCGACGGCGAGGACGACTCCCTACCGAACCGGTTCCTCGATGGCCATCCGGACGCCATTCCCGGCCAGGGCGCAAGCGAGGGCGAGCTGTGTGAACTCGAGGAGATGAAGGCCGAGTACTACGAGGCTCGCGGCTGGGTCGACGGCATCGTCCCGGACGAGAAACTCGACGAACTCGACATCGACGTCGGACCCGGAACCGGCGTCTCCGCCGGCGAGGGCGCGGCACCCGCCGACGACTGAGTCGGCCGACGCCGCGGCAGCGCGGCAGCCACCGTCCCCCCGGCGTTCCGTCGAGGGGCGTGATCGGACGGCCCTACCGGCACGAACCTATTTATCGGATCCCCGAGAGAGCATAGTATGTTCGATCACCGTCTCGTCGCCGTCGGGATATCCGTGACCACGTTTCTGGTCGTCGCCGGCGCGATCACGGCGGCCCTCGAGTCTCGAATCGCCTTCTCCGTCCTGGTCGGTCTTCCTGTCGGGATCCTCGTGGGGCTGCTTGCGGGACTACTCGCGTCCCGCATGCTCCCCGAGCTTCATCGAACACCTCGATCGATCCTACAGGGAGCCGCCGTGGTCGGTCCGATCGTGGTCGGGTTGTTCGCGGTCCGATACGTGATCGCCGCGGCACGCAGCATCCTGACCGGTCGTATCGTGATCGCGATCGCGCTCCTCGCAGGCGCGATCGTGGCCGTGATCGGACTACTCAGGGAGTGAGGACGACACGGCTGGACGACGAACGAAGGAAGCAAGTTCTGAACGACGAGCGAGGGCCGACGACCGGATCAGGCGTCCTCGGAGCCGGCGACGGCTTCGACCGTCTCGACGCTGCCGGTCAACTCGCGGTGGACGTAGGGGATGTCGATACCCGCCTCGTCGAACCGCTCTTTGACCGTCTGGACGTATTCGGAGCGGATCCGAACGAAATCACCCCGTTCCGGGTCCTCGATCCACCAGCGTGACTGGAGGCCAACGTCCGAGTCACCGAGTTCGACGAGCCGAACCGAGGGACCGGGATCGTCGAGGATCCCGTCGTGCGCCTCGGCCGCCTCGAGAATGACATCCGTCGCCCGGTCGATGTCGTTGTCGTAGCCGATCCCGAAGAGGAACGTCTGTCTGAGCGTCTCGTAGGCAACGGGATTCGTGACGGCGTTGTTGGCGAGTTCCCCGTTCGGGACGGTAACCCGTTCGTTATTGAAAGTCCGGACGCGCGAGACTCGAAGGTCGATGTCCTCGACGCGGCCGCTTCGACCGTTCCACTCGATCCAATCGCCCACCTCGAACGGTTTGTCCTTGAGAATGAACACGCCGGCAACGAAGTTTCCGAGCAGATCCTGTGCGGCGAATCCCACGGCGAGCGCGATCGCGCTCCCGAAGACGGCGAACGCCGACAGGAACGTTCCGAACCCCGCTACCGTCAAGCCGATCGCCAGCGCACCGATCCAGACGACCGCGTTCGCGACGCTCTCGGCGAGGCTCTCGACAGCCCGATCAAACCCCTTTGCGTCGAGCATCCGACGAACCCCGGGGACGAACACGAGCCGGCCGAACAGATAAACCACGACGAATCCAACGACGAACGAGGCTATCGAGACCCCGATCCCGGCGATGTCGATCGCGTTCACGATCGGATCCGCTTGCAGTGGGACGGTCATGGAGGATCGGTTCGGACGCGTTTATAAAGAAAGTACTGGCAGACGTATCGGTGACGACGAGCGTCGCGACGGCCCGTCAGGCTTCGAGCGGTCCCTCGCGTCGAGCGACTTGACGGAGTCTTCGGCCGTGGACGTCCGCCTCCAGGATCCGGTCGCGGATCGGCGCTGCGATCCACTCGCGGTCGGGGGGCGACGTCGCGGGAGCCACTCCCGATCTGCGGATCCCGTCCGGAAGATATCGGTCGTGAACGGGGAGCCGCTCGTGAAGGGACATCCCACCGGCGTCGGCCACGGCACGAAGCTCCTCGAGTCCCGGCCACTCGTAGTCGGGGTTGATGTAGTCATCAGTGACCGGCGAGACGCCGCCGAGATCGTCGATCCCGCAGTCGACGAGATCGACGGCCGGCGAGAGGTTCGGCGGAACCTGTATCGACACCTCCTGGGGGAGCGCCGCTCGCGCCATCGCGACGACCCGGCGCATCGATTCGAGGTCGGGGCTCTCGAAATTCGACCGCTCGTTCTCGACGACGTTCTGAATGATCACTTCCTGAACGTGTCCGTGTCGCTCGTGGAGTTCGCGGATCGCAAGCAGGCTTTCGGCGCGATCACGCCACGTCTCGCCGATCCCGACGAGGATGCCGGTCGTGAAGGGGACGTTTCGACGACCGGCCGCCCGAAGCGTGTTGAGTCGCTGTCCCGGGGTCTTTCGACGAGTGCCCGCGTGGGCGTCGACGTCGGCGGTCGTCTCGATCATCACGCCCATTGAGGCGTTGACCTCACGGAGGCGCTCGAAGTCCGACTCCACGAGATCACCGGGATTCGAGTGCGGCAACAGTCCCTCCGAGAGGGCGATCGTACACGCCTCCCGCAGGTATCCGAGGATCGAATCGTGACCCCACTCCGAAAGCTGCTCGTGGATGGCCGTATACCGATCATCGGGTGCGTCGCCGAAGGTAAAAAGCGCCTCCGTACAGCCGGCGTCCGCGCCGATCCGACATCGCTTTCGCACCTCCTCGGGGGACAGAAGGCTCGCCTCGCCGGGGACGTCGTAGTAGGTACAGTAGGTACAGGTGTATCGACAGGCGGTGGTAAGCGGAATGAAGACGTTTCGCGAGAACGTGAGCGTCTCGGACGGCTCGACGTCGGCGGGCGTCACCGAGAGCAGGCGGTCGACCGCCTCGGGGTCGGGCTCGACGTCGAGGTCGTACCGCTCGGTCGCGGGGAACACGCCTCCCCATCGTCGGTCGACCCTCAAAAACGTATCACTCCAAACGCCCGGTCATCCGCACCCGTGAAGTCGTCGTCACCCGTCGTTGCGGACGACCTCGACGGACCCATCGTCGACGGCGAGTTCGAACCCGGCGTCGACGAGCCAATCACGCGATCTCCCGTCGCCGTGGACGAGCACCTCGACGAGGTCGTCCGGATCGTCGACGTCACTTGCCAACTGACGGGAGTCTATCTCGACGAGATCGGCGTCGATCGAACGGGCGGCCCGTCGATGATCGCGGATCGACGCCCCGTGATAGTCGACCCGAAACGACGGGTGGCGAACGACGATCGCGTTTGTACCCCCGGCGCGTCCCGGTGCCAGAACGACCTCGCCCTTCGTCTCAAGAAGCGTCCGAAGGCTCGTGGGCGTCGCAAGCGGCAGGTCGCTCATCACGACCGCAAGCGGCGGGCCGAACGCGGTTGATTCCTCGAACGACGCCGCAAGTGTGGCGTTCACCGCGGTCGTCAGATCACGATCGTCGACGATCGTCTCGGCGTCGATCGGGGGGAACGAGCCGCGATCGATATCGAGGTCCCGATCGAGCGGTCGCGTCGCAAGCACGTGGGGAGTCCCGCCGGCGGCATCGATCGCCTCCAACACGTCCGCGAGCATCGCCCGGGCGAACGCGTTCCGCTCGCGGCGATCGAGGACGTCGGAAAGACGAGTCTTCGGGTTACGGGTGGCGAACGGAACGATGACATCCATCACTGGAAACTGGGTGACCGATCAAAACAGCGATTCGAGTTCGTCCTGGCCGTCGTCGACGAGTTCCTCGAGGTTCTCCTCGCTTTCCTCGCGGATCTCTGCGAGGTTGTCCTGGGCCTCGATGGCGACTTGCTGGAGTTCCTTGATGCGCGGGACGTTCGTGACGCCCGCAAGCAGGATCACGGAGGCGACGAAACCGGAGCCCTGGTAGGGGTAATCGCCACCGCGGACTTCCATCGATCCGGTCTGCTCCTCGAGCCATTTGCGGCCGCGTTCTATTCCCTTGCGGTTGAGGTACTCCGGCGGTCCGGCAAGCACGAGTAGCGCTCGTTCTGCGCCCTCGATATCACAGGGGAGCGTCAACCGGCCGAGTGCGGCCTTCCGGACCAAACTCGTGATGCGGTTGGTCGTGTGGGCGGTGTCCAGTTCATCCGCTCCCTCCTCGCCGCGGAGCCGAGAGAGGAGCCCGCCCGAGCTCGTTTCCTCGACCTCCTCTTCGGCATAGCCGACCGTCGAGACGCCGCCGCCCGCGAGCGTGTTGATGATCTCCGAGGAGTCGACGACGCTTTCTGCGACCTCTTGGCCCGGCTGAACCTCTCCGGCCCCAAAGAGGATGCCGAACCGGCGGACGATCTCCTCGTTGATCTGCTCGTAGCCGCCCTGAACTGACTCGCCGGTCTTTCGCCAGGCGTCGTTGTCGAAGACCAGGAGGTTGTCCACTTCGCGGACGAAGGTCTGGAACGACCGCGCCGCATTCAGCGTGTAGATCCCGCCCTCGTCGCTCCCGGGCAGGATCCCGATCCCGTAGACCGGTTCGGTGTAAATACGCTTGAGGTGTTTCGCGAGCACCGGCGCGCCGCCGGACCCCGTTCCGCCGCCGAGTCCAGCGACGACGAGGAACGCGTCCACTTCGTGGACGGGAATCGAATCGATCGCTCCCTGAACCTCGTCGATGTCCTCCTCGGCGATCTCCGCGCCGAGTTCGTTGTCCGCGCCGACGCCGTGGCCCTTGACTCGGGATTGCCCGATGAGCACCCGCTGTTCCTCGGAAACGTGTTCGAGACCCATCAGGTCAGCCTTTGCCGTATTCACCGCGGCCGCGGCCTTGACGATCTCGGAACCGGTCCGTTTGTCGTACTCGAGAAACTTGTCGACGACCTTTCCCCCCGCTTGTCCGAAGCCGATCATTGCCAATTTCATGGAATCCCCCAGTCGGTGTTTGAAAAAAGAACAGTACCATGGTGAATATAAGCCTTGTGATGGGTGAGATCGTCCGAATCGCGATTGCGAACGGGAAATCGGCCGACTGCGAGTCGTTCCTGGACGATGAACTCGACCGTTGCGTCGATCGTCTCCCGTCCGCCCGTCGACGTTGGAGGTATATCTGGAGGATGGTATCACGTCACACGCGCCACTTGGGGACCGATCGACCCGATAGTTGTCTGACGCGCGCGCGCGATGCGGGAAGGATCGATCCCGTGAGCCGAAGCCTAAAGAATCGATCCCGTGAGCCGAAGCCTAAAGAATCGATCCCATGAGCCGAAGCCTAGGCGTCCACCGAACGAGTCAGGTATTCCTCGAAGGTCGTGAGTTCGTCCTCGGAGATGCCGAAGGCGTCGATGTCGTTTTCGTCCGTCGTGTTATCGAAGGTCAACGATCGATACTGATCGGGTCCCATCGGGAACCCGGGTATCACGCTCAACCCGGTGAGGCCGATCTTCGCGAGCGGCATCGGGAGCGGGACGATGCGGATGTTTCGTCCCTCGGCCGCGTAGACGAGTTCCGTGACCTCCCGGAGCGTGAGCGTCTCGGGACCGCCAAGCTCGTAGGTCTCGCCGGCGTGATCAGGGTCCTCGATGGCCGTCGCGAGGATGTCAACGAGATCAGCGACGTGGATGGGCTGGAACCGGGTTTGACGACCGCCGCCGGGAAGCGGGTAGATCGGAAGGGCGGGAGCGAACCACGACTTCAGCCGCTTCGTGAACTCGACGAACTCACCGCCTTCGCCGAAAACCACGGAGGGACGGACGATCGTCTCGGCGACGTCCCCCTGGCGAACGATTCGCTCTGCACGTCCCTTCGCGCGAATGTAATGCGTCTCCCCGTTCGGGTCCGCACCGAGCGCACTCAACTGGAGAAAGCGGTCGATGTCGCCGTCCTCGGCGGCGGCAACCAGGTTCTCCGTCCCGCCGCGGTGGACCGTATCGTGGAGCTCGTTCCCCCCCGAGGGTTCGAAAAGCGGCGAGAGCGCGACGAGATTCACGACGGCGTCGTGACCGTCGAACGTATTCACGATGGAGTCGAAGGCGGTAACGTCCCCGACCACGGTCTCGACCGATTCCACGTCCTCGAAAGCGTCGTCCGGCGAACGTGAAAGTGCAGTTATTTCGTGGCCCCGGTCGGCGAGTTCACGGCACAAATACGATCCGATGAATCCCGTCCCGCCGGCTACGAGGATTTCCATAGCGACCATTGGGGCAGAATCCACCTAAAACTACCGCGAGATCCAGTTCGATTATGTGACTGCGCTGCCCAGCGGGAGGCATGCTCGTTACCCTTGAGGGACTCGACGGGAGCGGAAAGACCACCGTCTGGGAGGCCCTCCAGCCGTCGTATCCCGACGCGGTGTTCACCCGCGAGCCGACGGACTCGTGGTACGGTGACGCGGTCTACCGATCGATCGGAGATGACGACGCCGATCCGATCGCGGAGCTCTTCTTGTACACCGCAGACCACGCGAACCACCTCTCCGAGACGATCGAACCGGCGCTCGATGACGGGCGACTCGTGGTCTCGGATCGCTACAGCGACTCGCGATACGCCTATCAAGGCGCGACGCTCCGTGAAACCCGGATCGACCGACCGATGGAGTACGTTCGATCGATCCACGAGCCGTTCACTCGCGTCCCCGATCTCACGATCTATCTCGATCTCGATGCCGAGCGCGCGGCGGCGCGTTCCGGTTCGACGAACAAGTTCGAGCGGCGAGAATATCTCTCCGAAGTCCGGGCGAACTACGAACGACTGATGGAGGATCACCCCGATCGATTCGTCCGCATCGACGCCACGCGATCGCCCGAAATCGTCCTCGAACGCGTGGAGTCGACGATCGACGATCGGCTCCACGCCGGGGAGTGAACCGGCCGTATCACTCGGTCGGTTCGGGAAGGTCGTACTCGTCGGGATGTTCGACGTAAAGAACGTCGATCGCCACCCCGAGCGTGCCCGGAAGCAGGATCATCACCGCGAGAACGGCCGTCGGCGTCCCCAGATCCACGCCGATCCCCAACGGACCGCTGAACACGAGCGTCGAGATCAAAAGGACGACCGGAACGAGAAACGCGACGTAGATCGCGGTTCCCCAAATGGTCGAAAGGCGCAATCGGAGATATCGAGTTATCACCGCCGCCAGAAGCGTGTGGATCCCCAACACCACGAGAAAGGCGAGCACGCCGACGATCGAGGCCATATCGGACATAGCGGCCGCGGGCTTTTTCGTCTATCGGCTCGGGCGGCAACCACAACGACGACCAACCGGATCGGGCCGTCGTTCCTGCCATGTGGAACGTTCACTCCTCGTCGATCGAGACGTACGTCTTGGTGTCGAGGACGTTCGAGAGGTCCTGCATCTCTGTCGCCGTCGTCGAGAGAACGTCGTAGACCTCGGGGGCCTCGATCTCGACGATCACGTCCCAATCCCCGGCAATGACGTGTGCCGTCTCCACCGCGTCGATCGATCGGCTCGTCTCCGCGAGAGTGGCGGCCTCTCCCACCTCCGCTTTGAGAAGCACGTATGCTCGCACCATATGTTACCATACACCATGGACTGCAAAAACCTTCGCCCTTACCGGGAGTTCAAGGAGAAAGCCCCGTCCCTTTAGGGCGGGGATGAATCCGACATAACCCTTCACAACACAGCGTTCGATGTCCCAACTGGATATTCCACGCTGGAATCCCCACCTTCAAGTAAAATTGTCTACATAGGTTACATATGGCAAAACAGGTCGTCACACGCACCTACACTGCTTCCATTCGGAATCAGTCGCGGGTGCAAGACGACCTTGACGCCCTCGGGTTCGCAGCCTCAAAACTCTGGAACGTCGGCCGGTGGACATGCAGTCGAATCTGGGATAAAATCGACCATATTCCAAATCACGACGAACTCACCGCCTACCTCAAGAACCACGAACGCTATGATGACCTGCATTCGCAGTCAAGTCAGCGAGTCCTTCAAGAACTCGCTGAAGCGTTCAACGGCTGGTACGGCAAACGACGCAACGGAGATATGAGAGCGAACCCGCCCGGCTACCGCAAACACGGCGATGAACATCCGCGTTCGACGGTGACGTTCAAAGCCGCTGGCTTCAAACTCGACACCAAGTATAATCGAGTCCGGCTCTCCAAAGGCTCGAATCTGAAGAAGTACTGGTCAGATTTCACCCTTTGTGAATACCAGACTCGCCCCGATGTTGATCTCTCTGCCGTAGAGAGCGTCCAACAAGTGCGAGCTGGTTGGACGGGTGATGGGTGGGAGCTGCACTTCGTGTGCAAGGTCGAAATCGACGTGTCCGAAGCCCCCGGTAAGAAGACCGTGGGCGTTGATCTCGGCATCACTAACTTCGCCGCACTCGCATACGAGGGCGGCCACGCCGAACTTTACCCACTCAACTGCCTGAAGGAGGACGACTACTACTTCAGCAAGCGGATCGCCGAGTGTGATGATTCAAACTCGGAGCAAGCGGCCCGCTTGAACCAGACAAAGTCGGCTCGCCGTGCCCACTATTTCCATACGCTCTCAAAACATATCGTTCAGCGGTGTGTGGACGACGATGTTGGAACAATCATGATTGGCGATCTCTCCGGTATTCGTGAGGATGAGGAGAACAGCGAGTCGAAGGACTGGGGGAAACACGGGAACCTTGACCTTCACTCGTGGGCATTCGACCGGTTCACAGACCTGTTAACCTACAAGGCCGAGATGGAGGGTATCAGTGTCGAAGAAGTGTCTGAGGAGGAGACGTCCAAGTCGTGCTCGTGCTGTGGACGAACGAGTGACGCGAACCGTGTTGAACGGGGGCTGTATGTGTGCGATAACTGCGGTACAGTGGCGAATGCAGATGTGAACGGCGCGGAGAACATTCGAAAGAAAGTACCTCCGAGTCTCGCCTCTGACAGGGGAGATAGGAGTAACGGCTGGTTGGCACAGCCATCGACGTTCCTGTTTGACAAAGAAACTGGTGTATTCGCACCTCAAGAACGGGTCTCGTCGTAAACCACAATATCCCAACGGCGGTCGGGAATCCTCGCGCTTCAGCGCGGGGAGGAGGTCAACGGGAGTAAGGTTATTCTACGAGCCGTCTATACGATCTTGTATGAGGTTTGTTAACATTGGGTGGGGCCGTGTCGGGCGTCGGACGGCTCGCGTGTTAGCCGAGGAAGGGCACACGGTCGTCGTCGTTGAACGCGATCCCGAGAAGGCCCAACGTGCCCGCGAGGCGGGATTCGAGGTCGTCGAAGGTGACGGAGGGAGAGAGGACGTCCTCGAGGCGGCTGGGATCGATTCCGCGAACGCCGTGGGTGCGCTCACGGGAGATCTCAACGTCAACTTCGCCGCCTGCATGATCGCGAAACACCACGGTTGTCGAACGGTGATGCGCATCGACGAGGACTACCGCGAGGAGATCTACCGGAAGTACGCTGACGAGGTCGACGAGGTCGTGTACCCGGAACGTCTCGGTGCGATCGCCGCAAAGAACGCGCTTTTGGGCGGTAACATCCAGGCGATCGCCGACGTCGCTCAAAACCTGCAGATCCTGCTCGTCACTATTACTCCGAAATCTCCGATGCGGGGATATACGATGTCGGAGGTCGCGCTTCCAGCGGCGTCCCGCATTCTGGCGTTCGGCAAGGAGGGCGACCAACTCGGAATTCCCCTCCCGGACGACACGCTGGAGGCCGGCGACCGGCTTGCCATCCTGTCGGACCACTCCGTGCTCGATGACGTCCGGCAACTGCTCGTCGGCGACATCGAATCGACGACTACGGCAGCAACGGGAGAGGGCCGATGAGCGTCACCGCCTACGTGATGGTCAAAGCCAACACGGGGGAAGCGGACCGGCTAAAACAACAGATGTCTGCGATCGACGGAGTCGAGCGGGTGAGCATCGTCGCCGGCGACGTCGACTTCATCGTCAGGCTCTCCGTCGAGACGCCCGCGGACGTCAAGGACGTGGCGGCGACATCGATCCAGGCACTTGACGGCATCGAGACAACTCGGACGTACGTGGCGATGGACTAACTCGATCAGCGATCGCCCCCTCCCCCCGATCGTTTATATCCGATACCGAACCAGCGCCCTCGTGTTCTGAGAGTCGTCCCGGATCGGACGAGACGGTCGTGTGGCGCTCCGTCCGGGTTCGCATTGCCACCTGTTCGCCAGCCGAGAGACGGCCGTATTCAGCGAACTTGACGCTGAAGGGAACCGACGGTGCAGAACAGAACGGAACCGAACGGTACGGAACGAAACGAGGAGCGTAAGTCAGACGTCGCCGGCAGTGCCCTGTCGGCGGGCCCGCGAGAGGATCCCGGCGACGGGATCGACGTAGTCGTACCCGGGAATGATCCCCTGCACGTACGTTCCCTCGACGAAATCGATGAACGCTTTGGCGTCCTTGATGCCGCGTTCAGGGTTCACGTCGGTGAGGGACGTCGTTACGACGATTTCGTTTCCTTCGCGGCGGACCGTCGGACCCAGCTCCCGCGATCGTCTCGTGATGCCGGAGACGTCGGCGACTCGTCGTTTGAACGTATCGAACCAACCGTCCTCAACGACGTCGGCGACGTGGTTGTCGGTCACGGCGTCGAGCATCGGGACGATCACGGTCACGTCAAACTCGATCCGGACAGGCCGATCGGCGTCGGAGCGATCCGGAACATCCGCCTCGGAATTCGAATCGTCGACGGCTTCCGGATTTACCTCGATTCGACCCTCGAAGGCCGTGGTCGTCGATTGCCACGTCGTTTCATCGACCTGCTCGAAGGCTCCGCTCGCATCGAAGGCACGCCGGATCCGACTCGATAGCTCATCCATACCGATCGGAGGCCACGAACGGGCAAAAGGCCGTTGTCCACGCCACTCGACCCGGCGTCGAGAGGGTGCCGAGCGGCGATCGGGCCGGTCACGGACGCGCCGGTCAACGAATGGATTTGGAACACACGACACCGCATACGGTCGGTGAAATCGGGATACCGGGATCAGTCCTCGACGACGACCTCGACGGGCTCGTCGTCGGCCGACTCGTCGGATTCAGCCTCGGCATCGCCGGACTGTTTGCCCTGCAAGTAGAGCCCGACCGCAACCGCGATGACGACCCACGATCGCCAGTTGGCCAGGTTCAGCGTGTAGCCGATCCCGAAGGGTTTCTCGACGAGCATTCCGCGTCCGGGTTTCCAGTACGAGGATATCAGCCGACGGAGGCTGGGTCGCTCGAAGTTGTATGGGATCCCGAAGAGTTCACCCGATGACGGTTTTTCTACCATATGGCAACTAACACTGCCAGGGGGTAAATCGTTTTGGCTCGATGGGATCGAGACGACGTCGACGGTCGACATTCTGACCGATTTCGGCGTCCCGACGAGTGTCGCATCACGATATGGTGGAATTCGCGTGTTACTGGTACCGTCCGCGTCCCTCGATCGTCCGAAGTCGATCGATCACGGTCGAGTCACCGATCGAGACGTAGCCGGCCTCGAAGGCATCGAGGAGCGGATCGGAGTCCAGTGCGGTCCCGGCGACGGACTGCTCGAAGACGTGGAGATCCATCGCATGATCCTCGATGTGGCCCGTGTGGTAGCCGAGGCCGAAGTCGATCAGATACGTGTGCGGACGAGAATTCGAATCGGACCCGGAGGGCTCTCCCGCGACCTCCAGGAGGACGCCGTGCGTATCGGTGGAGTCGCCTTCGAGGGACATCAACCGCTCCTCCGTTCGGATCCGAACGTTTCGTGTCGTCGGATCGCCGTGGACGATCCCGGCGTCGTGGAGCCGGGCGAGGTATCGACCTACCTGTCGCGCGTGTGTTGTCCCCGTCCCGTTCGGTTCCTCGACCGCGGCGGCGAGATCCCGATCGCCCACGTGTTGAAGCGTCAGCGTGGCGTTCGAGACGTCGACGTCGTGGACGAGGGGGGTCGAAACGCCGGCCCGGCGCGCCTCGTTCAATAACCGAGCCTCAAGAGTGGTGCGACTCTCTCGAAGTTTCCCGTCGAGTTCCGGGTGTCGATAGGCCCGCGACCGTCGGCGTTTTTTGACGCGCCCAGTCCCCAGGATCTCGACGGTCGCCTCGGCACCGGTGTGATCCCGGGCTGGAGAGGCGTCCGCGATCGATGCCTCTCCAGCCCGCCAGGTAACCGGCACGTTGTCCGGACGGAAATTCGGGTCGACGGTCGAGTCGGGAATCGGGACCGTATCGCCCGCCGCGGCCATCTTCGCGCCGAGCACCGCTATCATGCCGGCGTTATCCCGGAGAAATCGTGGCTCCGGGGCGTAAAAGGACGCGCCGCGTTGGGCACACATCGTCTCGAGCATCTCGCGGAGGCGATCGTTCTGTCCGACGCCGCCGCCGAGGACCAACTCGGAGGCACCGGTCAACGACAGCGCTCGTTCGGAGACCTCGGTCAACATCGCGAAGGCGTGTTCCTGGAGGGAAAAACAGACGTCGGCCACGGGGACACCCTCGTCGTATCGATCCTTGGCCGCGGACATGATTCCCGAAAACGAGAAGTCCATTCCCTTGACGACGTAGGGAAGTTCGAGGAACCCCCCGTCGGCGGCGGCCGTCTCGACTTTCGGGCCGCCGGGATGTGACCAGCCGACGTGGCGAGTGAACTTGTCGATCGCGTTGCCGATGCCGGTATCCATCGTCTCGCCAAGGACGCGATAGCGTCCGTCGTGGTAGCCGAGCACGTGAGCGTTCGCGCCGGAAGCGTTCAGACAAACCGGGTTCTCGAATCCCGACCGATGGCGGCCGATCTCGAGGTGGGCAACCATGTGGTTGACCCCGACGAGCGGGACCGAAAGGGATCCGGCGAGCGACCGGGCTGCGGTGGCGGCGGTCCGCAAACAGGGACCGAGGCCGGGTCCGCGCGAGAACGCCACGGCATCGATCGGGTCGGGCCCGTACTTATGTTCGGCGTACGACAATGCCTCATCGACGACCGCCGGGATCGCCTCCGACATGTGTTCTGCGGCCTCGCGCGGATGAATGCCGCCGCTGTCCGGCTCGTAGGCATCGGACTCGATATGGACGTCGTCGGTCTCGGAATCGTAGACGGCGGCACTTGCACACCACGCCGTCCCCTCGATCCCGAGAACACGCATTCGGAACCCGTCGGAACCGATCAGGCTTCCTCGACTTCGGCTTCGACCTCGTCGTCGACGCCGATCTTGTTGCGTTCGAGCATGTACTCCTGTTCGACGTCGCGGGCGTGTTCGGGCGTATCGTAGGCCTTCGCGTAGCCGATCGTCTTACGCATGCCGAACTTCGTATTCAGCTCGTGGATGACGACCTCATCGGATCCCTTATCGAGGGTCGCCGCCAGCGAGTCCCGCACGGAGAGCCGAGAGGGGGTCGCATCCTCGTGAGTGATCTCGAATCGAATATCCGTTCTGTGCAACATGGGGTTTTCTTCCTCGGAAACGATGTCGATCTCCATGGTCAGTTACCAGTATCTCCCCGCGAAAGAACTAAAAGGATTTCGAAGCCACCCTTCGTTAGCTGTTCCGACCGCTGTGAGGCGCCGAGACGCGGTCCGGGCGGGGCGCTTTTACCCTCGAACGACGAACGTCACGTGTGGACGTACACGTCCGGTATGAGGGGGACGACGACCCTGAAAAATGCACGGCCAGAAAGCTCGCGCGCTTCGATCTCGCGACGCTCCACCGGACGGACCGATCGGCGCCATACGGGATCGTGTTGAACCCCCACGCCGATCGGGCGCTGTCGCCCGAGGATGCAGAGATCGCACGCGAGAACGCGCTCGTCGCACTCGACTGTTCGTGGGAGTCGGCCGGGGAAAAGCAGTTTACACTGCCCGGAGACCATCGCGCCCTGCCGTATCTGGTCGCCGCCAATCCCGTCAACTTCGGTCGACCGATGCGGCTGACCACGGTCGAGGCGCTCGCCGCGGCGCTCGTGATCCTCGGGGAGCGGTCCCACGGCGAGCGGCTCCTCAGCAAGTTCACGTGGGGAGAGACCTTCCTCGAACTCAACGAGGAGCCGCTTCGTCGGTACGCCGAGTGTGACGACTCCGCTGAGGTCGTCGCCATCCAGCGGGAATATCTCGACCGGTGAGGGAGTCTCGATCGGTGCTGCCGATCGAGCCATACAGATCGGGTCAGTCCGGTCTCGGCGACTGGTGTTTTAATAATTCACCACCATTAGTTTATCAAAGACGCCCAATTTTCGGGGGAGAGTTGGTAGATGAGTTAATAACGATCGAGCACATACCCGGATCCAATGACCGATGACGATCCGCACCCCGTCGGAGATGCGTGTGAGTGTGGCACACACGGTTCCGATCCCGATTGCGCACGGGATGGGGGCGACGACGAAGGGGATCTCGACCGGAATGGGACGAATTCCACGTCGGGGGCGTCGTCCGACCTTCGGCTGTCGGTACCGGATATGGACTGCCCCACCTGTGCCGGGAAGGTCGAAAACGCAGTGGCCGATCGAGAGGGGGTAATCGGGATCGACACTCGTCCCACGAACGGGACGGTGCTCGTCCAGTATGACCCCGGGCGAATTCGTCCCGACGCGATCGTCGATGCGGTGAAGTCGGCCGGCTACCAGGTCGACCGTGGGGAGACGGCGCGGCTATCGGTACCGGATATGGACTGTTCCTCCTGTGCCGGGAAGGTGGAGAACGCTCTGTCGATCGACGGCGTCCTCGAAGTGGATACTCGCCCGACGACCGGTATCGTCGTGATCGACTACGACCCACGGACGGTCACGGAGAGGGGATTGATCGCGGCGGTCGAGTCGGCCGGCTATGACGTGGTGGATACTGAGAATGGCAACGAGGAGCCGCCGCTACATCGGACGCCGCGGGCGATGGCCACCGGCGTTGGGGCGATCCTCCTTGCAGCCGGGCTGATCGTCGAGTGGACGCTCCCCGGTCTCGATCCGTCGATCGCGACGGTCGGTCCGTGGACGATAACGGGATCGTGGATCGCGTACGTGCTCGCGATCGGGGTCGCCGCGCCGCCGATCCTGCGGGCGGGATACTACTCCGCACGCAACCTGAATCTGGACATCGACCTGTTGATGACCGCCGGAATCGTGGGTGCGTTCGCGATCGACGCCCCCTTCGAGGCCGCCACGTTGGCGGTGTTGTTCTCGGCCGCCGAACTCCTCGAACGGTTCTCGATCGACCGCGCACGAAATTCCATCGAGGAGTTGATGGAGCTCTCGCCCGACACGGCCACGGTCCGACGCGACGAAGAAGAGGTGACGGTTCCCGCAAGCGAGGTCGACGTGGGCGAGCACGTTGCCGTTCGACCGGGCGAGAAGGTGCCGCTTGACGGCGTCGTCGTCACCGGCTCCTCCGCGGTCGACGAGTCGCCGATCACCGGCGAATCGGTTCCCGCGGGGAAAACGGAAGGCGACGAGGTCTACGCCGGATCGATCAACGAGGAGGGGTACCTGGAGATCGAGGTAACCGCTCCCGCAGCCGAGTCGACGATCGCGAAGGTGGTCGAACTCGTCGAGGCAGCAAGCGCCGAGGAAACGGAGGCCGAGCGGTTCGTCGACCGGTTTGCCGGGGTGTACACGCCCGTCGTGGTCGGACTCGCGATCGCGACCATGGTGATCGGACCGCTCGTGATCGGCGGCGCGTTCACCCAATGGTTCGTTCGCGGACTGGCGCTTTTGGTCATCGCCTGTCCGTGCGCGTTCGTCATCTCGACGCCGGTGAGCGTCGTCTCCGGAGTCACCGCGGCCGCCCGCAACGGCGTCCTCATAAAGGGAGGCCGTCATCTGGAGTCGGCAGGCGAGATCGAGACCGTCGCCCTCGACAAGACGGGGACGCTCACCACGGGCGATCTCGGCGTGACGGACGTGATCCCGATCGCCCACGACGACGAGGAAGACGTTCTCGCGTGTGCGGCCGCTCTCGAACGCCGTAGCGAGCATCCGATCGCGCGGGCGATCGTCTCCCACGCCGAGGAGGGGGGCCTCCCCAGTCGCGCGATCGACAGCTTCGAAGCGATCACCGGCGAGGGCGTTCGAGCCGACATCGACGGTGAGACGCATTACGCCGGAAAACCGGCGCTGTTCGCGGATCTGGGCTTCGATCTCGAACACGCTCACGTCCGGACCGACGGAGGTAATTCATGGAGCAGCAAAGACGAAGCGCACGACGAGACGCCGCGATCGGACGGCGGAGCGACGCTCGCGGGGGGGGAGGCGATCGACGTCGAGACGGATGACTGTGAACACGGTGCCTACGTCGATCTGGTCAACGAGACGATTCCGCAGCTCCAACGCGAGGGCAAGACCGTGATACTCGTCGGGACGGCCGAGGATATCGAGGGCGTCATCGCGGTTGCGGACACGGTCCGTCCGGAGGCCGCCTGGACGGTCGACCGGCTCCACGATCTCGGGATCGGTCGCGTCGTAATGGTGACCGGCGACAACGAGCGGACGGCCGCGGCGATCGGCGACCGTGTCGGCGTCGACGAGGTACGAGCGGATCTCCTTCCCGACGAGAAACTCGAGGTCATCCGGGAGCTTCGCGAGGAGAGCGACGGCGGCGTGTTGATGCTCGGAGACGGCGTCAACGATGCGCCGGCACTGGCGACTGCGACCGTCGGGGTCGCGATGGGTGCCGCCGGAACCGACGCCGCCCTCGAGACCGCCGACGCCGCGTTGATGGGCGACGACCTCACCCGCCTGCCGTATCTCGTCGACCTCTCCGATCGGGCGTCGCGAGTGATCCGAACCAACATCGTCGCCTCGTTGGGCGTGAAGGCCCTGCTTGCAGCCGGTGCCCCCTTCGGATACGTCACGATCGCGATGGCGGTCCTCGTGGGTGATATGGGCATGAGCCTCGGCGTAACGGGGAACGCGCTGCGACTCGGCCGTGTCGAACCCGAGGAGCCAACGGCGACTCCCGACGCCGTGGAGCCCGGCGAGTAACCCGAACGGTAGCGTGCACGCGGTCGATCGTATGCACGTTTCATGACACACCTTCACACTAATATAGGTGCGGCTCCAAGATAGCGTATGGACGCCCGTCGTCTCGAGTCCGCGCTGGCCGAGGAGTTCGGCGGGAGCGACGCCGAACGGCGGGTGATCGCCCGTCAGGCTCGCGATCTCGCCGACTCCGGCAAGCCCAAACGCGATCGCGGCCACGCACTCACGGTCCCCGACGTCCTCCGGCACCTCCGGGATGCTCCCGAGGGATCGACGCTCGTCGAGCGGTGGAACTGGTGGCTGGGCGCGCTCGAGACGGCCTACGGCGGCTACGACAGATTCACCGTCCGTGTCGTCGAGGACGACGACGAACTCGACGTGAATCGTTGACGGCGATCACCCCCCATGATCCTCCCACGCAGGTCCGTTCTCAAGCGGTTCGACAGCCCGTTGATTCCTGCTCCCGTCTCTTCGGTCTGATCCTCTCTCCTCGGGTCTCGTTTCAGTTTCACTTTCAGTATGCTGTTGGATGAGTTATAGGTGAAATCGTGGCGAGCGTTCAGGTATGAGCACCGATGCGATGAGATCGACTCGATATTCCGGCTCGACGCGCGTGGACGTGACCGAGTACGCGGCCAGCCGCATTCCCGAACGGATCGAGGCGAACGCGGTCGCCGGCACCGAAGTCTACCTCGAACGCCGGGGCGGCCGAACCTACCTCGTCACGGACGCAAGGTGAGGCGATCCGAGTCGCGGATCGACGCGCACTAGCGTCGGGCGCCCCCACGATCGATCGATGAAGGTCCGGTTTCTCGGCGGCGCTCGCGAGGTCGGTCGGAGTGCCATCCTCGTGAACGACTCCCTGCTGCTCGATTTCGGGATGCTAACCGGCAACCCGCCCCAGTTTCCGGTGGAGACGCCCGATCCCGACGCCGTGGTCGTCTCCCACGGCCACCTCGATCACGTCGGCACCATTCCGACCCTCCTTTCGGGGACGTCTCGACCGTCGATCCACTGGACGCCGCCGACCGGCCAACTGGCGCTCACACTCGCTCGCGACACGCTGAAGCTCCATGGGGGCACGCTCCAGTGCCCGTTCACGGAAAACGACGTACAACGTGTCACCGAAGCGTCCACGGTCCACGGGTACCAGGAATCGTTTGCGGCCGCAGGCCACGAGGTGACGTTCTACAACGCCGGCCACATCCCCGGGAGTGCGCACGTTCTCGTCGACGACGGTGACACCAGACTCCTCTATACGGGGGATTTCCATACCGACGATCAACGGCTCGTCGCCGGAACGACCGCACGTCCTGATGCGGACGTCGTCATCTGTGAGAGCACGTACAGCGACGTCGAACACGAGGACAGAAGTACGTTAGAGGAACGATTCGCCCGGAGCGTCAAGACGACGCTCTGGGAGGGGGGAACGGTCGTCGTCCCCGCCTTCGCGATCGGACGCACACAGGAGCTGTTGCTCATCTGTGAGAAGTACGACATTCCCTGCTACGTCGATGGTATGGGGAAACAGGTGACCGAGATGCTCCGTCAGTATCCCGAGTTCGTCCGCGACGCCGATGCCCTCAGGCGGGCGAAATCACACGCCAGATTCGTCACCGGCCGGGATGGTCAGCGCAAACGGCTCACCGATCAGAAGGCGGCGATCATCACCACCAGTGGAATGTTGTCCGGTGGTCCCGCCATGACGTACATCCCGGAAATTCGGTCGAACCCAACGAACAAGATCACGATGACCGGCTATCAGGTCGAGGGGACTCCGGGAAGAGACCTCCTGGAGACGGGCAGCGCCGAGATCGACGGGCGCATCATGGCGATCAGCGCCCAACTCGAGCAGTACGATTTCTCCGCACACGCGGACCGGACCGGCATTCGAGAGTTGCTTGAAGCGTATGCAGACGCCGAGATCCTGGTGAACCACGGTGATCGATGTGATCGGTTCGCCGCGGAGTTGCGTGCTGACGGATTCGAGGCGTCAGCACCGTCCATCAGCGAGGCGATCGATCGATAGCGCCGGATTCTGCGGTGGATCGATGATCGACGCTACGAGTCGATCGTCGATTTTGCCGGTGACCCGGACGATCGCCCGAGCGGAATTTTCGATCCCGGCGGTCGCTGTGGGACATAGTTCGAGTGGCTTCCACGAAAACCGAGCCAGCGCGGGGGATCCGTCCGTCATCGACGGTCACAGCGTTTGCCAAGTGGCGAGGGTATTTTGCGTCTGGATGCCCAGATACGTGTATGCCCGAGGAGCCACGCGCCGATCGTCGATCGCCGGTCGGCGAACCGGTCGTCCGTTCCGACCCCGAGATCACCGGCGAGCGCGCCGCCCAAGCGATGGGATTCGATCCCGACGACGAGGAGAGCGTCGCGGAGGCGGCCGCGGTCGTTCATCGGTTCGCCACCGGAGACGTCGGTGGCGACGACCACGTCCTGATGTTGCGTGGTGCTGCCGCCTGTGCCGCGTTGGTTCGTGGGGTCGGCTCCTACAAGGATGCCGCCGAACGTGCCGGCGACGGCGTCTCCGTTTCGTTCATCCGCAAGTGGGCACGCGTTCACGATCTGCCACAGGCGATCCGTCGTCACGTTGCCCGCGGTCACATTCCACCCACCGCGGCCAAGCATATCGCTCGCGTGGGCGGCGAGGACCGGTACCTGCTCGCCTGGAGCGCCCTCGACGGGAATCTCACGGTTCGTGATGTCCGGTCCATCGCCTCCGAGATAAACGACGGTACGACGACCACGGACGCGCTCAGGACCCATGGAGTTACCCCCGGTCGCATCACCCTAGATCTCCCGATCGATGCGTACGTCGATCTCCGTCGGGAGGCGTCCATGCAAAACGAGGCCTCCGCGACGATCGTGGCCGAGGCGCTGTCCGGACACCTTCCCCAGGAGTGAACTGGCCGACTCGAAGCCGGTGACCGGTCCACGATGTCGGCGTTTCCAAAGGTCTTTGCCCCTTGCGGCCCACGCTGAACGTGATGGATGACGTCGTGCGGGCTCGTAATGCCGCGCGCGAGGCGCTCGCCGACGTGGAGCCGACGCGTCTCCGTTCGGTCCTCGACGACAGGCTCGTGGATACCGCCGTGACGCCGGGTGTTCTGGCGATCGTCACCGCTCGAGCGCTCTCGCCGGACATCGCCGTCGAACGAGTGGCCGAGCGCGCGGCCGGCGTCCAGCTTATCTACGAGGGACTCCGACTCACCCGCCGGCTCGCCCACGAGGAACCGTGGCTGGCTGCCACCGAAGGAACCGATATCGATGCCGATCTCGACGTGCTTGCGGCGGACGTGCTCGTCTCACGCGGCTTCTCGCTTTTGTCGCGTACGGAGGCCGCCGACGCCGCCGTCGAGGTCGTCCGGTCGTTCGGTCGCGATCAGACCCAGCGGCGGCAGCCCGACGCCGATATCGAGGCCCTCGACCGCAACCTCGAGGAGGACGTCTTCGAGCTCGCGGTCGTGGCCGGAACGACCGCCGTCGGCGGCGATCCACCCACGGAGTTGCTCGCGTACGCCCGCGAGCTCGCCGCCGACTACGACGGCGGGTTCCCGCCCGCCGGACAGGCTCTCTCGGACGGGACCGCGGACCGAATCGCGACGCTCTCCGAGGAGCGCGTGTGAACCCGACCACGGGTGTCGATTTTGACCCGACACGCCGATGCAAGCGTCGACGATCGTCCACCCGAACCGTGTGACGGAGTCGCGACCGGGGAACGGATCGAAACGCCTAAAGACGAATCCGGCCAACCACCATCTGCGCCTGGGTAGCTTAGCGGTAAAGCGCGTCCTTGGTAAGGACGAGAGCCCGGGTTCAAATCCCGGCCTAGGCTTAAGCGGTGTTTCAAGCCGTCTCTCCCCATTTTACGCCCTTCTCAGGAGAGAACAAATGGAACTCAGAAACAGTCCGTTTTACTACACGGACACCCCTACGCCGTCTTGCGATTCGGTGTATTGTCAGGACACTATAAACTCGGCCCTCGCGCCGTCCCGCGATTACGGGGGTGAGCGCGGACGATGAACAAGGCCGACCCCTTGGACAACCTCGAAAGCGGGGATGTGCAAACCACGGCGATATCCCCCGCGCCCGAAGAGTACGACTTTGGGTATCCATTGGTGAGTAAGCGGTCGAGAGACGACTTGGAGAACTTCGGGCTGAACATGGTAGACGACTACCGTGATTTCAAGCGCGAACTTCTATCGTGGCTCGCTAGCTACGGGAAGAATCCCGAAAAACACGAAGGGCTAGCAGAAACCACCCTCGAATCAACGCACTACAAGCTAGAAACCGTCTTCCGGTGGCTGTGGCGCTACGAGAGTCAATACACCACGCGGTTCACGCCCGAACACGCGGACAAGTTCATCCGTGTTCTTGATAAATCGGATGGGATGATTGATTCCACCGTTCTCCATCACGCCAAGGATATTCAGCGGTATTTCCGCTTCAGTAACCACGTTCGGGGAACGGATTACGAGTGGGAAGTAGATATTGAACTCTCACAGTCCAACGGCGATGAGCGCGACTATCTCCGCCGTAGTGCGTTTGAACCGTTGTATCAGGCCGCTCTCGAACACTCATCGGTCAAAGGCTACCACTCCGTCACGCCTGAAGAACGAAGCGAACTGAAGGGATTCGTAGCCCAACGGCTTGGAATCCCGAAAGAGAAGGTCGGCCCGGCGGAGTTCAAGCGGGCGAACTCATGGAAGTACCCTTCAATGATTGCCGTCACGCTAGATACCGGGCTACGGCCTATCGAAGTTGGGCGGGCTAAGGTTTCGTGGGTGAACCTCGAAGACAACGAACTGAACATCCCGAAGGACGAATCCACGAAGAACGAAGCGCATTGGAATTGTGCGATAAAGAGACGGACGGCGAAGGCACTCAAGCGGTGGCTTGATGAACGGGCTTCGTTGGAGAAGTACGACGGCAGAGAGGAACTGTGGCTAACGCAGAAGTCGGCTGAGTACGGTTCTAAGTCCTGTAACGCACTCCTTCAGCGGATAATCAATAACGGCGACGTTCCGATTCCCGAACACAGAGATATATCGTGGTACTCCATCCGCCACGGGGTCGCTACCTATTGGGCGAACCACGTTGGGCCTCACCACGCGAAGGAACAGCTTCGACACAAGAGCCTGAATACGACGATGAAGTATCTTCACTCCGACGCGGAGACGCGGAATAGCGCGGTCGAACAAATTTGGTAGTCCCGAACGAATAATCTCTATTTCTCTCTACCTTGGTGCTGTGAAGACCTATCCAGTAGAATCAAAATTTGGGTTTCCCAACAGAAAGAATATCCATCCGGTATCTCAAGGTCTTCTCAATGCCGTTGGATTTCCCGAAGTGGATAAGCGAGTATGAAGCGGTGAACCCGGATGAATCTATAGAGTATCGGGATGGTTCGGGAGCGTGGAAGAAAGAGAAGGACTACCGATTGGGGTCTATCTCATCTGAGTTCCAACAGCGGGGACACATCTACCGGGATGAGCTTCGGAAGATTGGCGAGTGGAAATCCGGCGGTCGGATAGACCATCTTCTCAAAGACAACAACGCCAATTTTGTAGAACAGCGAAGTGCTGTAGCATTTCAAACGAACTCAGACGTAGACAAAGTAGAAGCCCTAATGGAACTCAAGGGGGTTCGGGTTCCCGTCGCCTCAGCGATTCTCACCATGCATGAGCCCGCGAATAATGCGGTTGTAGACTATCGGGCCTTTCGCGCTCTCGGAGCCGCTGAGCCCCATCTGTTAGACCCTCAGACCTACCCCCAATATGTTGAGTTCATGCGAAGCTTTCAGGACTACAATTCATCCCCGGAAGCATACAGCTTCTACATGGGTGTTGTTCGGGATATCGCTCAGCGAGAGGGGATTCTTCCACGGGAAGTGGATATGGCCCTATGGGCGTTTGACGAAGCAAACTCTCCTTGAATCAATCTTCGCTACGGAAATCCGAATATCAGAATTATCCCAACCGTGAACGCTCCATAGACATAGAAGACGAATTTGTAGAACTCACTTGGAAGAGAGGCTTTGGTGAGATATGAAACGCCTGCTATTAGACCACACACGCCCGCTCCGGCTACATATATTTGCCATATCTGAGGAAGCGTCTCCCATGTGGGGTAGGCTTGTTGAATAACGATGATGCCGATTCCGACTGTGCCAACACGTCCGATATGTTTCTGCCGTACTTGTTGGACTGCCACCATAACTAACCCCACCAAGGTAAGCTGAAAGATTAAAGAGAGGTTGGTAAACCATTGGATGACTTGTTCAGGGCTCATAATCTCGGATAACACGGCGCTTTTCTAAAAATGTCCGCAAATCGGGGTGAAAGTGAAGAGACTGCCGAACTATTTTGCTCCCTGAGTGTCTGTCTCCGGCTGATGACAAACTCGCCTATG
>NZ_JBGUBC010000021.1:0-46309 GCF_041821145.1 Halopenitus sp. H-Gu1 | reverse complement strand
CCCCGAATAGTAATTCTCTCAAAATACTTTTCTCTCAATCGAGCTCCTCAAAATATCTCAATTATTTTCACCTTCGCCAATACGCACTAGCTCCCGATGAATATTCTCCACCGCTTCCGACTCGAAGAACCGCTCCCGATCGAACCGAACTGCAGTATTCGATCCCAACTCCCTGGCCAACTCGTCCAAGCTCCCGACCATTGACGCAGCACCATCGTCGACGAGCGGCCGGAGCACATCCGCACCATCCGTCTCGAACACGAACGTCTCCAGATCGAAACAGATCCCCTCGTACACCGCCGTCGATCCAACTCCAATCTGCGCGGTAGACTTTGCGAAGAGCCGGTAAAGGGGTGGTTCGGACTCGTCGATGACTCGCATGTCCGACGTCGCGAGCCACGGGTACTCCTCCTCCCACCGGTCGTACTCACCCGGGTGAAGCTTGTAGACGACGTCGTGGTCGATGCGCACGTCTTCGTGAACCGCCAGGGCGAACCGTGAGAGTTCGCGGCCGATCGTCCCCTGTGAGATGAATAGGAGCTGTTTGGAGCGCTCGATGTCATCGTAGGCGTCGAGACGTTGTTCGAGGTACGGATAGCCGACCGGGATCACGCGGTCCTCGGGGATCGGGAAGGAGACGTTCTCGTTCCAGAACTCGCCGAACGTCAGCAGATAGTCCGGAAAGGTGTTCTTTGTCACGTTCTCTGGATACGCGTACCCGTAATGGTGTTCGTAGATCACGCCGTGTTGTAACTCGACGACCGGGATTTCCTTCCGCTTGCATGCTTCGATCAGCGTCTCTTTGCCATACGAGACGACGACAACGACGACCGACGGATCGATCCGGTCTAGCAGTCGCTCATACAAGGGAAGAGTCGTGTTCCGGACGTGGAGTTTTTCTCTCGCTATCGAGACGAGGTCGATGTTGGCGCCGAATCGGCGTTGGATCTCCGTTTCAGCTTCGTGAAGACGTGAGACGACATCGTCGGGGAGTGACGGTCGGCGTAGCCCGAGCCGTCGTTGGAGAGTCCCGCCATACTGGATGAGTTCGAGGTAACGGAGGTTTTCCGTCTTCGCAGGACGTCGATGAGACATGAGGTGCGGTGTTTCCATGTGAACGTAGTCCAGTTCGTTTCGATCGTGGATCGGATCACAGTAGAGGTCCCACCAGTAGCCGTCCTCCTCGAGCTTTCGCCGGCTGTGACCGAAAAAGAGGAAGTCGTGTTCGTCCGCGAGATACGGGTTTCGGTAGACCGCATTTTTGAGTAACAATCCGAATCCGCGGAGGTTTGTCAGTAATCCCATCTCGTTTTGGGTATGGGCTTGGCCGCGGCCGTTCTGTTGGGCGATGTCGCGGAACGTCTTGAATCGGATCCGTTCCCAGATAGAGATACCGTCTACAGTAATTGAGAATAAATCATTGCCCTTCTCGAAGGCCTCAAAATCCTGTGGCTCCAAACTCATTCACCTCTGTATGAACATACTCTATATGTAAATCCGTGACTGTTTGGAGGCAGCGTTAACTTAGACAGCGTTCTATGTCTGGTAATTTCGTGTTGAAGAAACTTTCATGGAGAATGTGGCGTGTTTTGGGATCAACTGCTACAAACAGCGTGAGCTCTTTGCCATGTTGACTGATCGAAGTTTCGTCGAGTAGACAGACGGACGCTAGTTGAACTCCCGAGTCCACTTCCAGATCGCCACATTTGACCGCTCGAGGCCGATCTATTCGAAGATCTGCTCGCTCCCACGCTGGTTCAGACCGCAATCATACCGCAGAGTCACCAACTCGATGGGGGGTGCACCGGTAATATTTAATAACTTTGTATATGATCATTGAATATGGAAGCAGAAATTCAAGACTATGCGGAAACTCTTAATGAAGATGGAATTGTAATTATTGATAACTATTTGGATGAAAGCACCTGTGAGGAACTCTACGAAGAGATATCTCGCGAGATCGAAGAGGGTGGCTACGACGTGGTGGAGGGTGGTGACCACGAATATGGATACAACGATTTCGCCAACTGGGGTAGTCCAGTCGTAAACAAACGGTCGGGGCGTGACGAAGGGATGCTTGACGTGTTTAACGTTGATATGGCGGTTTCTGAAGTTGCCTCGTTCAAATCGGATGAGATGGTAAACAATATAATCAACCGAGCTACCTCGGAGGGTTACTCGCCAGATAACCTCAATGTCTACTGGAATAGATCGGTTACGACGACGCGTGACTTTCACGCAGATACGTACGGCGGAAAATTCAAGTCGTTCGTATATCTAACAGACGTTCCAAATCAATCGTTTGGTCCATTCAGCTACGTCAAAGGATCGCATCAGTCTTCGAAGATTAAAAATAAGACATCCAGCATCGTTAATAGAATTAAGGACAAACCCTCAACGGATGCTGTCTTCTATGATAAGGATGATATAACCTACTGCACGGCACCAAAAGGCACACTAATAATAGCGAACCAAGCGGGCTATCATCGAGGACAGCCACAAGAAGATGGAAAAGAACGAATGCTGATGACGACATCATATACACCGACCAATTAAACTTAGTATCCGGTATGATCACACATTTCAAACAGAAGATTCTACGTGCACAGAAAATCCGTTCCACAGAGGGAAATATTGCTCTTTTAAAAGATTCAATCGGATTCATTTATAGAAATTCTATCCGTAGAGTGGTACCCACTTCAGGATACTACACAAAAGCAGGAATCCCGGTTCGAGCTCGAAAACCCCTGGACTCCTTTGTTCCTGGAGTAAACTATTCGGATGATCCAGACCATGAGAATGCGCTAGTTTCCGAACTTCGATCTCATGTTGAATCCGGCGACAGCATAGTTATCGTCGGCGCTGGAAGCGGAACAACAACTGTAATAGCGGCCAAGCAAGCGACAACATCAGGACATGTAATATCATTTGATGGGGATGCCAGTAGAGTACGACAGGCACAAAACACCATTGCTCTTAACGAGATCCAGAATGGATGTGAGGTGCGTCACGCAATTGTTGGACCTGCAATACATCTCTCTATAGTTGAGGAAAACAAATCACAAGCTGAGCAAATATCACCTGAAGACCTTCCAGAATGCGATGTTCTAGAACTTGATTGTGAAGGCGCTGAAAAAGATATACTTGAGGAATTAAAAACTACTCCGAGAGTTATAATTGTGGAAACTCATCCCCACTTTGGTGCAGAAACAGAAGATATCAAAACTATCCTAGAAAATAGGGGATATAAAATTAGTAACCAAATAGATAGAGGTTCTGTACCAGTATTAACTGCGGTATATGATACAGGATGCTAAAGTTCATTAATATACTTGATATTAAATCTCACTCCATAATGTAATGTTATTAAAAGGGGTTTTATTTCTCATCTGACTTTCAATGTTATCATAGAATTCTCATTTCGACTCACATGTGGTGGAAATACGATGTCATAATATTAATGATGTTATTAAATTTATTATTTTAATACCACTATTTTGCAATTAATTTTAATAATACTTTTTTAGAAATGAATGCCGATATCCACGCCTTTAACCACCTCTATCGGAAGAGATTCATGCCATCGAACAAGTCCAAACATAATGAGCCAGCAAACAGTCGCAATTATCCAAGCCCGAATGGGTTCGACGCGCCTTCCTGGCAAGGTCATGCTCCCCCTAGCTGGTGACCACGTCATCACACATGACGTTCAACGCGTGGAGGCGGCCGAAAGTATCGACGAGGTCGTCGTCGCAACTTCGAATCGGACGGCTGACGATATCGTCGCCAGATACGCATCACGAAGCGGAGCGAGCGTGTTTCGGGGAAGCGAGTCGAATGTACTCGAACGAATATACGATGCCGCCCGAACCGCTAACGCCGACGTAATCGTTCGTATCACAGGGGACTGCCCACTCATCGATCCGGAAACGATCGACGCGGTTATACACCCGGTAACAGCGGGAAACGCAGAGTATGCAGCTAACTTCTTCAAACGAACCTTTCCGCGAGGACTCGACGTGGAGGCGTTCACGTTCGAGAGCTTCAAGCGAGTCTACGAGGAGGCGACCGAACCACACCACCGCGAACATGTGACTCCATACTACCGAGAAGGGCAAGAGGCTTTTAGGACAAAAAGCATAACTTCCAGGGACGTGTTCAACGAACCCGAGTTTCGGAATCGTGGTGACCTTCGTTTGACCCTTGATGAAGCCGACGATTACGAGGTTCTGCGGACGATCTATGAGAACGTTCCATTTGATGAGATTCTTCCGATTCGAAGGGCAATCCGTTACGTGGATGACAACGATCTGATGGAATTGAACAGGGATATCGAACAGAAAACTCACTGATGCATGTCGTCATTCGCGCCGACGGCGGACCGGAGATCGGCTACGGACACCTCGTCAGGACTGGCGCGCTCGCCAGTAAACTACTCGATCGCGGTCACCTCGTCACGTACGCGACGACGACTCCGGAACACGTTCAAGAGGTCTGTCCGGACGATGTCGAGATGGAAACCATTCTGTCCCGAGATGATCCCGAGCCGGTTCGCGAGTTCGTACGAGGTCATGCCGATGTAACCCTATTGGATTCGTATCTCGCGGATGGGAAATATCAAGAGCGACTTAGGGAGGTGGTTCCGCTCGTTGTCGTCGCCGACGACACGCGTCATCGGATCGCTGCTGACGTTCTTGTGAATGGCAACCTCTACGCACCCGAACTGAAGTATGACGTGATCGGTGCAGAACCCGAGTGGTGTCTTGGGCCCGAATACCTCCTCCTCCGGCCGTCGATCACGAAGTACGCCACAAGGGATCCACCTTGGCGTGAGACACCGATGCGTGCTATCGTCACGATGGGAGGCAGCGATATCGCCGGTCTGACGCCGACAGTGATCCGGGCCTTCGACGGATTCGATCTTCGCGTAGATGCTATCGTCGGACCAGGTTTTTCCGAGAAACAGGAGGCATCAATCAAACGGGCAGCTAACGAGGTAAGTGTCGACGTCCGTGTCGTCCGCGATCCCGAGAACCTTCCGAAGCGAATGTTCCAGGCTGACTTCGCCGTCACCACCGCGAGTACGACCACGTACGAACTGCTCGCGCTCGGAACGCCGATCGTGAATCTCCCCGTTATCGACAACCAAGCGCTGATCGCCAGTGCACTTCGAGAACACAACGCAGCAACCGTGCTGGATAAAACCGCTGACGAAACAGAGTTTGGCGAAGCGATCGAGGAATACGTCACGGATTCATCTCTTCGCCGGACCCGACATGAGATCGGCCGCAACCTCATTGACGGCCGAGGAACGAATCGTGTCTATCGAGAAGTTCTTTCAGCCGGTGACGCAAACTCAAAGCTATGACCGACGATATCGAGATCGTCTTTCTCGGCGTGAACGATGCCGGAATGCGAGTTTACAACTGGCTCTGTGAACGAACGAACGTCTTCGTTCGTGCCCTCTTGACGACAGAAGAGCAGTTAACCCTCATCGAGGATACGGAACCCGATCTCGTTGTTTCATGTGGATTTCGTCACATCGTTCCAGAGCAGATCCTCGATATACCCGAGATGGGGTGTTTGAATCTCCACCCTGCGTACCTCCCGTACAATCGTGGTGCGAATCCGAATGTCTGGAGCATCGTCGAAGACACTCCTGCCGGAGTGACGCTTCATTACATGGATCCAACGCTGGATACCGGGGATATCGTCGCGCGCCGGGAGGTAGAGAAACACTTCTCCGACACGGGAAAGGATCTCCATCAACGTCTCGAGGACGCACAATTCGAATTGTTCAAACAGACTTGGCCAAGCGTGGCCGCCGGTAACGTCTCGACGATCGAACAGGAAGACGGCGACGGGACATACCATCGTACTAGCGATTTCGAAGAACTGTGTGAACTCGATGCAGATGAGACCGTACGGACGAGAGAACTCCTTGACCGGCTCCGCGCACTCACGTTTCCACCCTACGACAATGCGAGAATCGAAGTCAACGGTGACACGTACTACGTAGACATAGACGTTCGTCGCGAGTGATCAGTCCTGATCGACGTCTTCCCACTTTATCCCCTTTCCCCGTTGAATATCACGGGTAGCAGTCGTCTCCAAGAGTTCATTGTAGAACTTCGGGTGGAGTCCGGACTCTCTCTCACCCGGCCGCAATACATTCAGATTTTCTTTGGTTAGCGGTTCGCCCTGTTCGATGTACTCACCCGCATGAATAGCACGGCGTGCTTTTTCGTGGAGTTCTTGCTCGACTTCCAGCACGCGTTTCTCCCCAGATCCGAGCGTGGCTTCCGTATCGCGGATCGCAGAGACCATTCGACCTAGTTCGTTGGGTTTAAGTGCAAACTCGTGGTCCGGCCCTTCCATCGACTTATCAAGCGTAAAGTGCTTCTCGACGACGCTCGCACCGAGTGCGACCGCTGCCGCCGGAGCTGTCACGGGATCAAGAGTGTGATCGGAGAGGCCAGTCGGAACGTCGAACTCCTCGTTGAGCGTCTCGACGACGCCGACGTTGATCTCGGAGATCGGCGTCGGATACGCGGCGACACACTGTAACAGGACGAGATCGGTGGCTCCCGCCTCGCGGAGCGCCGCTACCGATTCCGCCACCTCCGCTAACTCGTGAGCGCCCGTAGACATGATGATCGGCTTGTCGGTGCCCGCGAGGTGTTGGAGGAACGGAACGTGGCTGCTCGTGTATGATGCTACCTTCCAGGCTGGAACGTATTCTGCGAGCTCTTCGGCGGATCGTTTGTCGAACGGAGTCGACATGAACTGGATGCTCTGCTCGGAGCAGTAGTCGTGTAACTCCGGGATCCACTCGTAGGGCATCTCCATCGACTCGATGATCTCATAGATACCCCGATCGTCATCGAGATACTCGACTTCACCACTCTCCTCGACGTAGAGATCCTCCGCCCGGAACGTCTGGAACTTCACTGCATCGGCTCCAGCATCGGCAGCGACATCGATGAGTTCCTTCGCCGTCTCGAGGTCACCGTTGTGGTTCGACCCTGCTTCTGCGATCACGAACGTGGACTCGTCCGGACCAACCGGACGTCCTCCGATATCGAACGACTCCATGCCGAGAAACGGACCGCCCTCCGGATAAGCGCATCTACTCGGCGTGGTACGCGTGGAGTCGCTTGATCGCAGTTACAACGTCCGTAACGTCGCCATCATCCATCTCCGCGTGTAGGGGAAGACTCACCAGCCCCTCATACACCTGTTCCGTCTCGGGGAACATCCCTCTCTCATACCCAAACTCTTCCTGGAAGTACGGGTGATAATGGAGAGGAACGTAGTGGACCTGCACTCCGATGTTCTCCGCGTGCATCGCATTGACGAACTCCGTCCGGTTACACCCGAACGCCTCGCCAATCTCGACGGCGTAGAGATGATACATCGGATCGGCGTTCGTCGGATCTGGTGGTGTCCGAAATCCCTCCATGTCGACGAACGCCCCGTCGTACTCCGCGATGATTTCGTCACGACGTGTCTTGAACTCCCCGAGCCGATCAATCTGGGCGAGCCCGAGGGCTGCCTGGATATCCGTAACGTTGTAGTTGTAGCCAACTCCTTCCGTCACCTGATACCATGGCTCCTCCTCGTGGCCATCCGGACTATAGTCCATGTCGAACGAGCGGAGACGACGCAGTTGCGCCGCAAAGTCGTCGTTGTCAGTGACGATCATCCCGCCCTCGCCGGTGGTGACGTTCTTCACCGGATGAAAACTGAATACGGCCATGTCACGCTGTGCGCCGATCGGCTCACCGTTCCAGTTCCCGCCGAAGGCGTGACACGCGTCCCAGATCACAGTCAGGTCGTGTTCGTCAGCCACTTCGAGATGGCCCTCGATGTCGGCCGGCTGGCCGGCGTAGTGCATCGGGACGACCCCTTCCGTCTCCGACGTCATCTGTTTGCGGACGGCCTCCGGGTCAAGCGTTCGGCGATACGGGTCGATATCGGCCAGGACCGGCTCAGCCCCACAGTACGTTGCCGCGTGTGCCGTCGACACGAATGTGAGTGGCGTCGTGATCACTTCGTCGCCAACGTCGAATCCCGCTGCCCTCCCAGCGAGGTGAAGCGCCGTGGTGCCAGACGTCGTCGCGATCGCGTGGTCGACACCCACCAGATCGGCCACACGCTCTTCGAACGTCTTGACGGTCGGCCCACGCGTGATGTAGTCGCCCTCCAGCGCTTCGACGACAGCCTGCTTCTCGTCCTCACCGATACTCTGTGAACCGTAGCCGAGTACCTCCGTGCGGACGGGCTCGCCGCCGCAATATGCCGGAGTCCCCGTCATTATCGAGTGGTCTCCGCTTCCTCCTTGAGCCACGTCCGGAGGAGGGACACACCCTCCTCAAGTGAGACCTCCGGTTCCCAGCCGAGCAGCTTCTTCGCCTTCGTCGGATCACACAGCAGTTTCTGGACCTCACTTTGCGGGTGATGGTGTTCGACGTGGGTGATCTCCGTTCCGTCGGTCGCGATCAGCTCCGCGAGTTCGTTTATCGAGACGTCGGTCCCGGTCCCTGCATTGAGCACTTCGCCAATCGTCTCATCGCTGAACGTTCCTTCGACGATGAAGCGGGCACAGTCAGTTGCGTACAACAGATCTCGCGTCTGTGTTCCGTCGCCGAAGATCTTCAGCGTCTCGTCACGGATGTCTCGACTCGCGAAGATCGACACGACACCGCCGGCCATCCCGGTCTTCTGGTAGGGACCGTACGTGTTGAACGGGCGCAATATGGTAACTGGCAGGTCGTACCCATGGTAGTATCCCTCGGCGAGGTCCTCTGCGGCCAACTTCGACCCGGCGTACGGCGAGGCCGGCTTCGTGGGATGGTCCTCACTGATTCCCTCCTCGGAATCGACCATATCGTACACCATACACGTGCCGACAAGGCCGAGCCGAGTGTCGGTCCGTCGGCACGCTTCAAGGACGTTCTGTGTGCCGATCACGTTCGATTCGAAGTGTGATTGTGGATCTTCGAGACTCTCTTGGACGTCGATCTCGGCGGCGAGATGGATACACGCGTCCACGTCATGCTCAAAGATCCGATCGACATCGTCTCGGGAACGAACGTCGCCCTCGTAGATGTGGAACGCGTCGTCATCCCGGAACGACTTGATGTTCCGTTCGGACCCGTTCGAGAAGTCGTCGAGTCCGTAAACCGTGTGGCCACGATCGAGGAGTTCCGACACGACCCAGCGACCGATGAATCCTGCAGCGCCGGTGACCGCGACTGTCTCATTCATTGCTCGTCTCGAAGGAACAGTTATTCTCCAGAAGGGAGACGATTTCGTTCTTGGACAGCTTCTCGGCGTTCTTCGAGGACAGAACGATGTCTGACGCCTCCTTGAATCCATCCGGGGGTGTCGGTGTCCGGTTTTCTGTCTCTTCCGGGAGGATCGCATACATCGAGCCGTTCTCGTAGGCGCGCCGCGCTTCTCGTTCGGTCATGATCTTCTCGTGGAACGTCTCGCCGGGGCGGGGACCGATGATCTCGACGTCGATCTCATCGGGTGCGTATCCATACTGTGGAGCGAGCGTCTTAATCATGGCCTCCGCGAGGTCGACGATCCGGATCGACGGCATCTTGAAGACGAATACCTCTCCGCCCGTCGTTTTCTCGGCTGCACCTGTCACGAGATCGAACACGTCATCATAGGTGAGAAAGAAGCGAGTCATCCGTTCATCAGTCAGCGTGACTGGTCCTCCCTCTCGGATCTGTTCGGTAAACAGTGGAATCACGGACTGCGAGGAGTTGATCACGTTTCCGAAACGAACCGACGCGAGCCGGAGATCTCGTTCGCCGCGGTAGGTGTTGCCCGCGGTAACGAGCTTCTCACCGAGCAGCTTCGTGGTTCCCATCGTGTTTGCCGGATGGACTGCCTTGTCACTGCTCGTGAATACGACTCTATCGACGTTCTCATCGATAGCCGTATCGACGACGTTCTGGAGTCCGAGCGTGTTGGTCTTCACCGCCTCGAACGGATTATACTCACAGATGTCCACGTGCTTCATCGCGGCCGTATGGAAGACGACGTCTACACCGGACATCGCACGTGAGAGACGGTCCGCGTCCCGGACGTCGCCCGCGAAGAAACGACAGCGGTTGTCGTCGAGTTCGGACTTCAGGGATGCCAACCCCGGTTCACTGTTGTCCAGGATTCGGAGCGTCTGCGGATCTCGTTTGAGGATCCGGGGAACGATGGATCGACCGACCGACCCTGCTCCGCCGGTCAAGAGGATAGTACTGCCACTGATCATCTATTTCGTACCCTTCTAGACGATACGCATCAAGCTATTGAATCCGATCGAAGTACCGTGTGATGAGCTAACAGATCGATGTCCCGATCGAACTTCAGTTACTTCAATCGAGATCGATCCGGCTCTCACAGCTGACAGTCATTGAATCTGCAGATGAGAGATCCGCTACCGACTCGACTGGATCCCGTATAGATCCGCGTACTTCCCACCCTCCGCCACGAGCTCATCATGCTGTCCCGTCTCCGTAACTCGGCCATCCTCGATCGTGTAGATCCGGTCGGCGTTCTTCACCGTCGACAGGCGATGTGCGATCGTCACGATTGCGTAGTCACGATCCATCTCCTCGATCGATCGCTGGACCTGCTTCTCCAGGTTCGAGTCGAGGTCGCTCGTCGCCTCATCGAGGATCAACACGTCGGCGTCCTCAAGCAAGGCCCGTGCGAGCGCGACACGCTGCTGCTGTCCGCCAGACAGCCGAACCCCGTCGTCACCCAACAACGAGTCGTACCCGTCCGGAAGCTCGTCGATGAACTCGTCGACCTTGGCGATCGAACACACCCGGTCGAGGTCTTCCTCGGAGACGTTCCGGTTCCCGAGCGTCAAGTTGTACCGGAGCGTGTCGTTGAAGATGAACGGGTCCTGTCTGACCATCGAGAGCCGGTCGCGCCACTCCGCGATGTCCATCTCATCAATCGGGATCCCGTTCGCTCTAATCTCACCCTCATCGACCGGGTACAGCCGAGCAAGCAGGGATACGATCGTCGATTTCCCCGCGCCCGATTGCCCGACAAATCCGACGAATTCGCCCTTCTCAACGGTGAAGTCGATCCCACGGAGCACCTCCTCTTCGTCGTCGTACGAGAAGTGAACATCGTCGAACTCAACTTCTCGGATCTCTTCGGGAACCTCCCGGCTCGATCCGGTCGGTTCGTTATATGACGCCAATTCGTCGGTGAACTGGATGGTGCGGACGAGGTGCGGGAGATTGTTCTCGACTCTGTAGTACAGCGTGTTCACCTGGCTCGCCTTCGGACCGAGTCGGAACATCGCGAAGAGGAAGACGCCGAGCTCGCCGACCGAGAGGTTCGCGAATGTCAACGCGAGGTAGATGAGCACGAACACGGAGACCGCGACGACGAGGTTGTAGAAGTTGTTAATCGCGGCCTCGTTCCGCCGGAGGACGATCCGTGACTTGGTGAACTGTTCGATCGCCTCCGTGAAATCCTCGAAGATTTCCTCGGCAAGCCCAAATATCCGAACGTCACGGATGCCCTGCGTTCCGGCCTGTGCAGCCTCCTGTCGCATCTCGTTCGCCTCGGCGACTTTGTCCCCGACATCATAACCTGAATCAAGCACTCGCCGGAAGAAGACCGAAAACCCTCCGAGGATGACTCCGGTGACGATTGTCAATGCCGGCGCGATCACCAGCGCGACGGCGAAGTATACGCCGGCGAGGAACACCTGTTGAGTAAACTGGATTGCGTATTGAATCACCCGACTGGCATAGTTCGTTTGCGTGACGATCGCGTTCAGAATGTCGTCGGAGCCCTCCCTATCGAAGTACTCCACGCGTGCGTTCAGCGCGTTCCGGAACGCCCGCGTCTGGAGGTCCCTGATGTAGTAGGTCCGCAGTGCCTCTCGGAACCACGCGACTGCGAAGCTGGTCGTATACCGTGCGACCATCACGGTGGAGACACCAAGTACGACGTATCCCAGCGTGAAGGGGATCCCAAGCGTCTGGTAGGCCGTGACGAATACCGCGAGCAGCCCCTCCGCCTCCGCGGCAGGGTCCTGAAGCTGAACGAGTTCGACAATAGGAAGAATGAAGCTCAGGCCGACACCTTCGAGCACCGCGGCGACGACCCCGAGCGCGACGACTGCCACCGTGTACGTTGGGTTGTACCTCGCGACGTCGCGGAGGGCGTTGAGTTTCGCACGTCTGGAGACCGGTACCGGTTCGGGATCTGACGATGACATAGAGATGAGTTATCCTGATTTCAGGCAGCGGTCCGAATAATATCGTCGGTCTCGTTGTGCAAACCGCTCACGGCTTCCAAATTGGTCTCACTCGATTCCAAACATCCAACGACTACTCTCTACGTTAACTTTGAGATCCCGTAGGGACTCACGGGCTCGGTCGGATGGTCCTCCTCGTAGGGCAACGAGCGCGGCTTGCCGTACACCGACGAGGAACTCGCGATGATCACGCGATCGATGTCGGCCTCCGTCGACGCCTCCAGGAGGTTCACCGTCCCGTCGACGTTGATGTCGGTCACCTTCCGGGGGTTCTCTCACGCTCTCGCGCACGCCCGCCTGCGCGGCTTGATGGACGACCACGTCCGCGTCGGCGACGACCTCTCGGACCGTCTCTCGGTCTCGAACGTCGCCCTCGACGAACCGGTACTCGGTTCCCTCTTCCTCAGCCACCTCGCGGTGGATCTCGAGCGCGTGGCGTTTGATCCCCTCCGCGTAGAAGGGTTCGAAGTTGTCGAGGACCGTCACGTCGTGGCCGTCGGCGAGGAACGACTCGGCGAGGTGGCCGCCGATGAATCCCACACCGCCCGTCGAGGATTCGCATTACTGTGAGTGGGATGATCGACGGGCAAAAACCTCCCGTCTTCACGATCGGATCGAACCCCTCTCGCGTCCACGGGGAGACGATCGACATCCCCACCATCCACCGATCGGTCGGCACACTGATCGACGACGTCGACCACGAACAAGACACACCGGAGCGGGGATCTGACTCCGACCTGCCGTACTCGTACTTCGTGTGGCTGTCGACACGGGCGATACACGTCGACGCCGACACGGGTACGGTTGAATGCTCTCGCACCTGTCCACGACATGGCAGGTGCTGACGGAGCGGCAGGTACTGAGATCGAGACCGGTGTCACCCCACCATGTCGAGTGTTCTGGGTAGGGAGCATCCGGGAGCTCTCAGACCAGTCATACCACTGTGTCGAATGTTCCAGATCTCCGAGAAGGGATGTGTGTCACCCCACCGTGTCGAGTGTTCTCCGTCGGAGTGCTATCGTTGAAGATGGCGAATAACGAGAGACGGGCCACGCCAGAAGTAACCCACCCACACCACCGTGTCGAGTGTTCCAAACGACCGAGTCAACGATGGTGAGGACAGCGGACACACCCCGTACCGAGTGAATTCGGATGTGATCCATGGTCGTCGAGACGACGGGGAGACACACACCGGATACCGAATGAATATTGGCGTCAACGTGGGGGACACCTTCGAGTCAGTACCCACCCACACCGCATACCGAGTGAAACGGCTCGTTCCCTGAACCGACTCAATCGTGATCGAGAGCTTTGGCGACGATCTCCGGCGAGCGAAGCAGCTGGTGGACTCGATAGCTACCTTCACCGTGTCCACCGCCCGTGTGCTCGCTTTCGGTGATTCCCAGAAACGCCTGTTCGTTGAGTAGTCGCTGAACGCGATCGTATCCGAGCGGGTCGGTGTCCGCTTGTGTGGCGACGTTTTTGTACGTCTCGAAGACCTTTGCTGTGCGGAACCGCTTTCGATCCGTTCCCTCGGTCAACAAGGCGAGTGAACGGAGGATGTGTTTCACGTGGGGTGTCTGGCCGCTGACCAGTTTTTGAAACCGGTTGAGCTCCGCCCGCTGGAGCGCGGCGTCGACGTGACCCTCGTGGACGGACTCGGCGCGTTCCTTCTCCGCGAGTCGGCCGGCCTCATAGAGCATGTCCACCGCCTTGCGTGCATCCCCGTGTTCGCGTGCGGCGAGAGCAGCCGTCTTCGGGATCACGCTCTCCTCGAGAACACCGTCCACGAACGCATCCCGACGGTGAGTGAGGATGGCCTTGATCTGTGTTGCGTCGTAGGGATCGAAGACGAGTTCGTTGTCCTGAAGCGAGGAATCGACGCGCTCGCTGAGTCGATCGCGATACTCGATCTTGTTGCTGATGCAGATCGCGCCGATCAACGCGTCCGCCTTCCCGCTCTCCCGAGCTCGCGAGAGGCTTCGAAGGAGATCGTCGCCGTCGAGCTTGTCGATCTCGTCAAGGATCACTACGAAAGACTGCACGTCGTGTTCCGCCAGCAGCTCCCAGGTAATGTCGCGGTAGTCCGCGGCGGCGATGCCCTTCCGTGGGATCGACGTGTCCGCGGCCGCCTCATCGAGACTCGACTGGAGCTCCCGTGCGATCTCCCTGCTCGCCTGGGTCTCCGTCTGGTAGTCCGAACAATCGACGTAGGCGGACGCGAGGGTATGTCCGTTGTTCTCGGCTCGGCGCTTGGCTTCACGCGTGACACACCGCGCAACGAGTGATTTCCCGGTTCCGGTCTTGCCGTACACGATCGTCGTCTCGGGTGGTCCCCCCCGAGTGGCCGGGGCGAGTGCACTCCCGATGGCTTCGACCTCCGAATCCCGGCCGACTACCCGGTCGAGCTCCGGGACGTGTCCAACGCGGACGAGCTGTCGATCCGTGAACTACCCTACTCTACTCGCTCACGGCTGACACCGCTCGCTCCTTGAGGGTAGGGCTTCCTGCTTCAACGACGCGCTTTGCAGATACAGGCGTATCCACAGGGAGCGCAGTCTCCACAGGCGTTAACGAATCGCGGAGCGATTCGTTCGCACACCAGAAATCGGAGATTTCTGGGGACGCTGTATCCCCAACCTCCTCCGCTCCCTTCGGCCGCTCCGTTGAGAGGGGCTTAGCGCCTATATCAAGCGAAACGGACACACCTCGTACCGAGTGAAGATCTGGGTCGATATGGATTCCGTCCGTTCTCCTCCACGTCGACGAGAACACGCTCCGTTCTCGTCCACGCCGAGACGTTCGGACTCGAACGACATCACCAACCGTTTTTCTGACCCCTTATCCCGACCCGTCCGTGATAACGCTTAACCCGGCACGCTCATTTCTCCCGCCATGGACGGACCGGATGCGGGGTACGATTGCGGATTTCTGGACGACGTCGTCGACGACGGCCGAGTGAGTTTCGACGTGAGCCGTCGCGAACAGTACGCCGGGGACGCAAGCCCCCACGAGCCGCGGACGCCCGATGCAGTGGTCTGGCCGACCGACGCCGAGGGAGTGTCCCGCGTCCTCGCGGCGGCGAACGAGCGACAGGTCCCCGTGACCCCATGGTCGGGCGGATCGAGTCTTGAGGGCAACCCCATTCCAGTAGCGGGCGGGATCGTCCTCTCCACCTACGAGATGGAGTCGATCGAGGTCCGTGCCGACGACCTGCAGGCGACCGTCGGACCGGGCGTCGTCTACGACGACCTTAACGAGACGCTGGCTCGTGACGGCCTCCGGTTCCCGCCGGGCATCTCGAGCGGCGACGTCGCCACGATAGGCGGGATGATCGCCAACAACGCCAGCGGTTTCAACGCCGTCCGCTACGGGGAGACACGCGATCACGTCCGCCGCCTCGAAGTCGTGCTCCCGGACGGGCGGATCATGGAGTGCGGCGGCGACGTCGTCAAGACGTCGGCGGGCTACAGCCTGAAGGATCTCTTCGTGGGGAGCGAGGGAACGCTCGGCATCATCACGGAGGCGACGCTCGGCCTCGACGGCATTCCCGAACATCGGCGGGCGGCGCTCGTGACGTTCCCGACCGAACGGGACGCAAGCGAGGCCGTCTCCGAGGTCGTCCGCTTTGGCGTCCGGCCGGGCGCGATCGAGTACATCAGCGAGGGGACCATCGAACTCATCGACGAGTACGCCGACGACCTGTCGTTGACCGCCGCCCCGACGCTCATCGTCGAACTTCACGGCAACAACGAGGGCGTCGACGAGGACGTCGCATTCGTTCGCTCGATCTGTGAGGACAACGGCGCCTTGGGCTGGGAATCGGCAGCCGGCGACGATCGCGAGGACATCTGGCGGGCGCGGCGGGAGACCTACGATGCCGTCCGCAACTATCAGGAGGACCTCGCTCCGGCCATCGTCGGCGACGTGGTCGTCCCGATCTCTCGGTATCCGGACATCGTCGAGGCGCTCGGCGAGGCGAGCGCCGACCTCGATATCTTCTGCCCGGCGGTCGGTCACGCGGGCGACGGCAATCTCCATTATACGCCGCTCGTGGATGCCGACGACGAGGACGCCGTCGACCGGGCCCTCGAACTGAACGACCGCATCGTAAAGCGGGCCATCGACGTGGGCGGGACCGCGACGGGCGAACACGGCGTCGGCATCGGCAAGCGGAAGTTCATGGAGCGGGAGCACGGCGCGGCCGTCGACCTGATGCGTGAGATCAAGGCGACGATGGATCCGAACGGCATCATGAATCCCGGGAAAGTCATTCCCGACTCCAACGAATAACGCCGCACCTGGGCCAGCGACAAGTAACGTCACGTTCAGGACATCGACGAGTAACGCCGCACCCAGAACCCCGACGAATAACCCGGGCCCGGGACAGGAGTTAACTCCCCCACCGGCGACGTATCGGTCCATGAGCCGCGTCGGCGAGACGACTGAACGCGACGTATTGACAGTGGCAGCGAGGCTGGACCTCGAGCTCACGGACGAGGAGGCGGTGGCGGCCGCGGACCGCATCGAGGCACTTTCGGGACTCTACGACGATCTCGAAGCGACTCCGGCAGGCGCGACAGCTGGCGACCGGGACGTCTTCGAGACCACGCCGCACCGCCCGGCCGAGGGCGACGACCCCCACAACGCGTGGCTGTGGCGCTTCGATCTCGTCCGTCCCGACGGATCGGGTGCGCTCGACGGCCTCGACGTCGCCGTCAAGAACAACATGGGCATCCGTGGCGTCGAACTGACCTGTGGATCACGTGCGTTCGAGGGCGTCGTTGCCGGCGCTCACAGCGCGGTCGTCGAGCGCCTGCTCGATTCCGGCGCGCAAATCGTCGGCGCGACCAACATGGACGAACTCGCCTTCGGCCCCACTTCGGAGACGAGCGCGTTCGGGCCGACGACGAATCCCGTCGCAACCGACCACGTCGCCGGCGGTTCCTCGAGCGGGAGCGCCGCCGCGGTCGCCGCTGGCGACGTCGACCTCGCGCTCGGCTCCGACACCGGCGGGAGCATCCGTATCCCCGCGAGCTACTGCGGCATCGTGGGTCACAAGCCGACCTACGACGTCGTCCCGCGTCGCGGCTTCGTGGCGATGGCGTACTCGATGGATCACATCGGGCCACTGGCGCGCGACGTGGAGACTGCCGCCCGCGGCATGGACGCTATCGCCGATGCACCGCCGGATGCCGATGCCTACGCGGCGGACCTCGGTGTCGACGCCGACGATCTCACCGTTGGCGTCCCCGAGCGGCTCTTCGAGAAGCACGTCTCGGCGGACGTCGACCGGACCGTCCGCGATGCCATCGACCGACTCGACGATCTCGGGGCGACGGTACAGGAAGTACAGATACCGGAACTCGACCGTTCCCGGGAGGCCTGGTGGGGAATCGCTCCCGTCGAGTTCGCTGCGACGTACGCCACGAACGGTCTCGGTCTCTGGCGGCGCGGTCGGGTCGATCCCTCGCTGGCGGCCGCCGCTCGCCGGGTCCGCGGAGCGACGAGCCGGGAACTGGGGGCGAACGTCACGCAGATGCTGGCGCTCGGCGGCGCGCTGCTGGAGACGCATGGCGGCAGTCACTACGTCCGCGCGCGGAACCTCCGGGCGGAGCTCGCCGAGTCGTTCGAACGAACGTTCGAGGAGGTGGACCTGCTCGCGTCGCCGTCGACGCCGATGACGGCCCTCGAACTCGACGAATTCGAACGCGGCGTCACGCCGCCGATCAACTGGGACACCCACCCCGCGGATCTGACGGGGCATCCGGCCATCAGCCTTCCCTGCGGCGAGACCGACGGTCTGCCGGTGGGACTCCAGTTCATCGGCCCGCGACACGGCGACAAGGCCGTTCTCGATGCGGCCCACACCTTCGAACAGGGGGCGTAGTTCGAGGAGTTCCGACCCGTTTCGGGTCCAATTCTGTGGTGTCGACGACCGGGATGGTGACCGACGATTCGACTGAGACGGTCACTGACGGTTCGGCTGTGGCGGTGACCGACGGTTCGACCACGACACTGACTCACAGTTCAGCTAGACGAACGACCACTCCCCCGCCCCTATATGACCGACCGAGACAAGGAGGGGGGACTTATTATCCCGGCAGTCACCCATTGCCCCATGGCACCAGCCATCACGAAGATCGAGTCGACCGAATTCAGCTATCCGCTCGAGGATCGCGGCCCGTATCCCGACGGATTCGGGATGGGGTATCACCCTGGCCAGACGACGGAACGGCACCTGTTCGGCCTGCGGGTCTACACCGACGAAGGCATCACCGGCGAGTACGTCGGCGGCAACTCCCCGGCCATGGCCGAACTCCACCAGGTAGCGGACTACCTCGTGGGGAAAAACCCCCTGAACCGCGAGAAACACTGGTCGGAGCTCAAACGTGCGCTCCGCAAGTACGACCGGATGGGGATCGGACCGATCGACATCGCACTGTGGGATTTCGCCGGCAAATACCACGACTCGCCGATCCACGAATTGATCGGTACCTACCGCGAGCGTATCCCCGCCTACGCCTCGACGTACGGCGGCGATCGCAACGGTGGACTCGACTCTCCGGAAGCCTACGCCGACTTCGCGGAGGAGTGTCTCGAGATGGGCTATCCCGGCTTCAAGATCCACGTCTGGGGTGGCGAGTGGCGAAACACGTCGGAAGTGATCGACGTCGTGCACGCGGTGGGCGAGCGCGTCGGCGACGAGATGGACCTCATGTGCGATCCCGCCTGCCATATCGAGACGTTCGGCGAGGCCCTGAAGGTCGGGAAGGCCTGTGATGAACAGGACTTCTTCTGGTATGAGGATCCCTACCGCGACGGCGGCATCTCCCAGCACAGCCACCGCAAACTCCGACAGATGCTCGACACCCCCATTCTCCAGACCGAGCACGTCCGCGGGCTGGAACCGTTCACCGACTTCATCACTAACGAGGCGACGGACTTCGTCCGCGCCGACCCCGAGTACGACGGCGGCATCACCGGTGCGATGAAGCGCGCCCGCGTGGCCGAGGGCTTCGGATTGGACGTGGAGTACCACGCGCCGGGTCCGGCCCAGCGGCAGTGCATTGCGGCGACGCGCAACACGAACTACTACGAGATGGCACTCGTTCACCCGGAGGTCCCGAACACGACGCCGCCGGTCTATACCGATGGCTACGACGACCAACTGGACTCGATAGACGAGAACGGGTACATCGAGATTCCGGACGGCCCGGGACTCGGCGTCGAATACGATTGGGACTTCATCGAGGCGAACAAGACGGGCCGGCGCGTCTACGAATAGCCGAAGCCGGCCTTCAAGCACCGCGATACACCCGCACTCACAACGTCGGCGTCGGCGTCGACGTCGGTCTCGGTCTCGGTCTCGATCTCAACCGAGTTAGGGTCCGCGGCTTCCCCAGGCGAATGCCGTCCACCCGCCGTCGGCCGTCAGAACCTCGCCCGTGACGAAGTTGTCCCGGGAGGCCAAAAAGAGCGCACAGTTGGCCATCTCCTCGGTCGTTCCGAAACGTCCCAACGGCGTCCGGTTCTGGATGTCCGTCTCCGTGTAGCCCGCCGACTCCATCGATTGGTCGGTGATTGCGGTCCGGATGTAGCCCGGTGCGAGCGCGTTGACGTGGATCCCGTGTTCGGCCCACTCGACGGCGAGCGTCCGTGTCAGGTTGTCCACGCCTCCCTTCGCGGCGCAGTACGGCGAGCGGCCGTGCAGCCCCATCGACCCCATCATGCTGGAGATGTTGACGATGGCACCGCCGTCCTCCTGGTCGATCATCTGCCGACCGGCCGCCTGCGATCCGTAGAAGACGCCCGAGAGGTCGACGTCGATGACCTGCTGCCAGTCCTCGGGATCCATCTCCTCGGCAGGGCCGACGATCGTCATTCCTGCGTTGTTCACCATCACGTCGAGGCGACCGAACTCCTCGACGGTCGCCTCCACCATCGCCGCCACCGAGTCGGGGTCGGTCATGTCACACTCGACGGGCAGCGTGGATGCGTCGTCGACGTCGGCCGCGATCTCCTCGGCGGCGGCCTCCGCTCGCTCGTACGACCGTGAGTTCGTGACGACGTTTGCGCCCTCCCGCGCGAGTTCCGTCGCGATGGCTTTCCCGATTCCTTTGCTCGATCCTGTGATGATGGCCGTCTCTCCGTCAAATCGTCCACACATGTGAGTTTCCGGTCGTACTCACAGTTAATAGTCCCTTCCCTCGCGCGGTCGGACGTCCTCGTTGATGGCCCCTCGATCTCGCGATCGACACTTGGTGTTCGCTCGATCATGGCGGTGCCTCCCGGCGTCGCCGCGTGACGAACGCGTGGCGTCGGCGTACCGCCTTCGACCTTGACTCCTCCCTCCGGTTGAGCGCGTCGACTATGCGTCCTCGGCGACCGGTCGGCCGTCGTCGCTCGTCGGCGGTGCGCCGATGATGAGCCAGACGTGTTCGCCCTCGGTGTCGTTGAGCACCTGTCGGTTCGTCTCCGGCGGGATGCGGACGGCCGTCCCTTCGGGCACGTCGATCAGCTCGTCCTCGATCTTCATCCGACCGGGACCGTCGAGGAGGTAGTAGAGTTCCTCCTGTTCCGTCTGGCGGTGGTAGCTCATCGCGTCGCCGGGCGAGAGATACCACACTTTCGGCCGCATCTCCGTACACCCGAGTTCCGACACGAGATCGACGTGGTCCGTCCCCGAACTCGCCGATGGCGTGGGCTCGACGTCGTCGACCTGTACCATGCTGTAGTCGTCAGTCATGCTCCGGGATTTGCCGTCCTCCGACAAAAAGATGGGCCGTTTCTCGCTCGCGTCGGATCCGGTCCGTTCGCTCGATCAGGGGATGCTACCCCGAGGAACGTCGTGAACGGCGTGTCGAATGAGTCGAGTTAGTTGGTCGACACCGTGGTAATACCGTTCTACCACTCCCAACTCGTCGCGCCGTCGACGTGACTGCGCCGCCCCCCGAAAAGAGCGTTCTCGGCCGATACGGAGTCCGTAGGTCGAACCTACCGGAGTCGAAATCGGTGTATAACTATCCGTCGGCGTAACCGTCTCTCCAGTATGAGCGCACAAGTAACCGATCGCGATGGCTTGGAACAGCACCTCCAGGAGGCGCTCGAAGTGGCCGAGAACGACGAAGCGAGGTACCACCTCCGCGAGTCGCTCCAAAAGCTCCAGGTCGAGTGACCCAGATCAAGTTAACCACCCCCCGCACGCCCTCGGAAACCGGTCCAGAAGATCGCCGTGACGTCTCCGAACAGTCCCAAGACTATTGGGGAGGAGACGGGAAAAACGGCCGTGAGCGATACACTGCGCGAATGGCGGCTCGCCGAGCGACCGCATGGGGAGCCGGATGCGGACTGTTTCGAACTGCGGGAACGAGACGTCCCGGAGCCGGATGCCAATGAACTCCTCATCCGTGTCAACTATCTCTCTGTCGATCCGTACATGCGTGGCCGGATGCGTGACACCGAATCGTACGCGGAGCCGTGGGCGGTCGGCGACGTGTTGAAAGGAGGGATCGTCGGCGAGGTCACGAAGAGCGAAAGCGACCGGTACGACGCCGGCGATCTCGTCACCGGCAGGGGAACGTGGGGCGACTACAGCGTCATGGATGCGGACGATGTCGTTCCGGTTGACCCCACGATCGCCGATCTCCCGGCGTATCTGGGCGTGCTGGGGATGCCCGGACGAACGGCCTACTTCGGCTTGCTCAACGTCGGCGATCCGAAACCGGGTGACACGGTCGTCGTCTCCGGTGCGGCAGGCGCGGTCGGATCGGTCGTCGGGCAGATCGCGAAATTGAACGGCTGTCGCGTCGTCGGCTTCGCCGGAACGGCGGAGAAAACCGAGTGGCTGACCGAGGACCTGGGGTTCGATGCCGCGATCAACTACAAAGCCACCGACGACTACGGTGCGGCGCTTGCGGAGGCGGCACCGGACGGCGTCGACGTCTACTTCGACAACGTCGGTGGTCCGATCACGGACGCGGTGTTCACGAAACTGAACCTCGACGCCCGCGTGGCGGTGTGCGGCCAGATCGCCCACTACAACGACGAGGACATGCCCACGGGACCACGAAAGCTCCCGCTGCTCATCGCCACTCGTGCCACGGTCGAAGGGCTACTCGTCCACGATTACGCGACGCGGTTCGGCGAGGCACGCGACCGGCTCACGACGTGGGTCGCCGACGGTGACATCCGCCACCGCGAAACCGTCGTGGATGGACTCGAGCAGGCCCCCGACGCCTTCATGGGCCTCTTTAGCGGCGACAATATCGGAAAGCAGGTAGTGCGGGTTTCGACGCCGTCGTCCTGACGACCGGACCCGTTCAGGGGAGGTCCGTCGCGAGGACGCCGACGATGCGGTCGAGCCGCTCGTTTATCTCGTCGTCATTCGAATTGCCCGAGTCCTCCCACTCAGCGGATTCATCAGAAGTGTCCGAATCGCCGGCGTCCGTCCGTTCACTCATGGGCCGTGATCTCGGATCCGGCGTGCCTCTTGTGCTCTCCAATGTGTCTTCTCGTGCCTGTCAGGGCGAAGAGGACGTCACAGCCGCTTCGGGGGCCGAACGGGCTGCCGACTTTTCATCGAGACTGATCGCTCCGTCACTAGTAACGGTAACCTCGTGGCCCGCGTACGTGAACGTGACCTCGCCATCCGACATCGACTCTATGATCGCGTTCAGCGCATCCGGATCGACTGCGTCGTACAGCAGCGGGAGATCCAGAGGGTCACTGTCGGTGGTCTCCGCTACGTTCCGTATCACTCGTTCGGAGACGGGGCCGTTCATCCCTTCCATACGTCGTTGTGATACACACGACACTTAAACTCTCCGTCAGACAATCGTTGGAATGCTGATGCGTGTCGTGAGACCAACACTCACACGGGCGGGTCCGTAGACGCCCGTATATCATCGATCGAATTATCGAATACACGAATCGACCTATCGGATTCTCGATGACACGAGTGATAGTCTAATTACACAAACGAGGGACAGTTCGTTCGCGTCTGACGTAGGTTAATATGCGTCGGTACTGATGGATCCACCAACACATGGTCTCAGCGATCCCCGTGCGGTTCGACCGATCACGCCGACGACACGGACAGTCCAGCCGAAAGAGCCGGAGGAATCGACGATGAAACTCGCGACCATCGGTGTCGGGAACGCAGGAAGCAAGCTCATCGATCGGATGATCGAGTTCGAACGGGACACCGGGCGAAACCTCTGTCGACACGCGCTCGTCATTAACACCGCCCGCACCGACCTGGCAAAACCCGAATACATCCCCGAGGACCGGCGCGTCCTGATCGGCGATACCCACCGGAAGGCCAAAGGACACGGCGTCGGCGGCGACGCCGAGGTCGGAGCGGAGGTCGCCAAAACCGACATCGACGAGATCCGGCGGGTGTTCGACGACGTCGAGATCCACAACGTCGACGCGATCCTCGTGGCCGCCGGGCTTGGCGGCGGCACCGGCAGCGGGGCTGCCCCAGTCGTCATCGACGAGATACAGAAGATGTACGACGAACCGGTCTACGGCCTCGGCGTCCTGCCCGGCAAATACGAGGGCGGTCGCCCGGCCCTCAACGCCGCCCGGTCGCTCCAGTCGTTCGTCACCAAGGTCGACAACTTCATCGCCTTTGACAACGACGCCTGGCGCTCCCGCGGCCAGACGATCGAACAGGGCTACGAGGAGATGAACGAGGAGCTTGCGACCCGGATCGTCACGCTGCTGGCGGCCGGCGAGGTCGACGAATCCGACGTCGGGGAGAACGCGATGGACTCAAGCGACATCATGCGGACGCTCGACACCGGCGGAGTCTCCTCGATCGGCTACGCGTCCACGGAACTTGACGTCCAACAGGAAGGACTTCTCTCGCGGTTCAACGACGGGGAGCAGCCGGAGGCCGACTCGACGGATGCCGCCAAGATCAAGGGCCTCGTTCGCCGGGCGGTCAACTCCCGATTGACGGTCCCCTGTGAGGTGTCGAGTGCCGACCGCGCGCTGATAGTTTTCGCTGGACCGCCCGCGGTGATCTCACGGAAGGGCGTCGAGGCTGCCCGCGAGTGGCTGGAAAACGAGGCGGACACCGTCGACGTGCTCGCCGGTGACGATCCTCGAACGGACTCGTCGACGCTTGCGGCCGTGGTATTGCTCTCGAACGTCACGGAAACCCCGCGTATCGACGAAATACAGAACCAGGCCGTCGACGCACAAAACAAGATCAGGGAACTGGATGCCGTCCGCGAGGAGGAGATCGAGTCGCTGATCACCGACGATGACAATGACCTGGATCCCATCGTTTAGCGTGCCACGTCGACCGCGCTCGACGACGAGGGCAGACGGATGAAGCTCTCGCTGCTCGGCGTCGGAAACGCTGGCACCCGGATCGTCGATCGACTGGTCGAGGCCGAAGCCGGCACGGACCGGAACTTCACCGACGGAAACGTCCTCGCGTTCGACACCACGACTACGGCCTTCGAGGAGACGACGTCGATTCCCGAGGAGCGCCAAGTCCTGATCGGTGACACCCATCCGGCCGTCACGCAGCACGAATCACGCACCGAGACCGCGGGCAATGCGACCGCGAATGACGACGACGGCGACGGTGATTCCGCGAACAGCGGCGATGGCGAGCGTGCCGGCGTCGGCGGAGATCCGGACGTGGGGGCCTCGGTTGCCGACGAGGAGCGTCCGGAGATTCGTCGTGCGCTGGATCGGGTCGACGAAACGGAGGTGGACGCTGCGATACTCGTCGCCGGGTTGGGCGGCGGAACGGGTAGTGGCGTCGGGAGCGTCCTGCTCGAGGAGCTCAAATCGAGCTACGAGGACCCAGTCTACGTCCTCGGCGTCCTGCCAGCCACGACGGAATCGGACGACCGAGCCCTAACCGCCGCTCGGGCGGTGCGGACGATCGTCCCGATGGCGGACGCGGTAATCCCGATCGATAACGAGGCGTGGCGACGGGATGCCGATCGGATCGCCGACTGCTACGACGAGATCAACGACGCGATCGCGACCCGCATCGTCTCGCTTTTTGCGGCCGGCGAGTCGGATCCGACGTCGGTCTCGGAGATGCGGATCGATCCCACGGATATCAGCCGGACGCTCGGGGTCGGCGGTCTCGCCTCGATCGGCTATGCCACGTTCGAAGCCGAACCCGACTCAAACGGCTTGCTCGCCCGCCTCAAACGGCTATTGGGTCTGGCGGATGACACCGAAGCCAACACCGCTACGGACGCCGCCACGATCAAGCGGCTCGTGCGCCGAGCGCTCGAATCGAAGCTGACGCTGCCCTGTGACGTCTCGGCCACGGATCGTGTACTCCTGATCCTCTCTGGACCACCCGGAGACATCTCCCGGAAGGGTTTCGAGACCGGTCGATATCTCCTTGAGGAGGAGACGGGGACCGTCGAGGTGTTGGCCGGGGACGAACCGCTTGCGGGGGCGACGACGATCACGGCGACGGTCCTGTTCTCGAACGTGACTGCCGTTCCACGGATCGAAGAGTTGCAACGGCGGGCAGTCGCTCATCTGGACGAGACGTCGGCGGCGGCGGTGGACGATCGGGGCTTCGAGTTTCAGGATGAGTCCGCCGATCGAGCGCCGGCGGAACAGGAAGCCGAACGGGAGTAGGTGTTGAGTCCGAACGGGAGTCGATGGCGAGTGTGCGCGGAGGCAGACATCGAGCCCGAACGGAAGCAGACATCGAGCCCGAACGGAAGCAGACATCGAGCGAGCACGGTTTCTGACTGATTACCACAGTCGGGATGCGTCCGACATCTCGGAGATCAATGAGAGACGGAGATCACATCTAGATACCGAATTAGCATCCAACATCCCAAAATGCCAATACTGGATACACCTCGGAGGGATAGACGGTATATTTTACTTGGCGAGGAGAAAATGGGTAGCAAATGTATATTGTAATCGTCGGGGCGGGAGATGTTGGATCGCCGCTCGTCGAGATCGCGACTCGGTCGGGCAACGACGTCGTCGTTATCGAAAAGGACGAAACAAGAGCAGATCGGATAGCAAGCGAATACGATTGTTTGGTACTTAACGCGAATGCGACGACAAAAGACACCCTCAAAGATGCGGACATTACGCGGGCTGACGCGATCATCTCGACGACGGAGCAAGACGCGACGAATATTATGGTCTGTCTGCTCGCAAAGGAATTCGAGGTGCCAACGGTCGTTTCCGTCGTCCACAACCCCGAACATATGGGGCTTTACCGGCAGATCGGTGTCAATACGATGGAAAATCCCCAGCAGCTTATCGCCGAATATCTCTATCGTGCCGTCGCACGTCCAGCGATCGTTGATTTCCTCCGGATCGGTGAAGAGGCGGAAGTATTCGAGATAACGATCACTGAAAATGCGCCTCTGAGTGGAAAAACGGTCGAGGAAGCGGCCCAAGAGGACATCCTTCCGGACGATGTTCTGATAATCGCCGTCGAACGAAATGGCCGCGAATCTCCGATCACACCCAAAGGAAGCACTACGTTCAAACCGGGTGATCTCGTGACAGTCTACTCCGGGTTTGGTGCTGACCCGGAACTCACAGACCTGTTTGGACATTACGAGGATCAATGAGTCACCATCTCAGCCGACTTCCGAAACCACGATCAACGTCGCCCCAATGAGCACATCCAAGACTAACCTCGCTGTAGACATGGCGGAGCACGGACGATGAAGGTACATCTGAGAGCGGTCGGTCGAGACGTTGGCCGTATCCTCCAGGCCGTCTCGCTCATGTTGATGGTTTCAATCGGGGTCGCGGTGATAAACCAGGAGTATTATGCCGTCCCTGCGTTCGCGATCTCGGCACTCGTAGTGGCTGTTATCGGTGTCGTTCTCTCCCGGCTCTACCGTGATGCGGAGCCACCGGGGAAACTCGAAGCAATGATTACTGCAGCTAGCGCCTGGGGTGCGACTGGGTTACTGGGGGGATTACCATTTCTGTTACTCGCGTGGACGATCGTCCTCGATCCGTTTCCGGTGTGGACTCAGACGCCACCACTGAATGAAACGACGGCGATATTTCTGCATCCGTTGGATGCGCTTTTTGAGAGCATGAGTGGCTTCACCGGTACCGGGCTGACGATGGCTGCCGTCGAAGAAGAGCTTCCGCGGTCGCTTCAGTGGTGGCGTTCGTTCACGGAGTGGATCGGGGGTGTCGGTGTAATCGTCTTGACGGTGGCTATCCTTGCGCGACCCGGGAGTGGGTCGTTCACCTTGTATGAGAGTGAAGCCCGCTCGGAAAAGATCCACCCGAGTATTGTCTCGACCGTCCAGGAAATCTGGAAGATCTACTTCGGGCTCACCGTCGGATCAATTCTGCTGTTCGTTGCGGTAGGAATGCCGTTATGGGACGCGATTAATCACGGGATGACTGGCATCGCAACTGGAGGATTTTCGGTCCATGCGGATTCTATCGGCCACTATGGCAGTCCGTTAATAGAGTACGCAGTCGTCCCAGTAATGGTCGCGGGGAGTATCGCGTTCCCGATCCATTATCTGATATTTAAGGGAGAACTGCATAATTTCTATTCTGACCTGCAGACGCGGTGGGTCTTCATTTGGTTCTCCATCGGTACCGTTGCGCTGACGGGCATTCTGTATACAAACGGACAGTACGAGTCGTTCGAAGAGACGTTCCGAATTGCGTTGTTTCAGTTCGTTTCCGCCACTTCGAACGCCGGCTTCGGGACGGCAACGGTTGGAACGGGAACGGGACAGGTCTGGAGTGCTGGGGCAACGTTACTGATGTGTCTCGGGATGCTTACGGGGGCTGCGGCTGGTTCGACGGTGAGTGGTCTCAAGCTCATTCGGGTGATTACTCTTATAAAAGGTACCGTCTGGCAAATCAAGAGTGTGTTTTTGCCGGAAAGTGCGGTTCGCTATCTCCAAATCGGGGAACGAAGACTCAATGAGCAACAGGTTCAGCGTGAATATACTGAAGCAACGGTCGTGTTCGTTCTGTGGCTGCTATTTTTGGCCATTGGTGTCTCCGTTCTTTTGCAATCACTGTCTCCGGCCCATCCGTTGGAGTACGTCATTTTCGACGTCATGAGTGCACAGAGTAACGTTGGATTGGACTCCGGTATCACTGGGCCCGATATGCCAGCACCTGCAAAGGCAATGTTAATACTCAACATGTGGGTCGGCCGTCTCGAAATCATTCCGATTGCGGTGCTCCTTGGTTCGATCTTTGGGCACCTCAATATGTACCAGCAGTAAGAGGGGTTATCTCTCACACCATCCATTCTCGTCGAATTGTTGAAATCCTCGACCACTGATAGTTTCTGGCGCCATTGCCGGTCAAAACAGAGCACTCCGGCTCTGTCGAACTGTCTATTCGACGCAATTTCGTTTGAATCTGCCAGCGTTGAAGACTGCTATTTGATCACTCGATTTCTAATTGGTCGCTCCCGCCATCCCCCTCACTGCCGTTTTCGTCCCATTCGAGCTCGAACTCGATACTCAATTCACCGGGGCCGTCCGTCGGTCCTTCGCGTTCGGCTTTGACCTCAAACGTCGGGCGGGCTGGTGGTTCCATTGTCACGGACTGGGAACCGGATGTTAGTGTGATAGAATCTCCTTGTTCGAGCCTATCAGCGACACTGCGAAGAGACGATGCGATTTCTTCTCGGCTCTGGTTGCGCTCCGATTTGAACAGGACTTCTTCGGGCATACAGAGCCAATACACCGCCTGCACCGATAAGTACATCCGCTCTGTTGGCCTTGGTAAACGAACGCGCTCCACCCCTCACTACTCACTCGTGGTTCGAGACACCTTCTGCGTCCCGTCATCACGAAAGACCTCTGGTCTTTCGTTGAAAGTAACCCGTTCGTTCGAGAAGTATCGGTCAATGAACGACTTTCCGAAATCGGATCTGCTTCGGTTCGTCGAACGAGCCGTTGAGCTTGCCAGTCGGGCAGTCGCTCGATATTCCTCAAAATTCTCGAAGAAGCGGAACACCCTTCGCCAGCATGTCGTCTTGCCCTGTCTCAAAGTGACGAAGACCACCACGCACCGCGATCTCGCTGATGAACTCATCGAGATGCCCCGCATCCGTGATGCCCGTGCTCTCGACTCGATTCCTGCATCCTCGACACTCTGTAAGGCGTTCGAATGAGTAGGAAGTGCTGACCAACCTGGTAGACCATCCCACATGGTTATCCGTCTCCCGCTCCTTTTTTCTAAAATGGAAGATGTCTCTCCGCGGCGTTCACTACGAGCATATCTGACTATGGCGTTCCCACACGGTGAGACCGCATGAGGCGACGATCTCTCATCAAGACCACCGCCGGGCTCGGAACCGTGCTCCTTGCCGGCTGTTCCGGCATCGACAGTGGTGCTGATGACGGCAGTACGGAAAGCGGGACATTCCGGCTGTTGATTAGCGATCAGCCGGTAGCCATCGAGGACTTCGACTCACTGGATGTCACCTTCTCGGCTGCTCGTGTCTTTCAGGCCGATGAGGACGAAGAGATCACTCCAGGAGTCGTCAACGGCACTGTAAACGAAAGTCCCACGCCGTCATCCGACGACGATACTGGGGATTCCGAAGACGACGAGAGCGGGGGATTCGTCGAATTCGACCTCGATAGTGTGACCGTTGATCTCACCCAGGTCAAGGGTGATCGAGCTGTTTCGGTGCTTGAGGCCGAACTTGATGAGGGGCGGTACTCGGGGATCGAACTCCGAGTCGCCAGCGCCGAGGGGGTCGTTGACGGCGAGGCTGTCGACGTGATGGTGCCAAGTGATAGACTCCGCATCATCAAACCCTTCGAGATCGGGGCTGACGAGGAACTGAACTTCGTCTTCGACATTAACGTCGTCCAGAAAGGCCCGACAGGGGACTATAACTTGCTCCCAGTCATCGGAAAAAGCGGCGTCGCAGGTGAAGACGTTGAAGTCGAAGAAGTCGACACCGAAGCCACCGAAGCGACGGGGGCACCAAACGGCACTGACACGGCAGACGAAAACGAAGATTGACACGCAGAACCCCTGAGCGCTCCACGATCCAAGCTAGCCCCGAGGATAACGGAATCGGAGATGGGGATACCACGGACTGAGGAAAGAGCAACGGCAACGACGCCAGTGATTGCGACGCCAGTGATTGCGACGTCGATGGTGGCGGATGTCAAGACATCATAGCGTGCAAAACGGGTTCTGAGATTTAGACGGTCGGTAGCGTAAACGAAGCGAAGCCACGGAGTGTCTCCGCTTCGATTTCGAGCAAGCGGTTGTACTTCGCTAGTCGTTCGGACCGAGCGAGTGACCCGATCTTGATCTGGCCCGCATCCAAGCCGACGGCGAGATCCGCGATGGTGCTATCACACGTCTCTCCGGACCGGGCCGAGATGACCGGATTACATCCCGCGTCCTGAGCGCGATGGACGACGTCAATCGCTCGCGAGATCGTGCCGGCCTGATTCGGTTTGACCAAGACGGCATTTGCCGCATCCCGTTCGAGCGCGTGGTCCAACCGGTCTCCATTCGTCACCAGAAGGTCGTCTCCCAGTAACTGAACGTCAGTCAATCGGCTGGCAAGTTCCTCCCAACCGGCCCAATCATCCTCGTCAAGTGGATCCTCGATCGAGACGAGTGGATACTGTTCAGTCCATGACACCACGCGATCCACCATCTCGGAGCGTCTGAGTGTTGCATCGACACTGGAGAGCGTGTATCGCTGGGTATCCTGATCGTAGAAGTGGGAGGCCGCCACGTCAACTGCGAGACCGAGATCCGTTCCCGGAACGAATCCGGCTGCCTCGATGCCGTTGACGACGAGATCGAACGCGTCCTCGATCGAGTCCAACGGTGGGGCGAATCCACCTTCGTCAGCGACGAGTGGCCGATGGCCGGCGTCCACGATGGACGATTCGACGGCGTCGCGGACCTGCCAGACCATCGCGAGACCCTCGGAGTACGTGTCCGCGCCCGTAGGAATCACCAGGAAATCCTGGATCTCGATTCCGCCCCGGGCGTGCAACCCTCCGCTGAGGATATTGACCATGGGCATCGGAAGCGTGCCGTCGGCCACATTGGAATGGTGTTTCTGGCCGATATACTCATACAGTGGACGCCCGGCGACGCTCGCTGCCGTGCGGATTGCGGCGCCGGAGACCCCGAGAACGGCGTTGGCGCCGAGACGTTCGAGTTTCTCAGTACCGTCGAGTTCGACGAGTGCGTTGTCGAGTCCTCGCTGGTCGAACACGTCTCGACCGATGACGGCGTCTGCAAGCTCCCGCTCGACGGCGTCAATAGCTTCCTGCACGCCCTTCCCGCCGTACCGGTCGGCATCATCACGGCGTTCGAGCGCCTCATGGACTCCGGTGCTTGCACCCGATGGGACCGAAAAGACCCCGCGCTCGCCACCTGCCTCGATGGCGACGCGCACGGTCGGATTCCCGCGGGAATCAAGGATCTCCCAGGCAGAGACCGTCTCGATGGTGCTCATGCGTCAGCCACCTCCGTGAGAAGGTCCAGATAACCCGGGACAGTCGCAACGTCCTCCGTGAGGGCTCGTTTTGCGATTCGTCGAAGGATTTCCTTCGTGTCGGGTGACGTGACGTACTCCACTGGTGATTTGCCGTCGACGCGGGCAAGCATCAGTATCGCAAGTTCGGTGACGGTGTCAGCTTCGATATCCCACTCGATCACGTCCGTATAGGCCTCCCAGAAGTGGGTCGCCGTCTCGAGATAGGCTTGCTGGCGACCCGGATTGTACACCGCCTTGATGCACAGATGGTTCAGCATGAACGCCGTATCGAATGACGGATCACCCCAGTGTGCCACCTCGAAATCGAGGAGCCACACGGGGGTCTCGTCCGCGGAGTCGACAAGCACGTTCTTTGGACTGAAGTCACCGTGGACGAGCGTTCGCTCAACGTCGCTGATGCGTTCGATCTCGGCGTCGACGACTGCCCGAATATCTGGATGTTGCTCGGCGACCGTTCGATGATAGGGGTCGAGTCGAAGCTGTTCGAAGGGGGTCTTGTTGGCGAACTCGGAGCGAATCGTCTGCTTCTCCGAGGCGTCCCGGTGACTCGTTGCGAGGAAGCGTCCCAAGGTAGCCCCGACGTCAGGGTCGACATGCCTCTCGAGCAGTTCGGCCTTCCACATGCGTGACGTGGCGGGCGCACACGTGATCGCGATGACGCGATTCTCGGTATCCTCGAAGACGACGGCCGAGACTTCGATGTCGTCGAGGCCAGCTGCGTCGATGATTCCGTGGTAGGCTCTGACCGCCGCAGCCTCGTTGTGGACGCGTGCTGTATCCGCGGGCCAGTCATCCTCAACCGCAAGGTTAGCGAGCGGTTGCTTTACGACGTAACACGCGTCGGGCGTCGAGACCTGGAGGACGGTGTTGGAGACGCCGCCACCGAGCGATGTGACCGTTGGCTCGACGTCATCGCGAATCACGTCGTTGTCGGACAGGTACGCCGCAATATTCCGTTCGGAGATGTGAAAATCCGTCATAACCAGTCCCCGTCACGGGTGCCGCCTGCTTCCTGAGGAAATCTCACGTCTCTCATAGTTGGGTCTGGGTTTAATTGTGTTAATTGCTTTGGGTAGTGACGTCTGGAGTGATCGTTCGAGCGGGGAATGATGCGGCCGCCAGTAGTGTGGGAGATGTCGATCCCGAGATCAGCCAACGAAGGTCTCCTCTGTGACGGCCGTCACGTCCCCGTGGAGGCCGTTCTCCGCTTCGACGTGGAGACCGACGTCAGGCGGCTCCCCGACCATCCCTTCGAAGGTGTTCCGGTCGTACTCGCGAACGCGATCGGGATCACGTTCCCCTACGCCTTGGCGGGCGGCACGGTCACGGTTGCCGTCTCGTCGACGCTCATACCGACGATGGCCTCGTCGAGTCCCTCAATGACCTCTCCGCGGTTGACGATGAACGACAGCGGTCCGAACTCCTCGGGGTCTCTGCCCTGTGCCTCCCGTAGCCCGTGTTCGCTGGCGACGTCGGGATCCGAGGTCGCGAACACGCTTCCGTTTTCGAATCGACCGACGTAGGCGAGACGGACGCGGTCACCTGGCGTGATACTCACGACATCCATTGTCGCAGGACGCAAATACGTTCGTCGGTGGCCGACCAGGAGCTACCGTCGAAGATCGTAGAGCCGGCGGAACACGGTCGGCGGGAACCGTAACTCCACGCGGCTTGGCGGCCGTCCTTTCCCTGCTTGCGTCGACGATTGGACGCGCTCGACGACGCCGATCTCCGCCATCTCGTAGAGGTATCGCTTGACCGTTCCCGCCGAGAGGTCCACCGCGGGATCGGCGCTGATCGCTTTCGTCGTCGCGGTGACTGAGTCGCGATCGGCGGGATCGAGATCGACGAGTTTCCGCAATACGAGTTGCTTGTTCTCGGGGAGGCAAAGCACCCGTCCGAGGGAGACTGACGGTCGAGGAACCGCCTCCATCGCCGCCGCGACGTCGGCTTCCGTGAGGCGACCTCGATCCGCCCGGTTCGCGCGATCGGTGGCGACGAACAGCGCCGCGAGCGCGTCGTGGGCGTTCCCGTCGGCCCACTCCGCGATCTGTCGGGCGAGATCGTGGGTCAGCGCCTGCTGGGTGAGCCCCTTCGAGACGCGCGTCATCAACACGTCGACGAGCATCTGTCGCTGGTAGCGCTCGACGGCGATCGTCGTCGCGGTGTACTCGGACAGCGCCGTCTCCTCGGGCGCGGCACGGCCGATCGCCAGCCAACTCGCGTTGCTCGGAAGCCCCGAGAACAGATCGACAAGGCGGTCGACATCGATGCTATCGGGGGTGCCGACGTGGTCGACGCCGACGACGACCCCGGCCCGCGACGTTCCGAGGCGGTCGTGGAGGCGCCGGCGAATCTCCTCGGTGCCGACGCCGTGTTCCGGGACCGGATCGTCGGCCAGTGCATCCAGGACGTGGTGATAGAACGCGAACTCGCTTTTCGTCTCCCGGAGGTCGACGTAGGCGAATCCCGGGGTCGTCGGCGATCCCGCACGTGTGCTGGTGTAGATGACGGAGCGAGCCTGGCTGGACAACTGATCCAAGTGATCCAAAAGCGCCGTCACGATCGCCGTCTTCCCGGACCCGAACGGACCGTGAACGTACGCGTTGGGTGGTAATCGACCGTCGAACACCGGATCGAGGTGGTCGAGTAGCCGTTCGAGAACGGGGCCCCGGTGCGACGGCTCATCGAGGTGGGTGACCGGCGACAGGGCTTCGTAGTCCTCCACCAGTCGTGGGCCTTCCTCACGGCGTTGTCGTCGCTTTATTCTCGCGTCGATGTCCATGGCGAATCCAATCGTTCCTTAGTGACGGTACCAACCACGTAATAAAAAGGAACGGGGTTGGGGTCGTTCACAGTCCCAGGTATCCCGCGTTGGGAATGATTCCGAGCAGATAGAGGACGCCGACGACCGACATGACGATCGCGATCGCCATCGCCGGCGGGTCGACGTGGGTTCCCGAATGCGAGTAGAAGACGCGCTGGCTCACCTCGCCGAGAACGCCGCTGACCGCACCGAACACGCCGCCAACGAGCAGCGCGATCACCCCGCTACCGAAGACGGGAGCCGCGACCACGGCGCCGACGGCCCCCACGAGCGTGATGTGGTGGGTGACCGGGATCTTCTCCACGCCGAGTTGGAGAAACAGGAGGCTCATTGCGGAGACGGCATACCCCATGAAGACGCTCCCCGTTTCGAGCCAGATGTAACTCGCGAGCACCCCGCCGATCAGCCCGATCGTGACGATACCCGACCACCGGTACTGGTGGGGAAGCCACGGTTCGGTTGCCGGTCGGGCGGGCGTTCCCCCGTCCGTCGCTGTGCGCGTCTCTTCGCGTTCGAAGGGCGTCATATCGAAGACGCTTGACCCGGCTACCGTCCCGATCAGTGGGTAGCCGAAGGCGACACGCGCGATCAGCGCCGTCGCGACGACCGACAGCGCGATGCCGTCCGTGGGGACTCCGGCCCCGCTCACGACCCGGGTGATGAGCATCCCGAGCGCGCCGAATATCGCGCCGACCGCGAGGATATCGGGTTTGGTCCCGAACGCATACAGGATGTTCTTGCCGAAATGGTAGTTCCAGCCGTCGGGTTTCATCTCCGGGTATCGGCTGCCTGCATACGCCGACGCCGCCACGCCGCCCGCAAAGGCGATATGGGGTCCGGTGATCGCCCCGAATCCGATGATGCCCGTGAATCCGGTGGCGATCCCCCCTTCCGGGACGGCCCCGATGGTGCGGCCGATCTGGCGTTCGAGGATCGCGATACCCTCCCCGAGGAAGACGAGGAAGCCCGTAAAGATGAACGCGGGCAACGCACCGAGGGCCGCGCCAAACGCGCCCCCGGCCAGCGCAGTGATCAAAAGCACGGCGAACGGTTCGAGTTCCATGCCGATGACTGGGATCTGCAGCGTCCCGTACATGGATTACTCCTCCTGTGCCCAGTCGAGAGAACGCTCGACTGCGTCGTCCCAGCGGTCGTACATCCGGTCCGCCTCCTCCCGTTCCATCTCGGCATGGAACTCCCGGTCGATCTGCCAGTTCGAGCGTAACTCGCCGATGTCGTCCCAGTAGCCGACTGCCAGGCCGGCGGCGTACGCTGACCCGAGCGCGGTGGTCTCGTCGACCTGGGGGCGGGCGATATCGGTCTGGATGATGTCCGACTGGAGTTGACAGAGGAAGTCGTTTTTCACCGCTCCGCCGTCGACGCGCAACGACGTGGTTTCGACGCCCGAGTCGGCCTCCATCGCTTCGGCGATGTCGCGAGTCTGGTAGGCGATGGACTCGAGGGTCGCACGCACGATGTGTTTTTTGCGCGTTCCGCGGGTCATCCCGACGATGGTCCCGCGTGCACGGCCGTCCCAATGGGGCGCACCGAGTCCGGTGAACGCCGGAACCAGGTAGACGCCATCGGTCGATTCTGCGGATCGAGCGAGCTCCGCCGTCTGTGCGGCGTTGTTGATGAGGTCGACGTCCTCGAGCCACTCGATGGCGGCTCCCGTGACGAAGATGGATCCTTCAAGCGCGTACTGGACGGGCTCTCCCGAGAGTTGAAAGCCGATGGTGGTAAGGAGTCCGTGATCGGACTCGACGGCCTGATTGCCGGTGTTCATCAGATAAAACGAGCCGGTGCCGTAGGTGTTCTTGGCGTCGCCCTCGTCGAAGCAGGTCTGGCCGAACAGCGCAGCCTGCTGGTCACCGAGTGCGGCGGCGACGGGGATCTCCGCGCCCAGGAATCCATCGGGGTCGGTGTGTCCATATAGCGTCTCATCGGAGGATGGCCGGACTTCGGGCAGCATCTCCTCGGGAACGTCGAACTCCGCGAGCAGGTCGTCGTCCCACTCGAGGTCGTGGATGTTGTACAGCATCGTCCGGGAGGCGTTCGAGACGTCCGTAACGTGGGCGCCGGTCAGATTGTAGATGAGCCACGAGTCGACGGTGCCCATCAGGAGTTCGTCGTTGCGTGCGCGGTCCCGAAGCCCCTGCGTGCGTGAGGACTGGAGTTTCAGTGGTTCGGCGTTGTCGAGGATCCACTCGGTCTTGGTCGCCGAAAAGTATGCATCACACTCCAGTCCCGTCTTTTCGCGAATCTCCTCGACTTTGCCCGCGTCCTGGAGTTCCTCGACGCGGTCGGTCGTCCGGCGGTCCTGCCAGACGAGCGCGTTGTGGACCGGCTTGCCGCTTTCGGCGTCCCAGACGACGGTGGTCTCGCGCTGGTTCGTGATGCCGATCGCCTCCAGTTGCGTGGCTTCGAGACTCCCTCGTTCGAGGCCGGCGGTCACGACCGATTTCGTGTTCTCCCAGATCTCGACGGGATCGTGTTCGACCCATCCGGGTTCGGGATAGATCTGCTCGTGTCGTTCGTATGCGTTCGCGACGACCTGTCCGCTGTGGTCGAAGACCATAAAACGGGTTCCAGTCGTTCCCTGGTCGATCGAGCCGACGTATGTGTTTGCCATGGGTTGGTATGCTCCGTGGGGGGCCTCGATTAGTTTACGATCTTCCCCGCTCTAGCAGTAAATAATTGGGGAGTATAATAAATGTTGCTTTTAGATCAACGACGACGACGATCGATAGCGCACCGACGGACGACGTTTGAAGGTCTGAAACTGCCAGAAATCACCCGTTAATGGTTCGAAGACCGAATTGTGGCCGATATCGACATACGATGCCGATCAGAATTGCGATGGTGTGAGACCGAGCCACTGGAACCGACGGCTCGACTAGTAGTAAATTTACTAGAGACTCGCACTCTACGATAAAATAAAGTAGGTGGCCTTCAAACCGGGAAGATAGATGGCATCGGTACCACACATCGCCGTCATCGGCGGCGGTTCGACGGGCGCCGGGATCGCCCGTGACCTCTCGATGCGGGGTCTCGACGTGACGCTTCTCGAACAGGGGACCCTCACACACGGCACGACCGGCCGGATGCACGGGTTGCTCCATAGCGGCGGGCGGTACGCCGTCTCCGATCGAGCCAGCGCACGCGAGTGCATCGAGGAGAACCGCGTCCTCCGGGACATCGCCAGCCACTGCGTGGAGTTGACCGGCGGCCTGTTCGTCAAACGCCCCGAGGATTCCGAGGAGTACTTCCAGGAGAAACTCCGCGGCTGTGAGGCCTGCGGCATTCCCACGGAGGTCGTCTCCGGGGCGGAAGCACGCTCGATGGAACCGCATCTCGCGACGGACGTCGAGAAGGCGATCTCGGTTCCGGACGGCGCCGTCGACCCGTTTCGACTCGTCGTCGCCAACGCCGCCAGTGCCAAAGAACACGGCGCGCGCGTCGAAACCCACTCGACGGTGACGGACCTCCTCGTTGAAGGCGGCGAGGTGGTCGGTCTCGGGGTCGAACACGCCTCCGGCCCCGGCAAGCACGTTCACGGGACCGAAGGGGGAACGGAGGAGATCCGGGTCGACCACGTCGTCAACGCGACCGGCGCCTGGGCGGGTCGGATAGGTGAGATGGCGGGGGTGGACATCGCAGTGCGACCCTCCAAGGGCGTCATGACGATCATGAACGTCCGACAGGTCGACACCGCGATCAATCGCTGTCGGCCGAAAGGCGACGCGGACATCATCGTCCCCCACGAGACGACGGTCATCCTCGGCACGACTGACGAGGAGGTCGACGACCCCGAGGACTACCCCGAAGAGCGGTGGGAGGTGGATACGGTGATTGACACGCTCTCGGAACTCGTGCCGATGCTTCAGGAAGCGCGGACGATCCGCTCTTTTTGGGGCGTTCGACCGCTGTATGAACCGCCGGGCGTGGGAAGCGAGGACCCGACCGACATCACGCGGGACTACTTCCTGCTCGATCACGAGGACCGTGACGACCTGCCCGGGATGACGACCGTCGTCGGCGGGAAGTTCACGACCTATCGGATGATGGGTGAGGCGGTAAGCGATCACGTCTGCGGGAAGTTCGGCATCAACGCCGACTGCCGGACTGCGGACGTTCCACTCCCCGGGAGCGAGGAGTTCTCCGTCCTCCGGGACTACATGGACGAGTTCGGGCTTCGCTCCCCGATCGGACGCCGCAGCGTCGAGCGCCTCGGATCGCGCGCCGACGACGTGTTGCAGACCGACGGACCGAACCCGACCATTTGTGCGTGTGAGGGCGTCACGCGCGCCGAGGTACGGGACGCGATCGCCGGGTCCGGATCCGATCTCAACGCCGTTCGCATTCGCACTCGTGCCTCGATGGGGAACTGCCAGGGCGGGTTCTGCTGTCATCGGCTGGCCAGCGAACTGCATGGTGACTCCGCTACCGACGACGCCAGCTACGACGAATCGACCGCGCGCCGAGCGTGGGACGAACTCCTCCAGGAGCGCTGGAAGGGCCAGCGCCACGCGCTCTGGGGCGAACAGCTCTCGCAGGCGATGTTGAACTACGCGCTACACGCCACCACGCAGAACCGTGATCAGGACCCTGCGGACGGAGACGACGTGGACTTCGACGCGTTCGACGGCGGCCCGCGGGCAAGTCGGTCCGATCCGGGCGTCGCTACCGACGGAGGCAACCGTGGCGATTGAATCCGACGTGCTCGTGATCGGCGGCGGACTGGCCGGTCTCACGAGTGCGCTCGCCGCGGCGCGCACGGGCGCGGACGTTCGACTCGTCTCGTATAAACAGAGCACGCTTCGGAACGCTTCGGGTCTGGTCGACGTGCTCGGATACACGTCCGACGGCGACGGTCCGCTCGTCGATCCGTACGCGGCGATTCCGGACCTTCCGGCGGATCATCCCTACCGGAGAGTCGGCGTCGAGACGGTCAGGGACGCGATGGCGCTGTTCGACGACGCCGTGCCCCAGTATCGGGGGTCACACACCGACGCGAACGCCCTGCTGCCGACCCACGGCGGGACGATCAAGCCGACCGCACGCTACCCCGACGGGGCAAGCGCCGGCGTGGCAAGTGACGTGCGGGACACCTTGCTCGTGGGCTTCGAGTCGCTGGTCGATTTCGATGCGCCACACGCCGCTGCACACCTCGAGGCGGCGGGCGTCCCGTTTGACGTCCGTGGGGTAACGATTCGGTTCCCCGGTGACCTCCGGGCCGACGCGAAGGTAACGCGGTACGCGAAGCTCCTCGATACGGACGGGAACGTGGTCGTGGAGGGCCGCGACCAGCCGGTCCGTGAGGCGTTGGCCCGACGAGTGAGGGCGGAACTCGATGGGGAGGAGCGCGTGGGATTTCCTGCCATCCTCGGCGATGATGACGCTGCAGGCGTCCGATCCGCTCTTGAGAACGCGCTCGATGCGGACGTCTTCGAGGTGCCGATGGGACCGCCGTCGCTGCCGGGGCTCAGACTGGAGGACACGCTCTTCGACGCGCTGGATGCGGCCGACGCCAGCATCGAGACCGGGAATCCCGTCACGGATTTCGACGGCACCGACCGCATCGAGCGCGTGTACGTCGAGAAGAACGGTGCACGCATCCCGAACGCCGCCGATCAGTACGTGCTCGCGACCGGCGGACTCGTCGGCAAGGGCGTCGAATCCGACCGGGATCGCGTGTACGAGCCGATTTTCGACTGCCACGTCGAGCACGCGGCCGATCGCTACGACTGGTTCGAAAACGAAGCGTTCGGCGACCACCGATTCCCGCGGTTCGGCGTCGCGACGGATGCCGACCTGCGTCCGGAAGCGGCTGACGGGAGCGTCGAGTTCGAGAACCTGCGAGCCGCCGGCTCCGTGCTCGGGGGCTACGACTTCGCCGCGGAGAAGTCCGGCAGCGGCGTCTCGATCGCGACGGGCTATGCTGCCGGCCGAAATGCAGCCACGGAGAGACGATGAGCGATAGCCAATCCAACCAGCAGTTCGACCCAGCAGCACCGAACACCGGCAGCGAATTCGAGCCGGTCGACATCTTCGAGGACAGCGACGGGTTCGATCTGCGGCCGGGCGCGGACTCCTGTTATAAATGCTCGACGTGCGATACGAACTGTCCAGTCGCCGAGGTCGACGACGACTTCCCCGGACCGAAGTTCCAGGGACCCGAACAGTGGCGGCTCAAACGACGCGATGACGCCCACGGCGTGGACGAGTCGGTGATGGACTGCTCGAACTGCATGCGGTGTGACAATGCCTGTCCCTCGGGTGTTCCGCTCTCCCAGATGCACAACACCGCCCGCGGCGAGTACGTCAGCGAGGAGATGAACACGTTCTCTCTCGAGTACGTACGCAATCGAATCCTCGCGAACTACCGGAAATCCGCGTGGTTTGCCAGCAAGGTCCCGCGACTCGCGAACGCCATGGCGAACTTCGGACCGGCTCGGTGGCTCGGCGAGCGGCTGTTGGGCGTCACCGGCGAACGGGAGTTCCCCGAGTTCGCGACGGAGACGTTCACCAGCTGGTGGGCCGGACAGGGCGGTGCCGCCGGCTCGAAAGAGCGGGCACGCGAGGCGCGCGAACGGCGCGGAGAGCCCGTCGACGCCGACAAGCGGATCGCCTACTTCCACGGCTGTTATGCTGAGTACAACACGCCCGAGGTCGCAAAGGCGCTCGTGCGCGTCTACGAGCACTTCGGCTATGAGATCGTCGTCCCCGAACAGGGATGTTCCGGCACGCCGATGTTCGCCAACGGGATGCTCGACGATGCTCGCCGGGACGCCGAGATCAACGTCTCCTCGCTGGCTGACCTCGTCGCGGAGGGATACGACGCCATCGCCTCATGTACGTCGTGCTCGATGGCGCTTCGACAGGAGTACCCCGAGTTGTTCGATATCGACGGCATCGACGATGTCGCGGCGAACACCTTCGAGTCCGTGGAGTATCTTCGAATCCACGAGGATCTCACCGACGAACTCGACGATGCGGACGTCGACGGGGACCTCGCTGCGGAGTTCGCGTACCACGCACCCTGTCACGCGCGCAATCAGGGTCTTGACCGACAGGCCGTCGAGTTATTCGGCGACCTGGATGGGGTCGGGATCGAGGACGTCGGCGACTCCTGTTCGGGCATCTCCGGTACGTACGGGTGGAAGGTCGAGAAGTACGAGAAATCGATGGCGATCGGCGAGGAGATGTTCGACCACATGAGCGACGCCGACGGCGAAACCGGGATGACCGAGTGTCCGACCTGCGCCATGCAGATGGCACACGGGACGGGCTATGAGGTCCGCCACCCGGTTGAACTGCTTGAAGCGGCGGTGGTCCCATGATACTGTCCGATGGCGCCGCGAGTGTTCCTTCCTCACGGAGGTTGATCTGACATGCGTATTGCACTTATTGCACACGACGACGAGAAGGCCGACATGGTCGCGTTCGCGAACGAACACGAACGAATCCTCGACGAACACGATCTCATCGCGACCGGGACCACGGGCAGTCGCCTGAACGACGAGACGAATCTGGAGGTGACGCCGCTTGAGTCCGGTCCGCTCGGAGGCGATCTGATGATCGGTTCCGCCGTCGCCAACGACGCCTGCGATGCCGTGTTCTTCTTTCGAGATCCCATGACTGCACAGCCGCATGAACCCGATATCTCCGCGCTATTGCGAATCTGTGACGTGCGGGGCATTCCGCTGGCGACGAACCGAGCGAGCGCCACCGCCTTACTAACGGGACTCGACGCCGCCATCGAGTGATGCCGTCGGGCGGGGAGCCGATCAACCATCACTCCTATGAGTGCTACCGTTCATCTTCCGCCATGGACTCGCGAGTGAGACTCTACGTATCGGGATTCATCGGAGCCACCATCTCGTATATCACCACCATCTTGGCCTTTGCTGGCCGGTTCGTCGTGTTCGAATGGATCGCGTTCACGATCGCCTTCCTCGTCATCTTCGTCGGCTTCGAGCGATTCTTGATCTGGGTGGAAACGCTCGAGTAGGGTCGACGCGGGGTCTCAGACTGTCCAGACGCATTCCGGCTGCACGTCTTTGAGTGATGGACGTCGACGAACTCCCGATCGAGCGTGGTCCGATCAGCATCTTTCGAGACGGAGTCTCCGGCCTCAAGGAGCGAGGGGCTCCGACATTCAGTCGCAAGCACGACGCGGGTCGGCCGGAGAGGAAGCCGACACGGTGGGAAACGAGCAATGAGGCTGCTGCTGGGTGACTCGCCCCCCAATACACTTTTTCCGGGTGCCCACGTACCAGTACTCAGTGATATCGTCGCACACGTCGCCGGTATCACGGGCCGCAGTAGCCCGGCCCCTGAATGGTGGGGACGCCGACCCCGAAGGTCGTTCGGTACGGGCGAGGAAAGACCATCCTCCCCGGCGACAACTGACGGCGAGTCCCACATCAAAGCCCCACCCTCCACGAGCGAACCCGTCAGGATGACCGAAGTAGGGTGGGGTCGGTTACAGTCCCCACGGATAGAGTTCGGGCATGCCCTTCCGCTCTGCATGGATCGCGAGCGGGTGAAGGGAAGTGGTTTCGTCGAGATGAAGAAAGGCGTCGTATCGTTCGGGCAGATTCGTCGGCACGTAATTCCCGGCTTCGCGGGAAGGGTGATAGACGACGCCGATGGCACGATTTCCACGTGGATGTGTGAGTGCCGACTCATCGGGTAGGTCCTCGGTTACCAGGAGGCGATCGCGCTCCCCGGCCTGGTGGAAGACGTGTTCATAACTCCCCTCCTGAGCGGCCGGAACAGTCATCTCCTCCATCGGTGCATCCCAGGAACTCGCGGCGATGACGCTCCCTCGATGTGAACCCATACCGATCAATGCCGTCTCCGATCTGCCGTCGCGTTGTCGCACGAGCTGTCCGATATTGTGCCGGCCACGGGTTTCCATGTCGGTTGCCCGAGCGTCGCCGACGTGGGTGTTGTGTGCCCAGACGATTCCTTTGGCATCCGATCCGTGATGGTCCTGGAGGCGATCGAGCGTCTCGACCATGTGTTGATCCCGGATGTTCCAGGAGTCGGCGTCGTCTCTGACCATTTTGCGATAATACTGCTCGGCGTTTTTCGCGACGAGCGCGTTCTGTTCGGCGTTGAAATAATCGTCCCGGTTGTGGTCGTACTCCGGAACGTCCTCTCGCACTCGCGTGAGGATGTCGACCACCTCCTCCTGGCAGGTTTCCGGAACCATCCGGGTCGCCTGCGCGTATTCTTGTGCATCCTCTCCGTAGGGTTCGAAACAGCGGTAGGCCTCCTCCGCTTCCGCTGCAGCGTCCGGATCGACGTCGTTGAGATACTCGATGACGGCGTCCATCGACTCGAACAGGCTGTAGACGTCGAGGCCATAGAACCCGACGCGGTCGTCTTCGGGACGCCCCTGGTTGTACGTCTCGAGCCAGTTGAGAAAGTCGAGTGTTTCCCAGTTCGCCCACATCCACGTCGGCCACCGGTCGAAGGCGTCGAGGACGGCACGAGTCGTTTCGTGTGAACTCGGCATGTCCTTGACATATCGATTGACCTCATAACAGTCCGTCCAGTCGCCCTCGACGGCGACAAACGAGAAGTCCTTCTCTTGGAGGAGTCGGACGGTCAGTCGGGAACGCCAGCGGTAATATTCCGAGGTCCCGTGTGAGGACTCTCCGAGCAACACGTATTTCCGGTCGCCAAATCGCTCGACGAGGCGGTCCAGGTCGTCGGGGTGATCCAGTTCGTGTGCCGTGGTGCGGACCGCTTCGACGGCCGCGTCGACATCGTCCGGTTCCGTCCACGACATGCGGTCCTGTAGTGTCATGAGTGTTCTCCATCGATCGCCTTCGTCACGTCGAGTCGCTGGTCCCGTTTTCCTCGAGTCGATCGGGTGCGTTTGACTGCCGATCCCGCTCCGTGAGTGCACCAGCATCGACGTCAGTCTCGTGTAACTCCCGGATGATCCCATTCCCGTGGGCACCGACGTCGTCCCACGATTCGTGGAGACGGGACCTGGAGACGCGTTCGTTCATCAGTGGGTTCTCGCCGAGCGGCGGATCACTCCGAATAGCCTTCCTGGAGGAACCGTCCTTCGGTCTCGTACATGGACACCAACTCCTCGATGAACTCCTCGTGTGATTCGCCCTCATCGAGATGGTCGTCCAGTCGGTCTTTGAGTTCGTTACTGATTTCGAGGGTGTATGTCATGGTAGTGGCTGCTGACGTCGCGTAGTACAACACGGTCCCGATCGATATATCTTGGCAGTCATTCCTATCCAATAGTAATCGCCGGCCCTTTCTCGATGCGAACGCGCTCCTCCCCTCCCTACTCGCTCCCTCCGGTCGCTCCTTGAGGAAGGGGACTCCGCGCTACCGAACAGTTGAATGCGAACGCGTTCGCGTTCGTCCTCGCAGTCACGTTCGCTGCAAGCACCGCCTTCATGTCGCCGATCGGCTATCAGACCAATCTCTTCGTCTACGGTCCCGGCGGGTGCGAATTCAGCGATTACGTTCGCGTCGGCGGACCGCTCCAGGTGATCCTGGCCGTCGTAACGACGCTCGGAATCGCCGTCTTCTGGGGAGTCTGACGACAGGTGGACCGATTCGGTGTCCGCGTTCCGTTGTGAGGACGGGAAACGCGGAGAAACGGCGACTGGTCGACGGGGTCCCCGGTTCCGGACTCTTCTTGGTTCCGGACTCTTCCCCGGATCCGGGACTCGGCCTCGATTTTTCGAAGCTCATTCCTCGAACGGTCGTTGTACGACGAGTACTGGAGCAAGCGTCCGTTCGGCTATCCGCTCCGACATCTCGCCGAAGATCCAGTTCAGGAAACTGGGGTCGTCCTCTCCGAGGATGAACAGATCCTGCCGGTCCGCCCGATCGAGGATCGTCGTCTCGGGATCGGCCGTCCGTTCGGTGACCTGTGAAATTCGCTGGTCCGATATCCCCGCTTCCTCCAGCGTCGTCGCTATCCCCGAAAGGGTACGATGACCCGTCTCCTCGTCTTCGTCTCCCGCGTAGAGGAGGGTGATCGTCGCATCCGTGGGGCCAACGAGTGCGGTAATGGTCGCCGTAATCGCGGGGACCAATTCGGGACGACGAACTTCCACGAGAACGTTCTCAACGTTCTGAACTGGATTCGGATGACAGACGACGCCGCGGTCGACGTCCTCAACGACCTGCTGGATGGCCTGTGCCAGATCGTGAGTAAAAACGAGCTCGGTCTCGACGGTTGCGTCGTACGATTCAAAGGCGTCTTCGAGGTCGGCCAACTCTTCTGATGCCCGATCTCCGAACTCGTCTTGCGCCTGTTCGGGAAGCGTCTGTTCCGGAATCTCGTGATAGCCGAGAACGACGATCGGGACCGACGAGAGGAACTCTATGAGCGTCTCTGAAACGACGTGTCCCTCGAGAATCGAAACGGGAATGATGATCTGCGGAGTTCCAACCATTATTCGGTCCTTCTCCGTAACGTGCGGTTCTCACCGTATAAATAGTACCATGCGGCTCCAAAGCCCGTGAGGAGGATACCGATAACCTGCGACAGGGGTTGCATGAACGCGATCAGTCCGATGCTTGCGATACCCCCGCCGATCGGAACGTACGGTGTTCCAGGGCATCGAAACGTCGGAGCATACCATTCTGGATCCGATCGCCATAGCGTCAATTG